>JBPCSS010000060.1:0-8786 GCA_051006855.1 Candidatus Nanopelagicus sp.
TCCTAATAAATCAGCCCGCCAAGCTTGATCATTAATATCTCTAATTAAGGCATACTCAATTGAGTAACGTCTGCCAGTCTTGGCCTCGTACTTATCGGCAGCTTGCAGAACCTCACGCACCTTCCACCTTAAATTAATTGGCACCAAGGTATCGCGCAACTCATCATCTGGAGTGTGCAATGAAATTGCAAGTGTTACTGGAATATCCTCTTCAATTAACTTCTCAATGCCACTTACCAAGCCAACAGTTGAAAGCGTTACCGATCTTGCTCCAATCCCTAACCCATCTGGCTGAGGATTTGTAATATTTCTAATACTTTGCATCACCGCTTTGTAATTTGCCATGGGCTCACCCATGCCCATAAAAACCACATTAGATAATCGAGTCGGCCCACCTGGCATCTGCCCTAAATCACAAGCACGAGCAGCCATCATTACCTGCGCAGTGATCTCACCTGCAGTTAAATTTCTAGTTAATCCTGCTTGGCCGGTTGCGCAAAATGGACAACCCATGCCGCATCCAGCTTGCGATGAAATACATACTGTGGTGCGATCGGTGTAACGCATTAAAACTGATTCAACTAAAACTCCATCATGTAATCGATACAAATCTTTTCTAGTTTTGCCACCATCGCAGGTCACTGATTTAACTAAGGTTAACAACTTAGGTAAAAATGCCTCACCTAATTTTGCTTGTAAATCCTTTGGAATATCGGTAAAGCTTTCAATATCATCATTGTGGTGAGTGAAAAAGTGCACCGCCAATTGATTGGCTCTAAATGGTGGCAGATCCAACTCAACCGCCCGCGCCTTTCGCTCAGCCGGAGTTAAATCAGCAAGATGAATTGGTGTTTTTTTCTTAACAGCTGGGGCATCAAATACTAAATCAACCATCTATAAATACCGATTAATTAATTCAATCGCAAACCAAACTGCTGGGGCGGTGAAGAGGGCAGAATCTAATCGATCCATAATTCCGCCATGACCTGGCAGTAAATTAGACATATCTTTAATAGCTAAATCTCTCTTTATTGCAGATTCAATCAAATCTGCACAGGTGGCAGTGACTACCGTCATTAATCCAATTAACGCCCCAACAAACCAAGCAGATTCAAAGAGTGAGTTAAAGATGAATGAGCCACCAATAACTGCTGCGATCGCGCCCCCAATTAATCCCTCCCAACTTTTCTTCGGGCTAATACTTGGCGCAAGTTTGTGCTTTCCGATTAAAACTCCAGCAATATAGGCAAAGGTGTCATTGCAGGCAATCAATGCAACCAATGCAAAAATTCTTGTAGCCCCATCGGGATGATTTGCTAGCAACAGAATAAAGCCACCCAGGACAGCTAAATAGAAGGTGATGAAAACTGCTGAGGTTGATCGTTTAATAAAATCATTTTGAGAGATCAAAAGTAAGGTAAACATTAAAATTGGGATAATAAGTCCGGTAGCGACAGCAAGCCCTTGGGTTTGACCATTCCAAGTTGCCACCAACAAAACTGTGGCTGCAATCATTAAAACATAATCAGGTAATTCAATTCCGCCCTTGCTATAGGCAGCGGTAATCTCTCTAATTCCGATCATGATCACCAGCCAAATAAAGGCAAAAAACAGTAGTGGCTCGGTATTAATGGTGCCAAAGATTAATCCAAGTAAAAGTAGGGATACTAAAATCGATGGAAGAAGTTTGCGACCTGCTTTTTTATTTATTGCATCATTTATTGCGTGCAGGTCTGCCATCATTAAACCTCGAGCAGCTCAGCTTCTTTATGCTTAAGTAACTCATCAATTTTGGCAGTGTGCTCACCTGTGACTTTTTCTAGCTCTTTTTCTGCTCTGGCTAAATCATCTTTGCCAACTTTGCCATCTTTTTCTAACTTCTCCATCGCCTCTTTCGCACTTCGTCTAATTGCACGAATTGAAACCTTTGAATCCTCAGCCTTACCCTTTGCCACCTTTATAAACTCTTTGCGTCGCTCCTCCGTTAATTGTGGGAAGTTAACCCGAATTACGGTGCCATCACTTCCTGGGTTCACACCTAAATCTGAATCGCGAATTGCCTTTTCAATTGCTGCCATCGCCCCTTTGTCATAAGGAGTAATTAATGCCAGCCGGGCCTCTGGCACCTGGACTGTTGCAAGTTGGGATAAAGGAGTGCCAGTTCCGTAGTAATCCACCATTAACTTTGCAAACATCGCTGGGTGGGCTCTACCAGTTCGGATGGTGGCGAAATCCTCTTTAGCAACATCAATAGCTTTATTCATTTTAGTGTTGCACTCAGCAAGTGAGGTATTTAAATCAGACATTTTCCCATCTCCTTTAATTAATCCAACTCTACTAGCAAATTACAGCAGGTAATAAATAAGGCTTAGGAGACGAGTGTGCCAATGCTTTCACCAGATACTGCCCGCCTGATATTGCCTTGATTTTTAAGATCAAAGATCACAATTGGCAGTTTGTTCTCACGGCAAAGTGCAAAGGCAGCAGCATCTGCTACTGCAAGTGATTTACTTAAAACCTCATCATAGGAAATTGCTTCAAACTTTGTTGCACTCTTATCCTTGCGAGGATCAGCTGAATAAACACCATCCACACCGCTTTTTGCCAAGAGCAGTGCGTCCACACCAATTTCAAGTGCACGTTGAGCTGCAACGGTGTCGGTAGTGAAAAATGGCATGCCAGCACCTGCACCAAAAATTACAACTCTGCCCTTTTCTAAATGTCTAATTGCCCGTCGTGGCACATAAGGCTCTGCCACCTGACCCATTGTGATTGCAGTTTGCACGCGGGTTTCAATACCCTCTTTTTCTAGAAAATCTTGTAGCGCTAAACAATTCATAACTGTGCCCAACATGCCCATGTAATCAGCGCGGGCTCGATCCATGCCACGTTGTTGAAGCTCTGCTCCCCTAAAGTAATTTCCACCGCCAACAACAATGGCAATTTGCGTGCCACTCCTGACCACCTCTGCAATTTGATTTGCCACATCATGGACGACATCAGGATCAACACCGATGCCTTTTTCGCCGCCAAATACTTCACCAGATAATTTAAGGAGCACTCGTTTATAACCTTTACGTGGCATGAGCGCTCCTTTAATTAATTTGTCTTAACTAGTTTACTGACCTACGCGGAATCTATTGAAGGCAGACACGGCAGTCTTAGCTTCATCCAGAATTTGTTGCACAGTTTTCTTAGCATCTTTAGCAAATGCTTGCTCAAGGAGAGAAACCTCTTTAACAAAACCAGTAACCCGGCCCTCGACAATCTTGGCAATTGAAGCCTCTGGCTTTCCTTCAGCCTTTGCACTCTCTTCTGCCAATCTGCGCTCTTTAGCAATTTCATCAGCTGGTACTTGATCTCGGCTAACAAATTGTGGGGCGAAGGCTGCAATATGTTGGGCAATATCCTTGCCAACATTTTCTGCAGCATTTTTTAATTGAACTAATACACCAACCTGTGGTGGCAGATCAGGAGAGGTTTTGTGTAGGTAGAGCGAGACTGGTGAGCCAGTTAAAACTGAGATTCGCTTAATCTCAATCTTCTCCCCCAACATCGCATTTCCTTCATCTACAACCTCTTGCACAGTTTTGCCTGAGGCAAGCTTTGAGGATAAAAACTTATCTAGTTCACCAATTTTTGATGAAGCTAGATGGTTTAACAACTCATCAGCTAAAGCTTGAAACTTATCTCCCTTTGCCACGAAATCAGTTTCGCAATTTAACTCAAGCATTACGCCAAGATCACCCTCAGCTTTTGCTGTCACCAACCCATTTGAGGTGGCGCGACCTTCACGTTTTGTAACACCCTTTTGGCCTTTAACCCGGATGATCTCTACCGCTTTTTGGTAATCACCATCTGCTTCATCTAAGGCTTTTTTGCAATCAAGCATTCCGGCAGCGGTCTGCTCCCGTAATCTTTTAACATCCTCTGCTGTGTAAGCCAAATTACTCACCTTTGTTTTCAGTTGGCTCTTTGATTAGATCTTTCTCCCAATCAGCAAGAGGTTGCTCAGCAGTTTTCTCAGCAGCAGCGGCTGCTTCAGCAGCTGCCTTATCAGCGATCTTTGCAGCATTTGCTGATCTGATTTGAAGTCCTGCTGCGATTGCATCAGTCATTACTCTAGTTAATAGCGCAATGGATCTAATCGCATCATCATTTCCTGGAATCTTAAAATCAACCTCATCTGGATCACAATTTGTATCCAAAATGGCAATTACTGGAATACCAAGTTTCTTCGCCTCAGCCACAGCTAAGTGCTCCTTCTTAGTATCAATTACCCAAATTGCAGCTGGCAACTTGGTCATATTTCGGATGCCATCTAAGTTCTTATTTAACTTCTCGCGCTCTCGGCGAAGAACTAATAACTCTTTTTTGGTTAGAAGTTGGTCATTTGCACTCTCCAACGCCTCTAACTCTTTTAATCTAAGTACGCGCTTATAAACAGTTGGGAAGTTGGTAAGCATTCCGCCTAACCATCTCTCTGTTACATAAGGCATGCCAACTCGGGCAGATTGCTGCTTGATTGGCTCATGTGCTTGCTTTTTGGTGCCAACGAAAAGTACATGGCCACCCTTTGCAACTGCATCTTTAATAAACTCATAAGCGGCATCAATTAGCGCTAATGATTGTTGGATATCGATGATGTAGATGCCGTTGCGCTCAGTGAAGATATAGCGCTTCATCTTTGGATTCCATCGACGAGTCTGGTGTCCAAAGTGAACGCCACTGTCGAGGAGCTCTCGCATAGTTACAACTGCCATTTAGGCACACTCCTTTTTCACTCTTTTGTTTACCCACGGTAAGCAAAGAGCACTCGGTTTGTGATTTAGCAATTTGCTAAATCCCTAGCATCTTCGAACCGAGTAGTTATCTCTAACTACACCGAACAGGTTCTTAAGCTCTTAATTAGTAATCAATTAATCACTTTAAGATGCGTGAAGTCACAAAACTTTTTTATGGTCTTGTGCGAAGGCAAATCCTACCTGAACTTTCACACCCCAATTTCCACAGCAGCACCACCTATCCCCGACGGCAGCAGGCTTAAATAATCCAAAATTAAGGGGTGAAATTCAGCTATCTACTAACCACCTTGGTAATTGGGGTGGTGATTGGAATCTTTGTTGGTGATTATAAAAATATCAGTTGTGAAAGCACCATCTACTGCGCAAAGTTAGATTCAACCAATCTGCGCCGCAGCTTTTAACTCATTTTTTAATAAGTTAGCCAAGTATGGGCTGATCTGCCACTGCGCTAGTAATTGCAAATACCGCTCTTTGTCTATTGGTGCCGGATTGGCACCGGTAAAGACAGCCCTAATTAAAATATTGCGTGCGGTGTGCTCACCACCAATAAACTCCACAATATCAACCCGATATCCAAGTAATTTTAAAATTTGAGCCCGAAGTGAATCTGTCATTAGATCAACTAAGCGCTCCTTAACTAAACCATACTTAGTTAATAAACCCCAAGGCTCAGGTGCCTCTTTAATCTGAGTTTGTAATTGATGCATGCAACAAGGGGCAGCCATAATTACCTTTGCCTTATTTTTAATCGCCCAGTAAAGGGCGTCATCGGTGGCAGTATCACAAGCGTGAAGTGCGATTGCAATATCAACTTTTTGGTTAGGTGTATCGGCAATTTTGGCAGCTATGAATTTAGCCTCCACCTTTAACTTAGCAGCCACCTTTTCATTATGAAGCTTTGAATCTTGCCGTTCATCTACACCAACAATTGAAACCTTTTTATACTTATCCTTTAAAAACTCCTGCACAGCAAAGGTTAGATAGGCATGACCGCAACCTAAATCAACAACTGAGATCTCATCTTGAGTACTTAAATCAGTATCTAGTGTTTGGCTAATTAATCTTAAAAACTCATCCACCTGCTTGTATTTATCCATTTTGCTGGGCTTAATCCGCCCCAAAAGGTCAGATAACTCAAGTGCTTTAAATACCTGATTACTCTCAGGCAGCATTCGCATCTTTTGTCGGTCATGGGAAAGATCCCGAGTTAACTTCACCTTGCTTATGGCAACTAACGCCTCATCTTTTTTAGAGATCCTCACCTGGTAGGACTCATCTTGGGTATCAACCAACAAGTTGGCATACCCACTTTCAAACAATTGGGTGAAGTCAAAATCAGCAGCCACATTTTTAGTTAAATCCTTCTTGCCATCTGATGAGATGATCTGCCACTTAATCTCATCTTTTATTAATACCGGCTTGATATCAATCCGTTCATACTCGGTTTGCATATTCCGCCGCCGGCCAGAAAGAACTGCTCTGACAAAACTTTCTGATCTAATCCGCTTATTTAATTGATCAATGGCAACCGGTAATTCAATCTTCACAAATTACGCCCTTGGATGGGCTTGCTTATATGCAGATTGCAATCGCTCAGGTGAAACATGGGTGTATATCTGAGTAGTTGATAAAGAGGCGTGTCCTAATATCTCCTGCACAGTGCGCAAATCTGCGCCACCTTCAAGCAAATGCGTGGCAGCAGAGTGGCGAAGTCCATGTGGTCCCATCTTGGCGCCAACCGCCTTCATTGCCTCATAAACCACTTCACGAACTGTTCGCTGATCAATTCTTTTGCCCCTGGCACCTAAAAACATAGCATCGGCAGAAAAATTATTGGCAAACTCTCCTCTGCTATTTTTCAAGTAATTATCAATTGCAGCTATTGCTGGCAATCCCAGTGGTACTACCCGCTGCTTATCGCCTTTGCCAATAACATTTAATGTATTTCTAGATCGATCAATATCGCCAAGGTTTAAACCGCAAAGCTCAGAGACGCGAATACCAGAGCCGTATAAAACTTCAACCAACGCTAAATCCCGTAGATTGATTGCACTTGGCTCTTCGCCAACTTTAACCTCAAGTGCTTTTAATACTGTTGTAGCTTCATCAACATTTAAAACCTCGGGCAATACTTTATGTGGTTTTGGAATTGCTAGATTTGCTCCTAAATCTGATGTCAACCAACCATTTGCTGCTGCCCAATTTGTGAAAGCCCTGATCGAAACGATGCGTCTTGTCAGTGTAGCTCTGGCAACTCCAGTGCTTTGCAGGTTTGCTAGCCAAGATCTGATGTGTTCAATCTCTAATTGATTAAACTCAACTATTCCAAGTTTTTCCATGTGCTTAAGAAATGACTCTAAATCAGTTACATAACCCTTAATTGAGTTATCAGATAAATTTCTAACCAGCGCCAAATGCTCCTCATACTGGGTGATCAGGGCTGCGGACATATGGAGAGATTACTTGGCAATAGGCTCATGCCGCTTTAAGGCACACAGCGAATTTCTTTAGCTTTTTGATTACAGGCTTAATTACCATTTCTTGAGATGTAATCGCGGGCTTCAGTTAGGGCTGCTTGAATCTCATCATAAATTAAGTTCGCCATCCGTTGATGCCCAGTCTGACTTAAGTGAACACCATCAACCAAGTAATTTTCTTGGATCAAAAAACTACTATCTGGCGTGATCACTCTAAAATGTGGTGAGCGATGCTGCTCAAGTGTTTTTAAAATTTCGGAATAGTATCTATTATATATTTTACGCTCAAGCCAAAGTCTTCTATAACCAAGTGAATTGTGTTGGACCCAAATTATTAAATGAGATTTGCGCTCTGCTAAATGCTCAATAGCTGTGATCAAATTTGGTAAATCTTCTAAAGAATGTCGAGGTCGATATAGACCAAATGGAAAAAGTAAAACTTTTAAAATATTTCGCTCAAGGTGCCTGATTTTTGCTTTGACTCTATTTAATAACTTCTTACTTTTATAAACGGGTAAGTGGAATGTTGTAGATTCTAAAAGCTCTGGTCGTAGATGTCCTTCTAATTTTCGGCTTATTCTGGGCCAGCCCACAGAGGTACCAAAATACAAAACCAATACGTCGGAATCATTTAAGCTTTCAATAATTGGAATTGACTGCGAAAAACTAAGTCCGCCAACACTTTGTTCTCTTTTAATGTATATGGACTTATTTAGTTTACGAAGATTTTCGCCAATGCTTTGGTTTGGATCATTTAGACCATATTTAGAAATTATTGATCCACCAATTAGTTTTACCGCCAATTGGCTAGGACCTAGCAACTGAATTAGATGCTTCAAGTCCCCCCCCCGAACAAATACTCGAAGCCGGAGTTTGAGCATCACATAAAGGGAGATGGATATCAATCACTGTGAAGTGAATTTATGAAACTCACAGAAATTACGCGCCTAAATTTTATGATTGAGCGTAGGCAGCTTTTAATGTGCTACTCCGGTTTTCTGCCCTGCCTTAGTAAGCCATAGGTAACCGCGTCATCTAATGCCATCGCTGAGGCGGCAATTACATTCTCATGCACACCAACTGTGCTCCATTCACCACTTCCATCACTGGTCTCAACCAAAACTCTAGTCACCGCCCCAGTTCCTAATCTGCCTTCTAGGATACGAACTTTGTAATCAGTTAACTCAAGTTTTGATAGCTCTGGATAAAATTTTTCTAATCCGCTGCGAAGTGCATTATCAATAGCATTCACCGGTCCATTTCCAACACCTAATGCTGAAATAGTTTCACCCTTTGCACTGATCTGCACCGTTGCCTTGCTTGTGACTTTTCCTGAATCATCCTGATGGACAGTGGTTTGCCAATCTAGGATTGTGAAAAAGCTTGGCCTCTTACCTAAAACCTCTGTGCGCAGAAGTAATTCAAAGGAGGCATCAGCTGCTTCAAAGGTAAATCCCTTGCCCTCTAAATCTTTAACCTTCTCCACAACTCTGCCAATTAAATC
>JBPCSS010000061.1:0-4164 GCA_051006855.1 Candidatus Nanopelagicus sp.
CATATGCCACGCCGTAATATCTCGAGGACTTAGAGTTTTTACATTCAACGTAAGTTTTTTGATTTGTGATATTGCACTTAGTGAGTGCAGGAGTTGCTCTAGATATTGGTGTTAACGCAAAGAGATTTAGAAGTATTAGCCAAAGAATAAGGAGTGGGCTTTTGAATGATTTGTATGAAGTCATCCCGCGAGGATGACAAAAATAGGCGACAGGCTCATTTAGTTATCCACAGCGAAACAAAAACTGGCGGAGGATGAGGGATTTGAACCCTCGAGACTTTCGTATACGCGTGTTCGAGACGCGCGCACTCAGCCGCTATGCGAATCCTCCTCGCAAATCTAAATGCAACCAACTTTCAGACTAGCTGGTGGAATTGCGTCAGATTTTCTTCCGCTTTAAGAAACCATGCGGCAGATTCTTCAAGCCAAGCAAGATGTGAAGAATGTGGAAGGCAGACCCACTCAGCGCCTTTAATTTTCTTAACAAGCCGTCTTTGAGTCTTTGGTGTTACTTCATCGTGCTTTCCATTGATCAATAAAGTGGGAACCTTAAATTTGTCCAGTTGCTTTTCAATATCCCACGTACGTAGCGAACCTATTGGAGAAAATTCTGCCGGGCCCCACATGGCGTGATAAACCGTAGGATTCTCACCGCTTGCGGTAAAGCCAGCTATTACATCCGCGGTAAAAGGTACGCGAATCAAATGTTGAGCCGTGAAATAATTATTAGCTGCTTCGAATTCTGGAGTTTTGTAGTTAGCTTCTTTGATTGCTTTTTTAATTGCTTTGCGGTGCGCCGAAGGAAGTTCAGAAATCAACCTTTCAATTTCGGGAATCCATTGTGGGACTGATGCGAGAGAGTTTGAAATGATCAAACCTTTGAAACCTTTTGGTTTTGCTAGTGCATGGTCTAAAGCAAGAATGCCACCCCAGGAATTTCCTGCCAGAATGTATTTCTTTGAAATGCCGAGTTCGTTTAAAAGCAAAGATAATTCTTCTTTAAAGAGATCAACGTTCTAGAAATCTTCAGGTTTATCATTGAGATGTGTGGAATTTCCGCAACCGATTGGTCATAGAGAACTACAGGACGTCCTGTCATATTAATGAGTTGAGCGAGACCAATAACGTAGTTGTGTGGAACTCCAGGACCGCCATGCAAAACGACAGCGGGAGTCTTCTTGGATTTGAGATCGCCAATAACTCGATACCAGGTTGATCCATGCTTCCAATTCATTGATCTTGTGTAATCAATTAGAGCATTGCTCATAATTAAGTCCATCCCACCCTTGGCGTTAAGGGAGAGGTACCCGAGTAAAACTACGATGAATAGAGCGCAGAGGAAGGGGAATTTTACGCTTCGAAGGGATCTCCGGAAAGCGCTTTCTAAACCTACGCATTCGAGCATCGTACAGACCTTTCAGCTCAAAGGCCCTGTCCTATTTATTTCTGTTGACTCTGTAACTAGTATGAAGAGATGGATCCTCAAGGTTTGAACTTTGGCTAAATCGAAGGCTGCCGACTTCACTGAGTGGGTTAATAGCCGTCAGATTTTGTTGATTAGAGCTGCGCGAGGTGTTTGTTTCAATAAGCAGTTGGCTGAAGATATTCTTCAAGAGGCTTTAACTGACATGTATAAGCGCTGGACGAAGATCTCTGAACACGAGAACTTAGAAGCCTATGCAATTCGAGTGATGATTTCCCGTCATACTGACTACCGTCGAAAATTAAGAAGGAAAGGACTTGAGGAGCTACCTCTAGATTTTGCAGAAAACCTTATCGCTTTTGACGATGAAGATGAGATGACAGAACGGCTACTAGTTCAAAACGCTATTCGTGCATTGTCAGCCGACCAACGCGCAGTTTTATTACTTCATTACAATTTTGGATTCACTCTTCGCGAAATCGGAAACCTATTACAAATTCCAGCAGGTACTGCGGCTTCACATCTTGCTCGTGGTAAAGCTTCGGTGGCCACATATGTAACTTATCTACCTGAAATCGTTCAGAACGATAAAAGGGCAATTGCTTTAGAAAGTAATTCAATTGATTATTGGGATGAACGGGAGGCGAATTGATGAGCGATAAAATTGATCCAATGATTCAACGCGAGTTCGACCGTCTGGGTTATAACATTATAGAGAACGAAAAGCTTGCTGAACTCATAATTGAGAAAGTAAACCGCCATCGTAAATTAATGATTGGAGTTGTCGGTGTGACAATTACGATTGTCACAATTATTGCTGCACTCATCTTTTCCGGATTGAATCACAATTCGGGCCTCTCAAGCACTGGCGGAATCGCATCCTCATTAACCCGCCTGGGGGATGGGAATGGTGCCTCGCCACTTCCCCTAACAGGCTATTTAGATATCAATGGGTCAAATCCAAAGACTGCCCAGGGAGTTTTCTTATTTAACCTTAATATGGGAGAGATGATGCAACTCATCACGGATGATCCAGATCCAAGTCAAGGGATTGTTGGTCAAATTGAAGTCTATTTAGTACAGGACGGATCCCCTGATCGACTTGTTCAGACATATGACATGGGAAGCCATACCCATATAAATGAGTTCAGCGCTTCGACTGATGGTAGCTATCGATGGGTTCTCAAGTTCAATAACCCGAATTTTCAAGGTCGAGTACGTTTTGCCTTCGTAAGAACTCATTAAGAAAGTTCGAATTTGGCGCATAAATCCCCACCGTTTATTCGGTGATATGGGTAGTGATCAAGAACTAAAGGGAGAGTAAAATGCCATCTGTTTTGAGCAAAAAAGCAACTTTAATGGCTGCGATTTTTCTGGCGCTGACGTTCATACCTATTCAAACCGCAATCGCAGATAATGACCCGGCGGACACCAGGTACAGCTCGGCAATGTCAGCTGCCTACGACGACACCCTTTACGTTCAACTTAATAACTACAACACTTTAATAAGCGATAAAGCCAGTTTGTCCAACCGAACTTCAAAACCATATAAGGCGTGGAATCTAAAATTAATAAAGCTTGTCAATCAAATGAAAATTTCATCCAAAAAATTTGCCTCGATCCCCGTCTCTCCCGCCTATACGTTATCTAAGGCTCTTGCCGTAGAAGCCGATGCGGCTCGTCAGAAATGGTTGATCCAAGTTCTGGCCTATTATCAAAAACCAAAAGTTACTTCTAAAGATTTGGCACTCATAGATAAAGGAACCACTGCTGCCAACGATGTACTGGTTAAGTGGTCGAACCAATACATGAAAGATTACGATCTTTCAAATCTTGCGGTACCAACTTCCGCACCAGCAATTAGTTTTAATACTTTTACAGATTTGACTTCAGGTGCAAAGACTATGCAAGCCACAACGATGGATACCGCAACTTTTGTTCAAAGTCGCTTGTACATTACCGAATACATAGTCGAGTGGTATTACAAGGATCAAAATTCAACTCCAATCCCATCAAAAGTTGCAATCCAAGATCTTTCCCAAACTGCTATGTTTCCATTAGAGGGTGTGACGGCTGGAGACACTGTCTTTATCCGAATAGCTGCAAAGAATGCCAAAGGTCAAGGACCTTGGTCTCCGCTATTTGCTACAAAAGTTTTATAACCTTAAGAAGAAGAATGATGAAAAAAATATTAAGTGTATTTCTGACAGTTGCCTTTAGTTTATCCGGGATCAGCAACTCGTGTGCTGCTGCAACGCAAGCTGACGTTGATTACTCGACCAAGGTTAGCCAAACGATTCAAACCTTTTCAACCTATGCAAATGAATGGGCTGCTGCATTATCTAGTGCACCAACTTTCGCTGTAGGAAGTAAATTCAAGGCTTATAAAGAAAGTACTTCAAAGTCTTCTGAGAAATTCTTAGTCACAATTAAGAAATTGAAATCATTCGTCGCGTCACCAGGTTTTACGAAATCAGGGCCGATGTTGTTAAGTACGATGGCGCTTTATGAGAAAGCGGTCACTTCTTTGCAAAGTGCAATTAACAAAAACGATATAAAAGCGATATCAAAAGCCGGCCAAATTTCTGCTCAAGCAAATAAAGCTTTGGTGGCTTGGCAGAAGGCCTATACGGCTGATGTTGCAGCATTGAATGGTTGAAATTCGAAAATAGGTTTTCATCTAATTCTATCTTTGGGTAATCGCCCAGCCCTGGTTCGGGCTGCCCCAACCGCCCATTACT
>JBPCSS010000062.1:0-5445 GCA_051006855.1 Candidatus Nanopelagicus sp.
TCCAGCCATAGAACTGATTCAGCATCTAAATGATTTGTAGGCTCATCTAAAAGTAATAAATCTGGTTTTTGTAATAGCAATTTGCATAAGGCTACGCGGCGACGTTCACCACCAGATAAAACCTTCACATCTGCCTCAGGTGGTGGACAACGAAGCGCGTCCATTGCCTGCTCTAATTGTGAATCTAAATCCCAGGCATTTCGATGATCCAACTGCTCCTGCAAAGTGCCCATCTCAGCTAACAATTTGTCATAGTCAGCATCTGGATTTGCCATCTCTTCACTGATTGCATTAAATCTATTTAACAATCCAATTGTCTCGGCCACACCCTCTTGCACATTTTCTAAAACATTTTTATCCTCATTTAAAGGCGGCTCTTGCAACAAAATTCCAACTGTGTAACCAGGAGTTAAATAAGCCTCGCCATTTGATGGTTGTTGCAGACCTGCCATGATTTGCAAAACTGTTGATTTACCAGCTCCATTTGGACCGAGCACACCAATCTTGGCGCCAGGCAAAAACATCAAGGTGACATCATCAAGAATTACTTTGTCACCATGGGCTTTGCGCGCCTTTTTCATCGTGTAAATAAACTCAGCCATAGGGTCAAACCTTACCTGTTGTGATCGGTAGACTTACCCCGCTGCAATCATGCGCCTGTAGCTCAGTCGGATAGAGCAACTGCCTTCTAAGCAGTAGGTCGCAGGTTCGATTCCTGCCAGGCGCGCTTTTGGTGGCAGATGCCATCAAATGATTAATTTAAATTGCTAGAATTTTGAAATGGAAGCAATCCTAACCGCAATTGCCATTTTGATAATCCTGCTCATGGCAAAGGATGGATCAAGTAAGCGAAAGTAAAAAGCTTCTAAAACTTTTCTTAAGAATCAAAGCCCAATCCAAGTCGATCAAGTATGCGAAGCCAAAGGTTTCGCTTGCCACCATTCTTATCTGCCTTAGTGATTGACCATTGGGTAAGGCGAATAAATAAGAATCTAAATGGCTCTGGTGGAAATGGAATCGGTTTATGTTTGACCATCGACAATTGAGTTGCTTCACTTTCAATTCCATCTAGTAAATCAAGCATTACCGATGCACCAAAACGAGTGGTGGCAACTCCTAAGCCGGTATAGCCAAGTACATATGCAACCTTGTCATCAAATGCTTGTCCCCAAAAGGGTGAAAATCTTGAGCAAGTATCAATTGCGCCACCCCAACCATGGGTGAATTTAATTCCAGCTAATTGCGGAAAGGTTTTAAAGAAGTTGGTAGCAAGCTTTGCATAGGTTTCAGGACGTGTTTCATACTCAGCTCTAACCTTGCCGGCGTAGTTATAAACCGCATCATAACCACCCCATAAAATCTCATTCTCTTTAGTTAATCGGTAGTAATGGAACTGATACCCAGCATCAGACAGGCCCTCTCGGCCTTTCCAACCAATACTTTCTAATTGCGCAGCTGTTAAGGGTTGAGTTACTAATTGAAAGTCATAAACAGCAATTACATATTTTTTAACGCTCTTAATCAGGGGCGTGTAAACATTTGTGGCGAGTGCAACCTTATTTGCCCGAATTGAGCCATACGCACTCTTAACCACAACATGATTACCCTCATCTATTAATTCATCAACCTTTGAGTTTTCATAGATCTTGACCCCAAGTGACAAACAAGCTTTTTCTAATCCCCAAACCAATCTGGCTGGATCAACCAGTGCAGTTCCATCATGATCAAAGAGTGCACCTTCATAAATTGGTGAGTTAACCAATGCCCTAACTTGCTCTTTATCTAATACCTCAACATGATCGCCAGTTTTATTTCTAGCAACCGCCTCCTCCTTCAAACCTGCCATCTGCCATGGGGCAACGGCTAAGCGAAGCTCACCATTTCTTTCAAAATCACAATCGATTTTGTATTTGTTAATTGTTTGCTCAATTGCATCAAGATTTTCACGGCCAAGCTTTTCAATGACCGCCATCTCATCAGGAAAGCGGGTGTAACCATTAACAAAACCATGGGTTAAAGATGCGTTACAAAATCCACCATTTCTGCCCGATGCACCATTTCCCGTCTCTCGCATCTCAATGATTACTACCTCTCGGTTTGGATTCCGCTCTTTAGCAAGGAGTGCTGTCCAAAGTCCGGTGTAGCCGGCACCAATAATGCAAAGGTCAGTTTTAATGTCACTGGTTAAAGCAGAGTGAGAGCTTGGCTCAAGTGGATCAGCATCCAACCAATACAAAGATGGTTGTAAATCTGCCAATGAATTTAAAACTATTGGATTTATCGCTGGCATGGGCTGATTCCGGTGTAAACCGGATTCCACCCCTTTGCGTATTTAAAAGTGGCCCGGGTCCTCCGGAGTCCACACCCGTAACGCAGATCTTTATCTAGCAATCTGTGGTTCGTTACAGCTACAAGCCAATCCTACCGCATTTAAAAGCCGGGCACCAAATATCTAAATAAATACGGCAATTACTATATTAGTGATTGCCAACAGGGTCATTAAACCCCAAACTTTATTTGATAATTGACTCTTTTTAAGATTTGAATATCCAAGAGTTAAAATTATTGCAATTACCAAAGATTTAACTACAAACTTGCTTTGATTTAATAGCTCAACACTTGGATCACTACTATGCATCATTTGATTAATACCAATCATCACAGTACCGGCAATGATCATTAACCAAGCACTATGCAAAACAAATGCTGGTAACTTTTTTGGTTTGACTGATATCTGAGAGAGTAGACCTCCGAGTAATCCAGCAAGGCCGATAAAGTGCAGTGTTAAGAATAGGTTATAAGTGAACTCCATACTTTTAGGATACTACTTAGAAATGTAAAAACCCCCGCACTCTAGGATGTGCGGGGGTTGTTTTACTTAAGTTAATTACTTTATTTTGGCTATTTGTGCCTTTGCCTTTGTGTAAAGCGCGCCTGTGATTTGAGCAAAGCCCTTCTCAGGGTACTTAGTTGGGCATTTATCTAACATGTAGGTTAGAAATTCTGCAACAACTTTTTGCTTCTCAGCATCTTTGCCAGATGCGTATGCAAGTGCGTAAGAGGTTGTACCTAGTGGATATGCACCTTTGATAACTTTCTCAAAATCAACACTTACAGTTCCGTTATCGTTAATGGTTCCGCCACCTAGGAATGCTGATGTTCCAGCAGAGTCTGGATAAACCATTTCACCAGCTGCATTTAGGATATATGCAACCTTTAACTTGTTATCTAGAGCAAAACTTAACTCTGAGTAAGTAACAGAGCCTGGCTTGCTTGCAACACCTGCGGCAATTGCTGCAGATCCTGAGCCACCTTGGAAATTAAACCTGGTGGAAACATTTACTGGCATGCCATTGATAAATGTTGTGTTTTGGGCTTTTGGCCAAAGATCAGGATTCTTAGCTGCATTTGCGCCCTTTAAGAAACGGGTGAAGTTTTCACTAGTACCTGATGAATCGGTGCGATACCAAACTGTAATTGGAAGATTTGGTAGGGATGGGTTTACATCACTTTCGGTGTACTTAAGAATTGTTGGCTTACCTGCTTTATCTAGAACTGGCACAGTCTTTGTAACATTCTTACCATTTTTGTCTTTAACTGTGACTTGCTTAGTCTTAAAGACTGGTGTCTTAACAATTCCATCATTTACAGTTCTAATTGCTGGATCATTCCAATTTGTGATCTCACCTGAGAAGATCATCGCGATCACGGCTGGGGAGAGGTAGATCGGAGTCTTAACGGTTGGCAGGTTATACATAATCGCAATTGGAGCTGCATAAACTGGTGCATAAATTAAGTTTGATGGTGCACCTGTTGAGTAAGGAGCATCTGAGTTGGCAAAATCAACTAAGTTGCCTGAAAAATCAGAACGTCCCTTACCTGATCCGCCACCTGAGTAATTAACGGTGTGGCCAGTATCTTTAGCAAAATCCACTTTACAAGCATCAACTAGTGGCGCTGCAAATGTTGCACCGCTGCCATTAATTGCTCCTGCAAATGCCGGTGAGGCACCTACAAGTAAAAATGAAGTGACAATTGCACTGATGGCAATCGACTTTCTTGATTTCATTGATTACTCCCCTTTAGTGTTAAGTCCAGCTTTGTACCTAAAAAGTAGTGTTGATCCTTAAACAAATAGGATCAATTGGGCTAACTAAATATGGCAGTTAGGTTAACAATCGGTATACAACTACCTGCCAAAAAAGGGTTAGTTCCTGGCTTAACCAAACCTGCCTGAGACATAATCCTCAGTTCGCTTCTGCTTTGGATTTGAGAATATCTGTGAAGTTGCACCAACCTCAATTAATCGCCCAGGACCACCATCAGATAAGAAAAAGCCGGTGTAATCAGAAACCCGGGCAGCTTGCTGCATATTGTGGGTGACAATAACAATGCTCATCGTTGCCGATAACTCTCTAATAGTCTCTTCAATTCTAAGTGTTGAACCAGGATCAAGAGCTGAACATGGTTCATCCATTAACAAGACTTGCGGATTTACCGCCAGTGATCTGGCAATACAAAGTCGTTGTTGCTGGCCGCCAGAAAGTGCTCCACCATACTCATCTAGGCGATCTTTAACCTCATCCCATAATCCTGCTCGCTTTAAGCAACTTTCTAATAACTCATCCTGATTTGAAACCTTTATCTGCGCTAATTTAATGCCAGATAGAACATTTTCTTTTATGGTCATTGATGGGAATGGATTTGGTTTTTGAAAAACCATACCTATTTTTAATCTAATTTTTGTAACATCAACCCCAGCCTCATAGACATCTTTGCCATCTAGAAATACCTCACCAGCTAAAGCTGCGGTAGGAATAAATTCATGCATTCGATTTAAGATGCGAATAAAGGTTGATTTACCACAACCAGATGGACCAATTAGTGCGGTGACAGTTCCAGTATAAAAATCTAGGGAGATATCCTCCAGCACATGTTTCTTGCCAAACCAGGCATGAATGGCTCTGGCCTCCAGACCGGTTGAACCAACTGGGTTCGCAGTTTGAGTCTGCAGTCGATTGCTTGCCACATCTGCCAATGAGTTTGATGAGATTCGCCCGCCACTTTTTGCAGTTTGCGCCTTTGCTGTCTTCATACTTTCCTCTCCATCTGCCATTGAAGTGCTGTTATCAACCATTACCGCTTTGCCCCCTTTGCTCTGCCAAAAAATCGAGCCAAAGAGAAGAAAATAAATACCACCATCATTAATACCAACACCCCAAGCCAGGCTCTACTAATCGACTCAGGATTACCGAGTGAGTAATTTTTCCAAACATAGTAAGGAAGGGCAGATGAGTTGCCACTAAATGGATTTAAGTTAATCGCATCAGCTCCACCAATAGTTAATAATAAAGGCGCAGTCTCACCAGCTACCCGAGCAATTCCTAAAATAACAGCTGTTACCAAACCACTTTTTGCTGCTGGAATAATAATCATGGCAACTGT
>JBPCSS010000063.1:0-3703 GCA_051006855.1 Candidatus Nanopelagicus sp.
TTTCATAAAAGGGTATGAAAAAGATCGTCACAATGTTGAGCATGAGATAGATGGTGTTGTAATTAAGGTAAATGAGATCTCAGTTCAAAACACACTTGGCTTTACCTCCCGGGCACCGAAATGGGCTATTGCCTATAAATATCCGCCAGAGGAGGTTGTGACAAAATTATTAGATATTAAGGTCAGTGTTGGACGAACTGGACGGGTAACTCCCTTTGCTTTTATGGAGCCAGTAAAGGTGGCTGGCTCAACTGTTACTAATGCAACTTTGCACAACGCCCAGGAGATTATTCGAAAAGGAATTTTAATTGGCGATACAGTATTAATTCGAAAAGCAGGGGATGTAATTCCTGAAGTTTTAGCGCCAGTGCTTGAAAAAAGAGATGGCAGTGAAAAGGCATTTGTGATGCCAAGTAAGTGTCCAGATTGTGGCAGCAAACTTGGCGCAACAAGTGAAGGTGATGTTGATATTCGCTGTCCAAACTCACAATCTTGCCCAGCACAAGTTGTGGAGCGGCTGTTTTATATTGGCTCTCGCTCAGCGTTAGATATTGATGTTTTGGGTTATGAAGCAGCAGCAGCATTACTTGCAGATAAGTTGGTGAAAGATGAGGCAGATCTATTTTCATTAACTCTAAAAGATCTAGCTAAATCTGCCTTTTTTACCAAGAAGGATGGCTCACTTTCAGTTATTGCAGATCGATTTGTAGCCGGGTTAGAGCTTGCCAAAACCAGACCACTATGGCGAATTTTAGTAGCACTCTCCATTAGACATGTTGGCCCAACAAGTGCGCAAGCACTCGCAAATAAGTTTGGCTCAATTGCAAATATTCAAAAGGCTAGCGCAGATGAGTTAGCAAATATTGAAGGGGTTGGCCAGGTAATGGCGGAGGCAATCATTGAATGGTTCTCAGTTGATTGGCATAAACAAATTATTAAGAAATGGGAAAAAGCAGGGGTTGCCTTAGTTGATGCACCAAAGGAAAAGTTAAAACAAACTTTAGCGGGGCTAACCATTGTTGTTACCGGTTCACTTAATGATTTCACACGTGATGGTGCTAGTGAGGCGATTACTTCTCGGGGCGGAAAAGCCTCATCCTCAGTTTCATCAAAAACTGACTACCTAGTTGCTGGTGATGCCGCTGGTTCTAAGTTAGATAAAGCACAAGAGCTAGGAATTACAATCCTGGATGAGGCCGGATTTAAATTATTACTGGAGAAGGGGATAAACTAAGCGCATGAGAATGCTTAATGAAAACCTTCGGGAACTTCCAATGTCACCTGTTGGTTTTGGTATTACCGCTTTTGCAATTCTCTCTTTACTGCTTTATTTAACACTTCGTATCGACCGGGATTAATTATTGTTGCAGTAAACAAAGAGTTTGCCATCGTTGGTGGCACCTTTGATCCCATTCATCTAGGCCATCTTCACCTAATCAAAGAAATTTCAAATAGATTTGAAAAAGTATTGGTTATTCCATCTGGAATTCCTTGGTTAAAAGAAAATCCACCTGTTGCAACAGCTGAGCAAAGATTTCAAATGGCAGATTTAGCAATTACCTCAATGGGGCTAAGTGAAAAGGTTGAGGTAATGCCGATTGAGATAAGAAGAGAAGGAAATAGTTACGCCATCGATACGGTCGAGGAGTTAAAGCGGATATATCCAAATACCAATTTCACATTAGTTCTTGGCAGTGATGCTGCCAAACACTTGGACAAGTGGCATCGATCAAAGCAGTTGCAGGAAGCGGTGAAGGTATTAGTTGTTAAACGACCTGGGGCTCAGGCTTCAGATTTTGATGAAATATCCATTAAAGCTTTAGATATCTCATCAACTAAGGTTAGGCAATCAATTGCAAAACGTGAAAATGTCAGTGAGTTATTACCAGCAAAGGTAGTTACCTTTATTAGAGAGTTTGGGTTATATGGCAGTCGGTAAGCGCACCATTGAGTTAACAAAGATCGCAGCAGCAGCTCTGGCTGAAAAACTAGGCAGTGAGATTGTGGCAATTGATTTATCTGAGCAATTAGTTTTAAATCAGGTGTTTTTGTTAGTAACTGGAAATAATGAACCGCAATTGCAGGCATTATCTGATGAAGTGCAACGAAAGCTAGCCCAAGCTGGTGAGAAACCTGCGCGCAAAGAGGGCAGCGGTGCCTGGATTCTCCTTGATTACACCGACCTAGTTGTTCACATTCAAAGTAGCGAGCTTCGTAATTACTACATGCTTGATCGCCTTTGGAATGATTGTCCAAAGATTGATTTGGAATTAGCGAAAGCAAATCGTTAATGAGTAATCCAAACTCACCAATTCGAGTTGTGCTTTGGCGCCATGGCCAAACTGATTGGAATGTTGAAAATCGTTTTCAAGGTCACTCTGATATCCCATTAAATAAAGTGGGGGAGTATCAGGTAGCACAAGCTGCCTCAGTTTTAGCAGGCCTTAAACCAAATCGAATTGTTTCTAGTGACTTAATTCGTGCGCAATCAACCGCTGCAGCGTTAGCTGATTTAACTAATTTAAAAGTTGAGATTAATCCAGGGCTGCGGGAAACCCATGGTGGCCTTTGGGAGGGTAAAACTGCGCCCGAAAATCGAGCCACACATGGTGATCTATTTGCTAATTGGTATGAGGGCGGTGATGAACCAGCAGGTGTTACCGGTGAGCGAAGAAGTGATGTAGCAAAACGTGCGGTTGGTGTTATTGAAAAAGAGACTGCAAACTTTTCTGGAACTATCGTTTTTGTAACACATGGCGGAACTGTTCGAAGTGTTTTAGGTTCAATTCTTAAACTACCAATTGCGCAATGGGGAGTCATTGGTGGTTTATCAAATGCATGCTGGTCGGTATTGGAATTAACTAAACATCACACTGGATCTCGTTGGTATTTAGCAGAGCACAATGCTGGCTCATTACCTGAGCCTGTCTTTGGAGATGATGCGGTTAATTAGATAAGGTTTATCTCTTGCTGGAAATAGCGGGGCTGTAGCGCAGCTGGTAGCGCACTTGCATGGCATGCAAGGGGTCAGGGGTTCGACTCCCCTCAGCTCCACTTTTAAAGTAAAAATAAAGGAGTAAAGGTGCCAAAGGTATTAACATTTCCAGACAACTGGAGTGCATCTGATATTCCTGATTTAACTGGCAAGCGCTATTTAATCACTGGTGCAACCTCTGGTATTGGTTTAGCTGCTGCAACTGAGTTGGCAAGAAGAAATGCTCATGTAGTAATCACCGCCCGGAGTGCTGAAAAAGCTCGTCAGGGATTAAAGAAAATTGGTCCTGGTTTAGTTGATTACATACTCCTTGATCTAACTGATTTAGAGTCAGTTAAGCGGGCAGCAGCGCGAGTAGATCGAGCCTTTGATGTTGTAGTTTTGAATGCTGGAGTTATGGCAACACCATTTACAAAAACAGTTGATGGCTTTGAACTCCAAATGGGCACCAACCACTTAGGTCATTTTGCCTTTGCCGGATTAATTAAGAATCAGATCAAGGATCGCTTGGTAGTGGTCTCATCCTTCGCGCATAAGCTAGGCAACTTTGGCGATATCACTTTAAGTTCAATTCGAAATATCTGTCTTGGCATTGGAAAGTATCAAAAATGGCAGGTATATGGCGCAAGTAAATTGGCAAACCTACTTTTTGTTTCAGAGGTTGAGCGGCTTCGCATTCAAAACAATTGGTCCTTCATACCTCTGGCC
>JBPCSS010000064.1:0-2841 GCA_051006855.1 Candidatus Nanopelagicus sp.
CGTTGCTGAGCAGATTTGATCATGCTCATTGCAGTCTCTGTTGCCAGAATTTCAAACTCTTCGCGGCTTAAGCCAGTAATATCGCGGCGAGAGCGCAAATCATTTAATTGGCTTTCAAGTTCGCGAATTCTCTCTAATGCATTTTGTGTGGGAGCAGCCTTATTTTCATCTTCAGATTTAAAGCCAACCCAACTAAGAAAATTCTTTTCAGCCATGTCCTTAGCCTTCCCTACCTATAAATTAATTACAACTGGTGCGGGAGGTGGGACTTGAACCCACACGCCGAAGCACAGGTTCCTAAGACCTGCGTGTCTGCCATTTCACCACTCCCGCATTTACTACCTGAGTGAGGGGGAAAGATTACGGCGTAAGTGGCGGCATCACCAAAACCCAACGACCTTTAGCAAGGGTAAGCGGGTAGCCTTGCTCAAATGAGTGCAGATTCAGTGCAAAGTAAGGTCGCTTTGGCAATCTTAAGCGCGCTGAAATTAGCCGAAAAGACAGGGTTAATTAACTGTCAGATACCAGAACAAATAATTTTAGATCGACCGAAAAACCGCGATCATGGTGATTATGCAACCTCGATAGCGTTAACACTTGCTAAAGCTGCCAATCTGCATCCTCGGGTGGTTGCAGAGGTGATAATTAATACTCTTAAAGAAAATAATCTCTTAGCATCAGCCGGAATAAGTAATGTTGAAATTGCCGGCCCTGGTTTTATCAACATAACTTTAGAAAGTGCTAGTCAAGGCAGCGTTGTAATCGAGATTTTAAGTGCTGGTAAAAAGTATGGCCAGGGTCAATCACTTGCAGGAAAAAAGATAAATCTTGAATTTGTTAGTGCAAATCCAACTGGACCAATACATCTTGGACACACACGATGGGCAGCGGTGGGAGATTCACTCGGCCGAGTTTTATCAGCAGCAGGCGCACAAGTAAGTAGAGAATTTTATATTAATGACCGCGGTAATCAGATGGATTTATTTGGCCAATCCCTTCGAGCGGCCGCCCTTGGCATCGACCGGCCCGAAAATGGCTATCACGGTGAATATATTGTTGATTTAGCAAGTCAGATCACTAAGGCGAATCCAGAATTCACTAAGTTAGATGAAGAATCTGCGATAGTTGCCTTTCGAGAAGCTGGTTATAAGTTGCAACTAAATTTGCAGCGCCAGGTGTTGGAAAATTTTGGCACCCACTTTGATACCTGGTTTTCTGAGCGAAGTTTGTATGAGAATGATTTTTTCAATCACACATTAGATAAATTAAAATCTAATGGACATGTTTACGAGGAAGATGGCGCAGTCTGGCTACGCACAACAGATTTTGGTGATGATAAAGATCGAGTAATGATTAAGTCGGATGGTTCATTTGCCTACTTTGCATCTGATTCTGCTTACTATATTAGTAAGCGAGAGCGCGGATTTAATTTATGCATCTACATGTTGGGAGCAGATCACCACGGATACGTTGGTCGAATAAAAGCAATTGCAGCTTGTGCTGGAGATGATCCTGAGAAAAATATAGAAGCATTAATTGGTCAGATGGTAAAAATTATTGAGGGCGGTGCTGAGTTAAAGCTTTCCAAGCGAGCTGGCACAATAATTACCTTAGAGGAGCTGGTAGAAAAAGTTGGCATTGATGCTGCTCGATACACATTGATTAGATACCCAACCGATACACCGATGGTCATGGATGTAGATTTGCTAAAGAAAAACACCAACGAAAATCCGGTCTATTACGTTCAATATGCACATGCTCGGATTTGCGCAGTGCTGCGCAATGCCAAGGATCTTGGAATTGATTACGGCTTAAAGTTTTATTCACCTGAATTACTTGTACATGAGCGAGAACGCGAATTAATTGGTTTACTTGCTGAGTTCCCAAAAATTGTTGCCGCCGCTGCCTTCGCACGTCAACCTCATCGAGTTGCGCGATACATTGAAGACCTAGCTGCGCAATATCATCGCTTTTATAATGATTGTCGTGTGCTGCCATTGGGTGAAGAAAAACCAACGAAATTAAACTCTTCCCGCGCCTGCCTTTCCATGGCAACAGCGCAAGTAATAAGTAATGGATTAGATTTACTTGGTGTTAATGCTCCGGAGAGAATGTAATGCCAACTAATTATCCAACCTCACTTTTCTCATCAAACTTAAAGTTTGCAAGCGAAAATCAATACGGTGGCGCACTTTCTATTGCGGGCTGCACGGCTGAAAAATTAGTCAAAGAGTATGGCTCGCCATTATTTGTATTAGACCAAGCTGATTTTTTTGTGCGTACTAATGCTTGGCAAGCAGCACTAAATGAATCATTTGGCAGTGGCAGGCTTTACTACGCAGCTAAATCTTTTATTTGTGTTGAAGTTGCAAAATGGCTTAAAGAGTTAAAGGTTGGCTTAGATGTTTGCACTGGCGGGGAATTAGCCGTTGCTTTAGCAGCTGATTTTCCAGCAAGTGATATTGAATTTCATGGTAACAATAAATCTGAGGCTGAGATAACAACTGCGATTAAAAATGGTGTTGGCACCATTGTGATTGATTCCTATGATGAATTATCTCGGGTGGCAAAAATCGCAAATGATTTCAAGAAGATTCAAAAGGTTTATCTAAGGCTTACACCTGGCATTGATGCACATACCCATGAGTTCATTTCAACCGCACACGAGGATGTGAAGTTTGGATTTTCGATTGCATCTGGAGATGCACAAATTGCAATTGATAAGTGCATGGCTGAGAGCTCCTTAAACTTAGCAGGAATTCATTGCCATATTGGCTCACAAATATTTGAAGTTTCTGGATTTGAACTGGCAGCACAAAGATTAGTTGCGGTCTTAGCAGC
>JBPCSS010000065.1:0-8261 GCA_051006855.1 Candidatus Nanopelagicus sp.
GCATCTCTGATTGCTAATGGATTACCGGCATATACAACGACACCAGGTTGGCTTGGTTACACAGATGAGAAGATGGTTCGATTAGCCAAACAAGCAGTAGCTGATGGCTTTAAATTAATTAAATTAAAATGTGGTGTTTCACTTGAAGATGACAAGCGAAGATTAAAGTTGGCACGGCAGGCGATTGGTTCAGATGTTAAGTTAGCGATTGATGCCAATCAGGTTTGGGATGTTAATGAGGCCATTAACTGGATTAATGCATTAGGTGATGTAAATCTTCACTGGGTTGAGGAGCCAACCAATCCAGATGATGCGGTCGGTCATGCTGCGATTGCAAAGGCGATTGCGCCAGTCAAAGTGGCAACTGGTGAGCATGTAACAAATCGAATTATTTTTAAACAGATGATGCAATCGAAATCCTTATCATTTGTTCAAATCGATGCATCTAGAGTTGCCGGCGTAAATGAGAACATTGCCATAATTTTGATGGCAGCAAAATTTGGTTTACCAGTTTGCCCACATGCTGGCGGAGTCGGTTTGTGTGAGATGGTTCAACACCTGGCAATGTTTGATTATGTTGCAGTCGGTGGAGAAAATCCAGATCGAGTAGTGGAGTTTGTTGATCACCTGCATGAGCACTTTGTTGTGCCAACAGAAATAAAAAATGCAAGATATATGCCGCCACTAAAGCCAGGTGCAGGTGCGCAGATGTTTGATAAATCTGTTTCAGATTTCACCTATCCAACAGGTGCGCAATGGATTGGCCACATTTAGTCAGGTTGTCCACATATTGGAAAGGTGGCTCTGTCGGTATTTCGTGAACGTTCTTGGGCTCAATTTGGGCACAAAATTACAGTTTTGTTATCTCGCCAGGTGCTTAATATGTTGATTTAATACTCAATTAGGAGAAGGCTCTAGCCAACCGTATTCCCGTGGGTTTATTAAAACTCCATGGGGGTTTAGCAAATAACCGAAAGGAAATTAATGAAGAAATCATTACTAGCGTCACTGGCAGCAGTTGCGCTACTTCTAACAGGTTGTTCAAGTTCATCTGACTCAGCAAGTGGAGATGGAGAATTTGGTTCAATCAAGGTAGCACTTGTTCCAGGTGGAGCTCACCCTTACTTCCAACCATGGAAAGATGGCGGAGCAGCCGCTGTATCTGAATTCGGAATTGGCGGAACAGAATTCAATGAGACTGGTGAATGGGATCAAACCAAGCACAATGCAGCAATCGATGCGATGGCAGCACAAGGCTTTAACGCATTTGGTGTATTCGGTGTTTCACCAACAGATATCAACACAACATTTAAGGGTCTAAAGGAAAAGGGTTTCGCAGTTGGTTCCCTTGCTTCATGCCCAGGTGGATATGACATTGTTAACGAGCCACAGAAAAACTCAGCAGACTTCTGCTTGAGCACTGATACTGGCAAAGCTGCATATCTTGCTGCAAGCGCTGTAATTGCTGAGATGGGTGGAAAAGGAAACCTTGTTCACTTAACTGGTAACGCAGTAGATGCAAACACAATCCGTCGTATGGATGGTGTTAAGAAGGCAGTTGCTGAGACTGGTGGAAAAGTAAAACTTCTAACCACAATCACTGACATTGACTCAGATCTACAGTCAGCTACAAAGGCTGTAACAGATCTTCTAGCAGCAAAGGGCAAGCAGATTAACGGAATCGTTACAACTGCTTACAACCCAGCTGTTGCTGCAACTGATGGAGTTTCATCAACTAAGCTTCCAATCAAGGTTATTGCAATTGATGATGACCAAAAGATCCTGGATGCAATTAAGTCTGGTGTAATTTCTGGAACAGTTGTTCAGAATCCTTGGGGACAAGGTTATGTTGGATCATGGGTTCTTGCAGCACTTGGATCAAAGAAGTGCACCATGAATACACCTGGTCTATACGTAGACTCCGGTTCATTCTTGGTAACTAAGGACAACGTTGATACCTACAACGACACACGTCAGGCTACTTCAAAGGAAATCCTTAAGGCTTTCCAGACCGAGTACATGACCTGTAAGTAAAAAGTAAGTTCAGGTTGGGCGATCAGGTTTACTCCTGATCGCCCTTCCGCAATTAGATAAGTTTTAAACTTTTTTTAAAGAAAGGACTTTTTAAGTTGAGCATAATCACCAACGCCGAAGCCTTTCTGATTGATATTCCAGTTGAGACAGTAAGAACTGATTCAGTTCAAGCATTTTTAAAACAAGAGACTTTATTTGTAAAAATCACTACCGCTGATGGAAATACCGGTGTTGGCTATAGCTACACAATTGGTACCGGCGGAACTGCAGTGCTTGCAATGTTGCGTGATTACCTGGTGCCTAAGTTAAAAGGAATGGATAGTGCCCGAGTTGAAAAGGTTTGGCATGATATTTACTACTCCACCAGAGCAACTGAAACTGGCGCAATTACATCACTGGCTGTTGCTGCAATTGATACCGCAATTTGGGATTTAAAGTGCAAGCGCGAAGGCCAAAGTTTGACGGTAGCAGCAGGTGGTTTTAAAGATCGCGTTCCGCTATATGACACAGAGGGCGGCTGGCTTCATTTAACAACTGAGGAGTTGGTGGCAGGTGCGGTTGCATCTAAGAAAAAGGGTTGGCCTGGCGTAAAGCTAAAGGTTGGCAAACCAAAGGCACATGAAGATGTTGAAAGATTGATGGCGGTTAGAGACAGTGTTGGAAAAGATATGCACATAATGGTCGATGCCAACACCTCATTTACAGTTGCCGAGGCGGTTAAACGTGCCAAAGCATTTGAGCCAATTGATTTATTTTGGCTAGAAGAGCCACTGCCAGCTGATGATGTAACTGGTCATGCCAGATTGGCGCAATCAACCAGCATTCCAATTGCAGTTGGTGAAACTATGTACTCTGCGATGCAATTTCAACAATATCTTCACCAAAATGCTGTTGGTATTGTGCAGGTTGATGTTGCTCGGGTTGGCGGAATCACACCATGGCTAAAGGTTGCTCATATGGCGGAGAGTTTTAATGTAAAAGTATGCCCACACTTTTTAATGGAGATTCATGTCAGCCTGGCTGCTGCGATTCCAAATGGATTATATGTTGAGCATATTCCGCAGCTTCGTGGCGTAACAAAGAGTGAGATAAAGATTGAAAAGGGTATGGCATTGGCACCAACCTCCGTAGGATTGGGTATCGATTGGGACTTTGATGCAATTGATAACAAGAGGGTGAAAATTTGAAGATTAAGTCAGTATTAAATGATCAACGGGTGGTATTAACACTACTTACTGTTGCATTATTTATATTTTTTGGCTTACAAAACCCAGCTTTTTTTAATGTTGATTTTGTTATTTATCCATTACTGCGAGATGGTGCAACCTTAACGGTAATTGGTTTGGCTCAACTATGTGTACTCTCAATTGGCCATTTAAATTTAGCAGTTGGCCGAATGGCAGCCGTATCTGCATTAGTTGCTGGTGCCTCTTATCAATACTGGGGATTAAGTTTGGTGCAGGGTGCATTTCTAGGTGTTTTGGCTGGCGCACTCCTTGGCGCAATTACTGGCTGGATAATTGTTAAATCACAGGTCAATGCTTTTATCGTCACCTTAGCTATGGATTTTGCACTCCTAGGCTTAGTTACCTTTATTTACGTAACCTTTACTGGCGCAACTGCCGCCTTTACCACCAAGCCAGATGGTATGGATTTTTGGCGAAGTAAATCACTAGGAGATATTTGTTTAGGTCCAATCTGTGGACCAAGTGCGATACCGATGATGTTAATGCCAGCGATACTTTGCTTGATCTTGGTTGGTTTTATGTTTTCAAAAACCAGATTAGGTCGAGAATTACTTTCAACTGGTTCTAATTTAAGAGCTGCAAAATTATCTGGAATTCCTACTGAAAATCGTGTCTTAACTGCCCATATTTTTTCAGGTGCCTTGGCCGGAATTGGCGGTTTAATGCTTGCCTATACAAATGGTTCATTTACCGCTGCAATTGGTAGTCAGGTTATGTTGCCATCCTTCCTAGGTCCAGTTTTAGGCGGCACCTTGTTAGCTGGCGGAGCGGTTGCTGTCCTTGGAACATTTATTGGAACCATGTTGACCTTGGTGATCCGGCAAGGATTGTCTGTGCAGGGAATTGGATTAGAAACCTTAAATATCGCACTTGGACTTGTCTTATTGGCAGCTTTGTCAGTTGGGCAGATTCAAAAGATCTTTACCTCCTTTAAATTGCGAGCGAAAAAATGAAGCTACCTTTCTTCTTTAGAAACCGAATGACTGAAGTTTCACTTTCGGTAATATTTGTTCTTGGCTTCTTAGCCTTAGTTGCCACCTCAAATGGTGTCTTCCTAAGCCGGGCCTCACTTCAAGGATTTTTAACATATCTTGCAGTACCAATCACAATTGGCTTAGCGCAAATGGTTGTTCTCTGCATTGGCCAGATGAATCTTGCAGTTGGCACTATGGGTGGAGTTAGTTGCGCAATCATGGCGGTGTTAATGGCAGATCACAATGTGCCTATCTGGATTGCTATCCCAATTGGATTACTCTCTGCAACCTTAATGGGCGCAGTAAATGGTGCCTTAGTTGTATTGACCCAATTAAATGGATTTATTATCACGCTAGGTACTTACACAATTTTGCTTGGTTTCCAATATCGATTAGTTAAGACATTTACAATCGATAAGTACCCATCCTCACTGCCAGAGTTTGGCAAAAAAGCCTTTATTGGCTTTCCCTATATTTTAGTTATTGCCATTATCACTGCAGTTTTGCTCTCACTATTTTTCAGCCGAACCATTATGGGCAGAAGAATTTTGGCAACTGGTGGTAATCCATTAGCAGCTCGATTATCTGGAGTTTCAAACAATAAATCAGTCTTTCTAGCTCACACCTTATCTGGCTTACTTATTGGGGTGGCATCAGTAATTACTATTGCATCTCTTCCTGGTATTAACCGATCAATTGGTGGAGATTGGTTGCTCGCCTCCTTTGCCGCCCCAATTATTGGCGGTGTTTTAATGTCTGGTGGCACTATTGCAATCTATGGCACGGTTATTGCAGCAGCGGTGGTTCGATTAGTGGATATTGCCAGAGCGCAGTACTCACTGGACCCAAGCATCGTCTCCCTTAGCGTTGGCGTGGTAACACTTTCTACGGTGGCATTAAGTGAATGGCGACGTCGTCGAACTGAACGAGCCAATGAGGGAATAAAGGCAAGCAAATGAGCGCTGAATTATTAATTAGTAAGGTATCAAAAGAATTTCCAGGCGTACTCGCCCTTAATCAGGTAAATCTAACTTTAACTGGTGGAACAGTTCACGCCTTACTTGGTGAAAATGGCGCTGGTAAATCAACTTTAATCAAGATTATCACTGGAGTCTACCTGGCAGATTCTGGCTCGATGAAGGTTAATGGGCAAGAAAAGAGCTTTAATAATCCAATTGAATCAACTGAGGCAGGAATTGCCGTAGTTCATCAGGAGCGAAATTTAATTCCAGAGTTCTCAGTTGAAGAAAATATCACTTTACATAACCCTCCCTTAAAACTTGGCGTGATAAATCGTGCTGAGCGCACCCGCCTTGCTAAACAAGCTCTACAAACCCTTGGCTTTGAAATTGACCTAAATGAGCGCGTTAAAAATCTCTCAGTTGCGCAGATGCAATTGGTGGAGATTGCTAAGGCATTGGTAACAAATGCCAAAATTATCTTACTTGATGAGCCAACCGCATCTATTACTGGCAGTGAGACTGAGAAACTCTTTGAAGTTATTAGGAAGTTAAAAAATCAAGGGACTGCCGTCTTGTTTGTAAGCCACAAGCTGGAAGAGGTATATGAAATTTGCGACACTGTTACGGTATTACGTGATGGCGTTAGTGTTTTGGAATCTAAATCTTTATCAGATTACAAGCAGGGTGAGATTGTGGATTTAATGGTTGGCCGCCACCTAGCTGAGCGAAAAAATGTGATTCGTAAAATTGATCGCAGCAAGAAACCAGTTATTGAGTTAAAGAACCTATCAACCGCCCTTGGTCATAGAAACATCAATCTAAGTCTTTATCCAGGTGAGGTACTTGGCATGTATGGCTTAGTGGGTGCTGGCCGAAGCGAATTGGCAAGATCAATTCTTGGACTTCACGCGGTAACTGATGGTCAGATACTGCTTAATGGCGATGAGGTAAAGATTAAGAACTTCCGAGATGCCCTTCATAAATTTAGAATTGGCTACGTTACTGAGAACCGCAAAGAAGAGGGTTTATTTCTTGATTTTCCCGTTCGAAAGAATATTTCAGTAACAATTCTTTCTAAAATTTTACAAAAACTTTCAGTGATTAATCCTAAAAAAGAGGATGATGTAGCAAGTAAGTATGTAGACCGCCTTGGAATTAAGGTAGTAGATAACAACCAATTAGCACTGACCCTTTCTGGCGGAAATCAGCAAAAAGTTTCAGTATCCAAGTGGCTAGCAGCTGAAACAAAAATATTGGTAATTGATGAGCCAACAGTTGGTGTGGATGTTAGAACTAAAGCCTCATTTCATGAACTTATTACCCAATTAGCAGATGAAGGATTATCAATTATCTTAATCTCAAGTGATTTAGCTGAGATGGTGGCTGTGGCCGATCGAATCTTAGTTATGCGCAGATATGAATTGGTAGGGGATTTAGATAACAGCAAGGATTATCAGAGTATGTCTAGATCGATTATGAACAGCATTCAAACTAGCTAAAAATGATTAAATCCAAACGCCAATTTCCAGATCTGCCACATTTTGCATCCTTGATTGAGTGGAAACTTCCCTCAATCTTTAGAACCAGAACAAAACTTGCTCGAGCTTTAACAATTAATGACTTGGCAAAGATTGCTAAACGAAAAGTTCCCAAAGTTGTCTTTGATTATGTTGAGGGCTCAGCATTAGATGAGGTCAGTTATGCCCGATCTAAAGCAGCATTTGATCGGGTTGAATTTACCGCCCATACTCTTCGTGATGTTTCAAAGGTAGATCCATCAATTGAAATTTTTGGAAAAAGAGTTGATCTGCCAATCCTGTTCTCACCCACCGGATACACCAGATTTATGTATCATGTTGGTGAGCCAGCGGTTGCAAATGTAGCGGCAAATAACAACCTTATTTATTCACTTTCTACAATGGGAACCACCTCTCCAAGTGAGTTAGCAAATCAGGTTCCAAAAGCTCGTAGATGGTTTCAGCTTTATGTAATGCAAAATCGAAAAGATAGTTTGTCAGTTATAAAAAAGGCAAAGGACTCTGGCTTTGAAGCATTGATTCTCACCGTTGACACCCCAGTTAGTTGACTGCGAATTAGGGATATTAAAAATGGATTGACGATTCCACCGCGGATAAGGCTAAGCACAGTTTTTGCAATTGCCCGAAAACCAATTTGGTGGCTCAACCTATTCACAACTAAAAAGCTGGAGTTTGCTGCCTTTAGAGGTTGGAACAAATCTTTAGTTGAGTTAGCAGCTGCCATATTTGATCCAGCTACGAAGTTTGAAGATGTTAAATGGCTGCAATCTGTTTGGAGCGGCCCAATAATTGTTAAAGGTATTCAAAATTTAGAGGATGCAAAACGATTAGCAAAAATGGGTGTTGATGGAATTATTCTTTCAAATCATGGTGGACGTCAATTAGAAAAAGGACCAGTCCCACTTGAGTTACTGCCTGAGGTTGTGAAGGCAGTTGGTAGGAAGGTTGATGTTTATATTGATGGCGCAGTTATCTCTGGTCAAGATGCATATGCTGCAGTTGCGATGGGGGCAAAGGGTGTATTTATTGGACGGGCATATCTATATGGAATTATGGCCGGAGGCGAGCGGGGTGTTCAAAGAGTTATTGAAATCATGAAGCGAGATTTTGTTAATACTATGGCATTAACTGGGGCTAGAAATATTGCTGAAGTTCAAAAAATTGGCGCGAAGTTAAGATCAAATTAATTTAAAACCTTATCTCAGCTATCTCACCTGCTCCAATACCGCAACAGCCACCAATAATTTCAGCACCAGCCTCAATCCATTCTTTGAGTATTTGTTCACTAAATCCAATTTTTGAATCACCGTGCCAAACTTTTTTCTGCGCATCCCAAACCCTGCCTGAGTTTGGATAGACAACAAAGGGTTTATTGGATTTGGCATCTTTTAATAAATCTGTGATCAATTCAGGCTTGGTGCAATTAATCCCAACCGCCATTGCATCTTGGGCTAAATCAACCGCGCTTTGAAAACTTTGTCCGGCATTTGTTTGATTACCCTCTTT
>JBPCSS010000066.1:0-10294 GCA_051006855.1 Candidatus Nanopelagicus sp.
TGCTTCGGGCGCCGAAAAAACCAATCTTTCCATTAACTGAAACGGCAAAATCCATACGAGTTCGCCAATGCAATCCATCAGCAGGTTCTACCGATCTAACCTTTAAGTCAAAGCCAAGTTGTGCTAAATCCATTTTGCCAATTCGTAAAAACTGTTCCTTAATAATCTGCGCTTTTAGTTCCCGTTGCGTGCTGATATTTATATGCTGAAAATCGCAACCACCACAACTTCCGGCATACTGACAAGGTGGTGAAACTCGTAAAGCGGATGGTTGTATTACCTCTACAACATCTGCATGCGCAATCTTTGAACTGACTGAGGTAATTTTTATTTTGACTAACTCATCGGTTATGCCATGACGTACAAAAATAACTTGTCCGTTATATCTTGCAACAAAATGTCCACCATGTGCTACCGGGCCAATTTGGACCTGGACAATCTGGCCCACTTTTAACCGCTCCTGAGCGTTTGATTCCATAGTGCGGAGCCTATGGGTGTAAGTTGTACTTTGTGCACGTCGTAATAATGGGTTGTGGTCGAGTCGGTTCCACCCTTGCGGTAGATCTTGAAAAATCTGGCCATACAGTGGCGGTAATAGACCAAAACCGCGAAGCCTTTAGACGTCTAGGTGCCAACTTCAATGGTCGAACAGTTGCCGGTGTTGGCTTTGATCGTGACACATTATTAGAAGCAGGCATAGAAAAAGCTGATGCTTTCGCAGCGGTATCAAATGGTGATAATTCAAATATTTTGGCAGCCAGGGTGGCTCGGGAAACTTTTGGTGTGAAAAATGTTGTTGCTCGAATTTATGATCCAGGCCGAGCTGAGATTTATCAACGCCTTGGCATACCAACAGTTGCAACCGTGCTTTGGACCACTGATCAGATCATGCGCCGACTTACTCCAGATGGAACAAAATCAGAGTGGCGTGATGCTACTGGCACCATCTTGCTAGTTGAAGTTAGCTTCCATAAGGAATGGTATGGCGAATCAATACTTTTAATTGAGAAGAATACAAATGCCAGAGTTGCATTTGTAACCAGACTTGGTGAAGCGGTATTGCCAGATGAGCACACAGTTTTGCAAGAGGGCGATTTAGTACACCTTTTAGTTAACGAAAAACAGGTGGCTGAAACTGAAAAAACTCTCGCTAAATCTCCGGTAGGTGCTTAATGAGAATTGCGATTGCAGGAGCTGGAAATGTTGGCAGAGCCATTGCTCGAGAATTGTTGGAAAATGGCCATCAAGTGCTTTTAATTGATAAAGATCCAAAGGCGCTCAAAATGGATTCAGTTCCAGCAGCCGAATGGTTACTTGCCGATGCTTGTGAAATTACCGCACTAGATCAAGCAAAGTTAGATGGCTGCCAAGTGTTAGTTGCTGCAACTGGTGATGACAAGGTAAACCTTGTTGCCTCCTTACTTGGTAAGACTGAGTATGGGGTGCCAAGAGTTGTAGCAAGAGTGAATCATCCAAAAAATGAGTGGATGTTTGATTCGTCTTGGGGTGTGGATGTTTCTGTTTCAACACCAAGAATTATCTCTGCTCTTGTTGAAGAGGCGGTAAGTGTCGGTGATGTAGTTCGCTTATTCTCATTTAGAAAAGGTGAAGCAAACTTAGTAGAAATTACCTTGCCTGATACCGCCGCGTGCTGTGGTAAAACTGTTGGTGAAGTTGAATTACCAGAGGATGCAAGCCTGGCTGTAATAGTTAGAGATTCTCATGTGATTACACCGAAAGATCATGATGTTTTCGCACCCGGTGATGAATTGCTATTTGTTGCATCTGCAAAAGCTGAAGAAAAACTAAAGTCCTGCTTTATCTAATTAACTTTAGTAGTAGGTGTTTTTCTTAAAATTTGCCAAGTTCCCCAGGCGGTCAAGATAAATAATGGATATCCCATTAGTAATCGAGCGGTGCCTAGAACATTAATATTTCCACTCTTATAAAGTGGGTATTGAACAATTAATCTCGCAGTAAACATTGCTACCCAAAGCCAACCAGCTTTTATATATGCATTTAACCGGGCAGGATCCTTTCGCCACAACAAGTTCTCGCCTAAAATTGGTCCAAGCATTACACCCAAGATTGGCCACTTAACTAAATTTGTAATTGCATATAGCAATCCGTATCCAGCATTAATCCATAAGCCTGGTAAATAAAAATCTGCTGCATTGCCAGTGCGTTTTGAAATTAGAGCACAAATACCAACACCAAGTAATCCAGAAAAAGCATGTTGAATCGTCTCTCGCCTCAACAGGCGAAGTAGGGTTAGCAGGATAGAAAGTGCAACCGCTGCGTAAAGCGCAGCATTCACATCTTTACCGGAAATATTAAAAACTATTAAAAAAACTAAGGATGGTAGACCAGAATCAATCAACCCACGCTTACCACCTAAAGCATTTAATACTTTGTCTTTATCCTCATTATGACCCTGATAACTCATGCGCCAGTTGATCCGAATCCGCCAGCAGCCCGTTCTGAACCAGGTAAATCAGCAACCTCAACAAAGTGGGCTCTTTCAACTTTTTGAATTACAAGTTGAGCAATGCGATCTCCTTTTTTAAAAGAAACAGATTGGGTTAAATCATGATTAATTAAAATAACCTGTAACTCACCGCGAAAACCAGCATCAACTGTTCCTGGGGTGTTGACCATAGATATGCCATGTTTAATTGCTAATCCAGATCTTGGGTGAACCAATGCCACATAACCATTTGGCAAAGCGATACTTATTCCAGTTGGAATTAACATCCGCTCTCCTGGTTTGATCGTAAAATCAATTCTGGTTGCTAAATCAGCACCCGCATCTCCACCTTTTGCATACGAAGGCATTGGCACTGAAGGATCTAGCCGTTTGATGAGTACTTGCATCATGGATTGATATCAAAATCTGGATCGACAAATGCCATTAACTCTGGATGTTCAACTAAATGATCTTTGTATTGCTCAGTTAAATTCTTAATAAAATGCTCCATTGGCACTGCAATAAATAGGGCAGAGGCTTGAACTGCAATCTCACCCGTTGGTGAATCTAACCTGCCTTCAGCTTGGGTGTATATCTTTCGACCAGATTGCCCGGTAATCCTGGCATCAATAAAAAGTGTTCGGCCCATTGGCACTGGTAGTAAAAAGTCTGTCTCAAGTCGACCAGTAACTGCTGGGGTTCTAATTAACCACATCAATTTACCAAGCGCTTCATCAAAAGCAAGTGAGAGTAAACCGCCATGGGCCAGACCAGGAGCGCCTTGATGATTTTCAGTTACGGTGAATTTTCCAGATAAATCTAACTCTTTGCCAGCAAATGCAATTAAATGCAAACCAGTTTTATGTAACTCACCACAACCAAAGCAATATCCAAAGTGAGAAGGAATCTGTGAGCCAATTGCAGGCGCCTTTGGATGACGTGCCGGCATCACCGCATCTGCAGGTGGAGTGGTGGATGCAATACGTGCCATTGGTAAAGCGTATCCTTTATCTCATGGCTAAATCTAATTCCAACTCTGAGTTTGCTGAGCGAATAAATTGGCCAGTTTGGTTGTGGGTTTTTCTTGCGATGATGATCGCATCGATATTTCTAACCTTTTGGGCACCCTTTGGCAATCTCCTGGCCGCCACTGTCTCAATCCTACTTTCGTTCGCTTTGATTTTCGCCGCAAAAAAAACTGCGCTTGAAATTGTTGTAATAAATAATTGGCTCTATGTTGGAAATGCCAAGATTGATTGTAAGTACATTAAGAAAGTAACCGCTTTGTCAAAGGAAGATTTCTTAAAACTACGTGGTCAAAATGCCGATCCGGCCGCCTTTAATGCAACACGTTTTTGGGTTTCAACTGGGGTGAAGATTGAATTAAAGGATAAGAATGATCCAACCCCTTATTGGCTTATCGCAACTCATAAACCAAAAAAACTTGCTGCTGCTTTAAATTAATCGCAATCGCGACAAACAGCTTTAAGACCTTCTCCTCGCGCACGTTGATTAACATGCTTTACTAGGAAACATCGACTGCAGGTGAATTCATCCTCTTGCTTTGGCACAACCTTTACAGTTAACTCTTCACCAGATAAATCAGCACCAGGTAGTTCAAGATTTTCCGCGGCCTCTGCTTCATCAATATCTACCTGTCCTGATTGAGCATCAGCTCGTCGAGCTTTTAATTCCTCTAACGATTCTTCATGTAACTCTTCATCGGTTTTCCGGGGGGTGTCGTAATCGGTTGCCATCATCCACCTCCTCTTAAAAATTAAGTAAAACTATTTCGATCGCTATTGGTGTAACCATTACCCCAACTGGGCGGATAATCCCCTATTGGAGATAGATGTACCTAATCAACGCTAGGCGTGTCGGGATTATTCCTTGTTAAGTTGCTGGGTGCGACGCTCAGCCTGCGCTTTGCGCCACTTTGCGATCTCACCATGATTTCCAGAGAGTAATACCTCTGGCACTTCCAAGCCTCTCCAGTTGGATGGCTTTGTGTAATTTGGATACTCAACTAAAAGTAAATCATCATTTCCAGTAATTGAGTGTGATTCCTCCTTTAATGATTCTGGATTTCCTAGAACACCTGGAATTAATCTGGTGGTGGCCTCAATAATCACCATTGCCGCTACCTCACCACCACCTAAAACATAATCGCCAATTGATACCTCATGAACTTTGAAATTATTTTTAGCACTATAAAACTCACCCACTCTGGCATCAATTCCTTCATACCGGCCGCAGGCAAAAACTAAATGAGATCTCTTTGAAAACTGGGCTGCCATTTGTTGATTAAATTTCTTTCCCGCTGGGGTTAAAATAATTAAATCAATCTGCTCTCCATCATTTGTAATGGCATCAATTGCATTACCCCATGGCTCAGCAGACATCACCATGCCAGCACCGCCTCCATATGGAGTGTCATCTACTGAATGGTGAACATCAGTTGTTTGCTCGCGCAAATCATGAATATTGATCGAAACTATTCCTTTGTCCTGCGCCTTGCCCAGCAGCGATAATTTAAGTGGGCTTAGGTAATCTGGAAAGATTGAGATTAGATCAATTTGCAACATCTAATAATCCTTCCGGCGGATTAACCACAATTTTCTTAGCTGAAATATCAATCTCAATAATAATCTGCTTAACCATTGGTATCAGTACCTGTTCACCTGACCGGCTGACCGATAACAGATCTTGACCCGGCAATTTAACAATCTCATCAACTGCGCCAATTAACTCGCCATTTTGTTGAAATACTTGGCAGCCAATTAATTGTTGGAAGTGATACTCACCTGGTGCAAGTGAACCAAGATCAACATCAGTTGAGATCAATTGATCACGAAGCTCTTCAATTTGATTTCGATCTGCAACTCCATCAAATGCCAGCAGCAGAATTTGATTATGCCAGCGGCTTGATCTAATTGTTAATTGTCGACCGTCATCTAATGTTAATTTGTTACCAATTTGAAACCGGATATCTGGATCATCGGTTTGAACCTCGATGGTTGCTTCGCCTAAAACTCCATGTGCGCGGCCAATTCGACCTACGACAAGTTGCAAATTAACGAACCTCGTCAGCCTCGATTAGATCTACGCGAACTGAGCGACCAGCAAGTGCACTAATTACGGTGCGAAGAGCTTTAGCAGTTCTGCCATTGCGGCCAATTACCTTGCCAATATCTTCTGGGTGAACTCGCACCTCAAGTGTGGTGCCACCACGTGAATTTTTTTCAGTAATAACAACCTCAGCTGGATTATCAACAATGCCTTTTACTAAGTGCTCTAAAGCTTCGTCAATCATTTTTACTCACTTGCTGTTGCATCAGCAGCAGGTGCATCAGTTGTTACCTCTGGTGCCTTTGCTACCTCTTCAGTGGCTACTTCAGTAACTGCGGCAGCGGCAGCAACAACTGCTACAGCCTCGCCTATTTCTGGAACCTCAACTTTTTTAGAAACTACTGGTGGAACGTAGGCTGGCTCAACAATAACTTCACCATCAGCGCCACGACGTTCTTTAATCTTTGTTGCCTTACCAGTTAACTTACGTAGGTAGTAAAGCTTGGCTCTACGAGCTGAACCATGACGAACAATTTCAATTCTTTCAATTACTGGAGTGTGTACTGGGAAAGTTCGCTCAACACCAACACCGTATGAAATTTTACGGATAGTAAATGACTCACGAATTCCAGATCCTGATCGTGCAATTACAACACCTTGGAAAACCTGAATACGGCTCTTGGTGCCTTCAATAACTCGAACGTGAACCTTTAGTTCATCGCCGGAACGAAATGATGGGATGTCCTTGCGAAGTGAAGCGGCATCAACTACATCTAACACGTTCATTTTTTGTCCTAATCGTTAAATTTTATGGTCAATCAGTTATTTTCCAATGAGAGGGTATCTTGCCATAGCAGGGGTGATTAGATCAATTTGAGATCAAATCATGGGCAAAAGCTGAGCATGTAGGGATGGTCCAGCGGCAACGACCAGTTCACTACTTGGTGCCCCGCCTCTTGGACCTGAAACTACTGCTCCAGCCTCGGTTGCAATTAAGCCACCTGCTGCATGATCCCACTCTTTAAGTGATGCTTCAAAGTAACCATCTAAAGCACCCATTGCCACATAACAAAGATCAACTGCTGCTGCACCATTTCTTCTTAAATCTCGAATTCTTGGCAATAACTTTGCCATCGTGTCGCCTTGGCTAATTCTTAAATTTAAATCATATGCAAAGCCAGTTGCCAGCAGTGCCTTACTTAATTCAACCGGCTCATTACATTTAATTTTCTCTCCATTATAAAAAGCCCCGCCGCCTTTTACTGCACTCCAGAATCCATTAATGCTTGGTGCATAAACCACGCCAGCTACAACGCCATTTTTATCTTTGGCTGCAACTGAAACATTCCAACCAGGTAATCCATATAAATAATTAACGGTGCCATCTAATGGATCTATGACCCAAGTGATTCCAGATTTACTCTCCTTCGCCGCACCCTCTTCGGCAATAATTCCATCTTCTGGACGTAGGGAAAGAATTTGTTTAACAATTAAAGCCTCTGCTTGTTGATCCATTTGGGTTGCAAAATCAACTGCAGAACTTTTCTCAGTAAAGGTAAAGGTTGCTGGTCGGTTCATCAGATGTGAACCTGCGGCTTTAGCCACTGATTCAGCAATTTTTAATAACTCTGCGCTCACCAGGTTATCTAAGCATGAAAAGCCAAGGGCTGAGCGTGTGTGGCAGATTTATCCCGCCGATTAATTATGGCAATCTACTCTCATGAGTGAACCAACCGATCTACGTTTAACTGGGCGATCTGCCGATGGCGCAGAGCTTGAGTTGGTTGATCAAGTTGGAAATCAATACTCTCTGCGCATTTCCGACACATTACGAGCCACAGTAAACCAACCGCGACTTTCTGCGGTAACTAATATTGATGAGGTTGTCACCACAACTGTTAAAGAGGTTCAGGCAAGATTAAGAGGTGGGGAAACTATTGACTCCATCTCCCGCACCACTGATTGGTCAATTGAAAAAATTGAAAATTACGCCGGTCCAATTTTGCAAGAGCGTGCAGTTATTATCTCTCAAGCACTTGCAACCCAAATTCGCCGAGAACCGCATGCCCCATATTTAGAGACAGCAGTTGCCAATCAATTAGCACCACGAGGTGTTGATATGAATACGATTGAGTGGAATACATTGCGTCTGCCAGATGGCAATTGGGAGTTAACTCTTTTTTACCCTCTACGTGATGGTTCACCAGGTGAGGCAAAGGGTGAGGCGGTTTGGTTATTTAATTTAGGTCGCAGAGCACTTTCAGCTCATGATGATGGCGCAAGATGGATTGGCGGCGAAGCTAAACCAAAGGCTGCAACCCAAAGCTTTGGAAATATTCCACAAACAGAAGCACCACGATTAGTTTCAATTAAAGAAGATGTTGCACCTTACGCACCAACTCCCTTAGTTGCAGTCGATGATGTTGAAGATGAAGAAAAACGAGATGGTGTGACTAGAAGAATTAAAATTCCATCTTGGGATGACATTATGTTTGGCAAAAAGGATGAGGACTAACCAAGTAAGAGCGGTATCTCAACTTCAGTACTTGTAACACCACCATGATGGCCAACCATTGAACTCTCTTCCCTAATCCGATCAGGATCAATCAGGATCAAATCATCTTGCGCAATTGCAATTAAATCTCCCATTCGCTCCCTTGAATCTTCGGTAACGATTTCACCAAATAAACCTGAGGAGATTGCAGACTCCTTGCTTAAAACTTTTGCCTTGCCAGCAAGCTGCTCTTGCCATTGCAAAATAGTTTCACTCTCAGCACCCTCTTTAATATAAATATGTCTAGCCCTTGGCTCACCACCAATTAAAGTCACATTCTTTAATAAATCATTATCTTGACCCAAAATAATTTGCTGGGTGCTATTAACCATTCCATGATCTGAGGTGACCCAAACTCGAGTTCCAGCCGGCACAGAAGATTTCACCTTTGATATAAATTCACTCACCTGCGATAAGGCGGTTAGCCATTTATCTGAACCAACACCATCACTGTGTCCGGCTGAATCTAAGGTATTCAAGTATGTGTAAACAAAAGATGGTTGTGATTTTAAAGCCAAGGTAACTGCTAACACCATCTCATCAATTCCATTTGCGCCAACATACTTTGCACCTCGCAAAGCTGCTTGGGTGAATCCACTTCCTTCATAACGTTTTGCTGCAACATGAGTGACGCTAACACCATCTTCAGCGGCCCGCTCAAAAAGAGTTGGCACCTTTTGCCACATAACTGGATCAACACGTTCATCCCATTTAAGGGCATTTAATAAACGGTTATCACTTCGTGGTACTCGAACTGTGTACCCCAACATGCCATGCACACCGGGTAAAACTCCAGTACCAAGAGTGGAAAGACTAGTTGCCGTAGTTGATGGAAAGTTTGCTGAAAGATCTTTAACCTGTTTTAGTTGGCTAAATACTTCAAATTCTTCACCGTATCGATCCAAGCCATCTTGTCCAAACCCATCTATTAAAATTACACATTCCCGTTGTTCAAGTTGGCCAATTCCCAATGTGTCAGTTGTTTGGCTTACGGAAAGAGAATTAAAGATTGAATTAGTTAGATCTGCTAAACCAAATGTTTTATTGCTCAATTGGGCATTTTCTCCCAAGAATTAATCGCTACCCAGATTGAATCAAAATAACTAAGAAGCATGCCTAAAGATTAGCATTTTGTTAATTCGTCGATGAATCTGGCTTGTCGGTCGCTATAAATCATCACTTCTATTGGCAAGATACGCTCTATGGCCAAAACACCAAAGGTAGTTACACCAAAGGCGGGTGAAAATCCTGGTCGCATAATCGATATTGATGTCGCATCTGAGATGTCAGAATCATTTTTAGAGTATGCATACTCAGTTATTTACTCTCGTGCATTGCCTGATGCCCGGGATGGATTAAAACCAGTGCAACGAAGAATTTTGCACCAGATGAATGAGATGGGACTGCGGCCAGACAAAGGCCATGTTAAATGCGCAAGAGTTGTTGGTGATGTAATGGGAAAGCTTCATCCACATGGTGATGGTGCTATTTATGATGCGATGGTTCGAATGGCTCAAAGTTTTTCAATGCGTTTGCCATTAATTGATGGTCATGGAAATTTTGGTTCCTTAGATTCAGGTCCAGCGGCGATGCGATACACCGAATCCCGCCTGGCACCTTCCGCGATGATGATGGTGGATGAATCTGATGAAGACACTGTTAATTTTGGTGCCAATTACGATGGTCAAATTCTTGAGCCCCAAGTACTGCCAGCAGCATTTCCAAATCTTTTAGTAAATGGCGCTACCGGTATTGCAGTTGGTATGGCCACAAATATGGCACCTCATAATCTTGGTGAAGTAATTGCAGCGGCTAAGCATTTGATGGAAAATCCAAAGGCAACTTTAAAACAATTAATGAAGATTGTCCCAGCACCTGATTTCCCAACTGGTGGTTATTTGGTTGCAACTGAAGGCATTGCAGATGCATATGCAAATGGTCGTGGCTCATTTAAGGTTCGAGCAACTGCAGTAATTGAGAAAGTCACCGCCCGAAAACAGGGAATAGTAATTACCGAGCTGCCATACAACATTGGACCTGAAAAAATTGTTGAAAAGATTGCAGATTTAGTAAAAGCTAAAAAAGTTCAGGGCATATCAGACATAGTTGATCTTTCAGATGGCCAATCTGGCACCAAAGTAGTAGTTGAAATTAAAAATGGTTATGAGGCAGCCGAAGTTTTAGAAAATCTCTATCGACTGACT
>JBPCSS010000067.1:0-15264 GCA_051006855.1 Candidatus Nanopelagicus sp.
AAATTTGGCTCAATTACAGATGATGGCTGGATACTTGGTTTACTACTACTTGCCACCTCACTTACCTATTCCTCACCGAAATCTAAATTCTCAGAAAAAATCTCTTCGGTAAGTGCCACAATTGCATTAATCACTAGCAGCACTCTGCTTGGAATCGCTGCCATAAAACCTGGTTATTTTCCAAGCTTTATTTTGATTCCGGGATTTATCACCATTGCCTTAGCTTTTATAAGAATGAGTTTTGCTTTGCAAGAGGCCAATACTGCGGTGAGTGAACGAGTATTGGCTAGAACTGATGAGTTAACTGGATTATCTAATCGTCGAAATTTTTTATTGCACTTAAGCCAACTTAAAAGTGGATTCATATTTTTATTAGATCTAGATGGCTTTAAAAAGATTAATGATGAGATGGGGCATGCAGCAGGAGATGAGCTACTCAGGCAGGTGGCAATGAGATTTTCCCGAGTTATTCCAAACGGTGCCCAACTGGCCCGACTTGGTGGAGATGAGTTTGGTTTAATCGCCCAAATTGATCAGGGCCAAGCAAATGAGCTGGCACAAGCTCTGGGCGCTACCTTGAGTTATCCAATCTCCTTGCCAGTCGGGGCGGCTAAAGTAAATGTCAGCGTTGGCTTTGCCCCTATTGATCAAGCCGGTGATTCAACTGACTGGCTAAGGCATGCAGATTTGGCGATGTATGCCGCAAAGCGAAATGGCGAAGGCAGCAAAATGTGGATTAGCAATCTTGAAAATTTAGGTTAATCTTCACTGGCTAAATCCTTTAGCAAGATTCTTGGAGGTCCTAATTGGCAGCACGCTTTTCAAATCGAGTTCTGGTTTTAGGTGCAGGTTCAGTTTCACAATGTGTTCTTCCACTTTTAATTGAGCATTTAGTAGATGCTAAACAGATCACGATTGCAGATATGCGTGATAATCGAAGCCGAGTTTCTGAAGCAATAGCTGCGGGCGCAGTTTATGTTCAAGATCAGTTGACCCGCGAAAATATGGATCAATTCCTATCAAAATACTTATCCGCTGGTGATTTTCTATTAGACCTTGCTTGGAATATTGATGCCAATGAAATTATTGGCTGGGCGCATGATCATGGAGTTATTTACCTAAACACTTCAATTGAAGAGTGGGAACCATACGCCGCAGGTGCCACCCGTAATCCAACAGAGCGCACACTTTATTGGCGCCATATGAAGTTAAGAAAGTTAACTGATACCTGGGGCGGCAAAGGACCAACTGCAATTGTTGAGCATGGCGCAAATCCTGGTTTAGTTTCACATTTAACTAAGAAAGCATTATTTGATATTGCAACTGCAGCTGTTAAAGATGGCAAAGCTGGTGCTGGAGTTGCCGAAGCATTAGCATCTGAGAATTTTCCAACCCTTGCACAAAAACTGGGTGTGAAGGTAATTCATATTGCCGAGCGTGATACCCAAATCTCAGATAAACCAAAGCAGGTTAATGAGTTTGTTAACACCTGGTCGGTTGAAGGTTTTTATGAAGAGGGAATTGCCCCGGCTGAAATGGGTTGGGGAACACATGAAAAAACATTGCCGGTCAATGCTTATCAACATCCTGATGGTCCAAAAAACCAGATCTGCATTGCCCAACCTGGTGCTACTACTTGGGTTAGATCCTGGGTGCCCAATATGGAAACAACAGGCATGGTTATTCGTCATGGTGAAGCTTTCACAATCAGTGATCACTTAACAGTGTGGGAGGCAAATAAAGCGGTTTATCGTCCAACAGTTCATTATGCATACTGCCCAACTGATGCTGCAGTTGCCTCCATGCATGAACTGCAAATGCGTCAGTGGGAGTTAACACCAAATCAAAGAATTATGAATGAAGAGATTATTGATGGTGATGATCGATTAGGTGTATTACTTATGGGCCATCCATATAAATCTTGGTGGACTGGTTCCCTCCTTAATATCCACGACTCGAGAAAATTAGTTCCAAAACAATCAGCTACAACAGTCCAGGTTGCAAGTGCAGTTTATGCAGCAGTTGCTTGGGCGATGGCAAATCCAAACTCAGGATACCTCGTGCCAGATGATCTGCCTTGGCGCGAAGTTTTAAAATTTGCTGAAAAATACTGGGGTGGTTACCACTCAGCAGCAGCTGATTGGGATCCACTAATGCACCGAAATGATTTATTTAAGGGTTGGAATAATCGCAAGTATGACGAAAGTGATCCTTGGCAATTCTCTAACTTTTTAGTTTAATTCTAAAACTGCCATAGCGGCGTTGTGTCCTGCAATGCCGCTTACGCCACCACCTCTGATTGCACCGGCTCCACATAAAAAAACTCTTGGGTGATTTGTCTCCACTCCCCATTTAATTTCTGAACCATCCTCTTTAAATGGAAGGGAAAGATCTTTATGGAAGATATTTCCACGAGGTAGGAAGATTTCATTCTCTAAATCAATCGGAGATTTAACCTCAATACAAAGCTCACCATTTGCGTCGGTAGCAAGACAGCTCTCAATTGGCTCTACTAAATATTGGTTTAAAGCGGACAACGCCCTTTGTTTAGCTAATTCTTTTGTTTTTACTGGCTCTTGATCAAATAATTTTGCTGGAGTGTGGAGAGCGAAAATTGTTAAGGTATGAAAACCTTTTTGATTTAACTCATCTGAAAGGATTGAATTATCAGATAAAGAGTGGCAATACATTTCCAATGGCAGCTCATCCGGGAAAATGCCTGCATTGGCCTGCTTATATGCCTTTTCAAGTTGAGCAAAACTTTCATTTATATGAAGAGTGCCAACAAATGCATCCTTGGCATCAATACCAGATTTAAATTTTGGCATTTTTTTGAGCAACATATTTATTTTAACTTGAGATCCTTCTAAAGATTTAGGCTGCTCATTACCCAATAATTGAGCTAGAACTTGTGGAGCAGCATTTGATAGCAAATAACTAGCCTCAAATTTTTCACCATTTTCCAATTCAGCAATCACCTGCAAATCTTGAGCATCAATAGATTTAACTTTGGAGTTGACTTTAATCTCAACACCAAGTGAAAGGGCTTTTTGGGCAAGCTCTGAAATAAGGGCTCCCATTCCGCCCTTTGGAACCTTCCACTCCCCGGTGCCATTTCCGATTAGATGGTAGAGAAAACATATATTGCTCTGCATCTCATAAGCTGAGGCAAATGTTCCAATTAATCCATCGGTCAATACCACGCCTTTAACGAGATCATCATTAAAGTATTGATCTAAACTCTGGCCTAATGATTGTTCAATCAATATCTTCCAAACTAAATCATCATTTAACTTATCTTTAATCTCACTCTTAGTTGGTAGAGGTTGAAGTAGCGTTGGCGCAACAACTTGGGCAAATTGACTTACCTGATCATAAAAGCGCTGCCAACTTTTACCCTCACTATCTGAGCCAGTTAATTGGCTAAATGATTGATCATTACTTTCATCCCAAACTCTTTTCACCAATAATCCGCCATCTTTACCATTCTTTATGTAAGGTGTGTAGGAAGAAATTTTGCGAGAAATGCATTCAAAATTTAATTCAAGATCTTTAATAATTTGATCTGGTAGTAGTGACACAAGGTATGAGTATCTAGATAATTTTGCCTCCAGCCCTGCAAAAACATACTCAGATGTTGATGCGCCGCCTATTTCACTTTTTGCTTCAAGTACCAATACTTTTTTACCAGCTTTTGCTAAGTAGCAGGCGGCAACTAATCCATTATGCCCACCACCAATAATTAGCACATCTGTTTTACTCATACTAATCCTTTGAAAAGGCTGGTTTATTAATTTTAATTTCTTCTAACCGTGCCAAAGATTCGGCACGTTCAACTTTATGATCAACGATTTGTTTAACATACCCTTTGGCATATCCATCTGGATGTTCCCAAGGCTCATGAATTTCGATACCTTTAATGTGGGAAAGTTCTGGCACATACTTTCTAACGTAATCTCCGTTTTCATCAAATCGCTTTCCTTGCTCAATTGGATTAAATATTCGGTAATAAGGGGATGCATCAGTGCCACAGCCTGCGGTCCACTGCCAGCCATGTGCATTGGAAGCCACGTCATAATCAACTAAATGCTCACGGAAAAATCTCTCTCCTAATTGCCACTCTAAGTGAAGGTCTTTAACCAAAAATGATGCAACCACCATTCGAGTTCGATTGTGCATCCAACCTTCAACTAATAGTTGGCGCATGGCAGCATCTACAAACGGATAACCAGTTTTACCTTCACACCAGGCTTTGAATTTTTCACCAGGTTGGTCATATCGCATGCTGGCAAATTGTGGCGCGTAGTAATCAGTTTCAGTGTGCTGATTATTAAACAATACATCTGCATAAAACTCTCGCCAAGCAATCTCTTTGCGATAAACATCATGGGCCTTGCTTTCACCAAGAGGTGCTAACAAAGTTCGTGGGTGGATTTCACCCCATTTAAGATGCGCACTCATTTTGCTAGTGCCATCAATTCCGGCGAGATTTCTCGCCTCATCGTAATTATCTAAACCATTTTTTTGAAAATACTTAAATCTTTCTAATGCTGCAGCTTCTCCGGCTGGAGTAATTTTTGTGCCATCGGGTAATTTCCAATCCGGGAAGGCTCTGGCATCTTTAGTAGGCGAAATTGCATTAATATTTTTAGGCGATTCAGCCGGTTTGCGCCAGCCATGAAGACACCATGCTTTATAAAAGGGTGTGTAAACCCGGTATGGGGTGTCATCACTTGGTTTTCTAACTCTGCCTGGCGCAACAGCATATGGAGATCCAGTTCTAATTAATTTAATTCCAGATGCTTCTATACCTTCATCGCGCTTAGCTCCATATGGTTCATACTCAGCTGATATGTGTACGGAGCCAGCATCATTTTTACTCATTAACTCTTTTAGAACTGTTATCTGATCCCCCGCAATTACATGCAGTTTATTTCCAAGTGAATCATCTAGATGGTGAAGTGATTGACCAAGGTATGCCAATCTTTTGCTACCTGCAGTTTTAATTAATTTAGGGTCTAATATGAAAACTGGCAGTATCGCTTCACTCTCTGCTAAGGCAGCTAACAATGCAGGATTGTCGTTTAATCTAAGATCTCTGCGAAACCAAAAAATTGAGCTGCTGGCCATTGCGCTATCGTGCCTCTGTGGAGATAAATAAACAATTTCAACTCCGAGGCGTGCCGGGAATGGTCAATACCACCTATTTTGGCCATCGAAGGGTCGATTTTTGGGTACCTCAACAGCCAACGCAACATTTACTTATCGCCCATGATGGTCAAAATATATTTGACCATAAAAGTGCAACATTTCGCTCAACCTGGAAATTAGCTCAAACATCAAATCGAATTTTCGCATCCGCGCAAATACCTGCCCCTTTAATTATTGCCGTATTCCATAGCAGTAGTAAATCGGATCCAAATGGCAGGGGAAAAGATTTAACGCCAAAACTTAGCTTTGAATCTGGCGTGCTTCCAGCACTTGAAAATATTCCAATTCAAAATCGAGTCGAGATTAACGAACTTCAAGGCGATGAATACCAAGCGCAAATTGCTGAACAAATAATTCCTGAAATAACTAAGATGGTTGGTCACCATGTGTTGCCAGAGAAAACGGCAATGATAGGTGCAAGTATGGGTGGTCTAGCAAGCTTGTATGGTTTGATCAAATATCCTGATTTATATAAAACTGCCCTTGCACTTTCAACACATTGGATTTTAGGCAATAAACCATTAGTTGAGGTTTTTTTAAAGCGTTTGCCATTAAAGAGTGGTCTTAAAATTTGTATGCGTAGTGGCACATAAGTGCTTGATGCCAAATATGAACAATTTCAACATTTTGCAGACCGTCTTATGATAAATTCTGGTTGGCATTTAGATAAGAACTTTAAAACTGTGGTCTTTAATCGCGCAAGTCATAATGAACGAGCCTGGGCAAGACAAATCCCAGATGTTTTAGATTTTTGGTTGAAACACTAACCCTTAACAGAGCCTGCGGTTAATCCACTAATTATGTACTTTTGTAGTGATAAGAAAATAATTACGATTGGAACAGATGCAATAATTGATCCTGCGGCAAATGCTCCCCAGTTTTGTGAGTATTGGCCTCCAATAAAACCCTGCAAACCAACAGCAATGGTTCGACTATTCATATCAACTAAGAAAAGCCGTGCCAAAATAAACTCATTAAAAGTTCCAATAAAACTTAGCAGGCTAACTACTGCCAAAATTGGTGCAGCGAGCGGAATAAAAATCTGCCAATAAGTTTGCATTGCACTTGCCCCATCAACCTTTGCTGCCTCATCCAATTCAATTGGAATTGAGTCCACAAACCCCTTGAGCAGCCAGATATTTACCCCCATGGCTCCGCCAAGATAAACAAGTAGTAAACCTGGTTGGGTGCCCAGTCCATATCCGGGTGCAAAGTTATAAACCCGCTCCATAATTACATAAACCGCAGATAAAGCTAATATCGCTGGAAACATCTGAACTAAAAATAGAAGCTGAATTCCAAATCTCTTGCCTTTAAATCTTAATCGACTAAATGCAAATGCTGAAGATGCGCCAATTATTACTGAAAGAATAGCCACCGCACCTGAGATCAATAGAGTATTTTTCATCCATACTAAATAGGGAATAGTTGGATCATTAAACAACTTTTCATAATTATTTAATGAAAACTCAGTTGGAATAAAAGATGATACTTGCAAACTTCCAGTTGGATTAATTGATGAAATTATTACCAAATAAAGTGGGAATAGGGCAAAAAATGAAACTGTTACTCCAACTAAATGGCGCCATAAATTCTCCGCTAACCATTTCTTCATGAGAAGCTGTCCAATACCTTGGATTTTCGAACTCCATAAAGTGAGATACTGGCAATTATGATAAAAATAATTACCGAAATCGCACTAGCAAGACCGAGATCTTGAATATTAGAGCCAAATGCAATTTTGTAGGTGTAGCTAATCAAAATATCGGTCGCACCTGCAATCTGACCATCTAACTCATTTCGAGGACCACCACCAGTCAACAAGTAAATTAAATTAAAATTGTTAAAGTTAAAAGCAAATGAGGCTATTAAAAGTGGGGTAACAATTTTAAGTAATAGTGGCAAAGTTATTTTTGCAAATATTTGTCTTGGAGATGCACCATCAATTGCAGCTGCTTCTGATAATTCACTTGGAATTGCTTGCATTGCACCACTTGTTATCAAGTAGAAATATGGAAAACCTAGCCATAGGTTCACTAAAATTACTGCAACTCTTGCAAAAGTTGCATTTTGAAACCAAGCTATATCGGTACCAAGAAGTGCATTTATTGCACCAAATTCTGTGTTAAACATTCCACCCCAGATTAAAATACTCATGATGCTTGGCATCGCATATGGCAAAATAAAAATCGATCGATAAACTCTTCGACCCCAGATCGATTTATTCATAGCAATTGCAACCAATAAACCCAATGCAAATTGGGTTAAAACCGTTAAAAAGGCAAATAAAACCGTCCAAATAAATACTGTAAATAAGGGGCTTCGAACACTCTCATCTTTAACTAAATCCACATAATGTGAAAACCAAATTGGCGATCGCCAACCAGGTTGCAAAATATCCTCAGGGTTTGATGTGTTTGCGTAATTTCCCCGACCATTATCCACGTACTGATTGCCATCAACTAAGTTTTTGAATTTATCCTCAGTTTCATCATATTTTAAAACCTGCCTAGCAACCGCGCCCAGCGAGCTACCTTCGAGCATTATGAAGTAATCACCTTCATATTTAAATCTAGTTGATGAAATCTGCCGGTCTAGTTCGGCAATTTCATCTGTTGTTGCAGGGGTAAAATCGGTTGCGCTAGTCGCAACGCCATTTTCATCTATCGTCAGTAGTTGCGGTGATAAATCAAATTTTTCAGAGGTAGTGCTTATTAAATATTTTTTGTTTGCTGAATCTGAAGCTAATATTGCAAATTGATTATTGTATTTTCCAACTACGACATCAAATGTAGTGTTTGCCTCATCTGCAGCTATTCCTAGCATCGCCACCCGCTCAATAGCTTGTGCTTTTGAGATGTAATTGCCGGTTTGATATTGAAAAGTAGACATAACCACGGTGTAGATGATTGGACCGATCACAAAAGCTGATAAAAATATGATGCCTGGTAAAAAGAATTTAAGGGGAATTGATAGATTTGTTAAATAGGTAATTGCGATTGCAACCAGCACTAATAGTAAAAAAACACCAATTTCATACTCTTTTTTTGCAAAAGCACTTTGGATAAACATTACTAAAATAGAAAATGTAAGAGCTAGAAAAACATACTTAAAAACTTTAGGTAGCTGACGAAATATGTTTTCTAACAACTTATCCTCTTAACTTCTTATAAGGCTTTAAAAAACTGGTGGGTGGAAATTAATCCAACCCACCAGTTCAATTTATTTCTTTATGTTATTTCTTATAGATCCTTAACACCGGCAGTAATGTTCTTAACAAAGTAGTTATTCATCTTTGTTGCCTCAGTTAATGGATCTCGGCCGTTAACAAGTACTGCTGTCCAGAATGCTGGCAACAGATCCCAGTAGCTCTTTGAACCGGTAGTTCCGTTAAGAATTGAACCGATTTGAGGAATTCCTGCCTTGCTAGCCGCCTTACCGAAGTTTTGTTGCGCAGTAAATTCAACCTTTGACTGTGCACCCTTTTCGGCTGGTGGACGTAATTCAATTGCTTGGTAAGCAGTTGCACCCGCTGTTGAAGCAAAGAAATTAATTAACAAATCTTTTGCTCCAGCTTCAACGCCACGCTTAGCAGCAAATGAAGTCAGCATTGCACCGCTTACTGATGCAAACATAGTTCCGCTTGATCCTGCCTTGACGCCAGGTACTGGCATTAGGTTCATCTGGAATCCACGTCCCATGTAATCCTGCCACTCCCAGTTACCAATAATTGCAAATGGGACCTTGCCATCTAGATAGTTATCTTTGCAACCAGTATCTGTTGCTGGGAAGAATCCATTGCTCTTGCCATTTGCATCTAATAAATATGTCTTAATATTTTTAGCAAGGTCAGCTGGATTAATAGGCGCCTTTGAAGTATCAACTGTGCCATTCTTCATTTGGTAAGCAGATCCACCAAGTGCTGATAGCACTGAGTGAGCTCCCCATGAAGTTCCGCCGCCTGCGATGCATAGACCAGCAGCTAATTTCTTCTTATCTTTGTTAGCTTTGTAGTAGTTGACCATTTCACCAAGAGTTTTAGGTGCATTCTTTACCAACTCTTCATTGTAAATCATGGCCACGTTATTAATATCAAGTGGAATTCCATACAAACTTCCCTTGTATGAAAGATCAAACAATTGATTTGCGGTAAATCTTGACTTGACTGATGATGACAATGTGATTGGTGAAAGCTTGCCATTTTTAGCACCAGTTGGCACCCAGTCATTTGCACCGACAATAATGTCTGGACCAGTTAGATCAGTTGCCTTATCTACTGCATCCTTTAGCGCATCAAAGCTTGAGAAAGCTTTAACCGTAATCTTGTAACCGGAAACCCAGTCACCTTTTGCTGCAAATACCTTAGTTAAGTTTGGTCCGCGAGTTTCATCGGCCCAAACAACTAATTCTTTATCTGCTGCTTGAGCTGGCACCGTATTTAGTCCTGCAACCAAAGCAAGGACTAAAGATGAAGCCAAACCCTTTGCAATTAATTTCTTTTGCATTAAATGATCCTCCTAGGATTTTGCTGCCTCTTAAGACAACAAGGCAATCTAACTAGTTTTTAACCACTTTAGCCATAAACGGGTGGGGTGAAATAGGGTAAAAAAGTGCAAAATAACGAATTGTTACTTATGAATTGGCTTAGTTATGTAGGGATTCCACTGAGGCATCCCAGCCCTTAACATCTTGTGGCTTTCTTGGTCCGGGGCCAACATATCTAGCTGATGGACGAATTATTCGACCAGTTCGTTTTTGCTCCAAGATATGTGCTGACCAGCCGGCAGTTCTTGCAGCGGTAAACATGGAAGTAAATAGATTTGCTGGAACTTGGGCAAAATCTAAAACGATTGCAGCCCAAAACTCAACATTGGTTTCCAAAACTCGATCAGGTTGACGCTGTTTTAATTCGGCAAGTGCTGCTTTTTCTAAAGCCAGCGCCACCTCATACCTAGGTGCATTTAATTCTTTTGCAGTTCTGCGCAATGTGCGAGCGCGTGGATCCTCAGCGCGATAAACCCGGTGACCAAAGCCCATTAATCGTTCACCTTTATCCAAAATTGATTTCACATAACTTTCAGCATTTCCACTTTTTTCAACCGCTTCAATCATGCTCAATACTCGAGCCGGCGCACCACCATGTAGAGGACCACTCATTGCACCGATTGCTCCAGAAATTGATGCGGCAACATCAGCGCCAGTTGAAGCAATAACTCGACCGGTAAATGTTGAAGCATTCATGCCATGCTCGGCAGCGGAAACAAAGTAAGCATCAATTGCTCGCACATGTACTGGATCAGGTTCACCCCGCCAGCGAATCATCATTCGCTCGACAACTGTGTGTGCTTTATCAATCTCTGATTGTGGAATTGCTTGCGCGATGGTGCCGCGGGCAGATTGTGCTACATAGGAGAGCACCATTACCGAAACTCTCGCTAAATTATTTCTTGCCTCTTCATCTGAAATATCAAGTAGTGGCTTTAATCCCCAAGCAGGAGTAAGCATGGCAATTGCAGATTGCACATCAACTCGAACATCACCAGTGTGTACTGGAATTAAAAATGGTTCAGCAGGTGGAAGTCCTGGATTAAACTCATCATCAACTAACAAACCCCAAACATTTCCAAAGGTAACTCGGCCAACTAAATCTTCAATATCTACACCGCGATATCTAAGTGCGCTGCCCTCTTTGTCGGGCTCGGCAATCTTGGACTCAAATGCGATTACACCTTCTAGGCCGGGCTTGAAGTCATCGCTCACGTTGAGTGCTCCTTTTGATATCTGGTTATGAACCTATTCTGCTACTTCGGCGCTAATGCACCAAACCAGATCTAAAGTGAGGTTGGATACAGCCATGACCAATCGTGAAGATATCGCGGCAATGCGTCGCCAATATGGCGAACTCGGTTTAGTAGAGGCCAATCTGCCAGCAAATCCACTTGTCTTGTTTGATACCTGGCTTAAAGATGCAGTGAGCAATGAGATTGTGGTGGAGGCAAATGCAATGGTGCTTTCAACTACGGTAAATGATCAACCAACAAGTCGCACCGTTTTATTAAAAGATCTAACTGATACAGGTTTCACTTTTTTTTCAAATTATGAATCAAGAAAAGCTGAACAAATTGCAAAAAATAATCAAGTCAGCTTAGTTTTCCCATGGTATCCACTGGAACGGCAGGTAATTGTGATTGGTGTGGCCGCTAAAATTTCAAAAGCTGAGTCAGAAAAATACTTTGCAACTAGGCCACGTGGTTCACAGATTGGTGCATGGGCAAGTGCGCAATCAAGTGAGCTTTCTTCCAGAGCTGAATTAGAGAAGAGCTTTTCAGAGTTTGAAAAGAGGTGGCCAGAAGGAGTGAGTATTCCAATGCCAGATCATTGGGGTGGGTACTTAGTAACACCAAAATCTATTGAGTTTTGGCAAGGGCGATACTCACGGCTGCATGATCGCATCCGATATGTGAGGGATGAGAATAATAATTGGCAGATTAAACGGCTTAACCCCTAATATCTACCAATGAGTGAAATTAAGATCCCCGAAAATTTAAAACCATCTGATGGCAGATTTGGTTGTGGGCCATCAAAAATTTTGCCAGCATCCCTTGCAAATTTAGCAAGCAATTATGGCAAGGTTTTAGGAACTAGCCATCGCCAAAAGCCTGTCAAGGAGGTAGTTGGTGCGGTCAGAAGTGGACTTAAATCTTTATTTTCTCTGCCTGATGGTTATGAAGTAATTATTGGCAATGGTGGATCAACTGCATTTTGGGATATTGCTACCTTTTGCTTAATTGAAAACAAATCTCAGCATCTAGTCTTTGGAGAGTTCTCATCTAAGTTTGCAGCCTCTGCAAATGAGGCACCAATGATTTCAGATCCGCAGGTGATTAAAACTGAGCCTGGTTCTCATCCGCTGGCTGTAGTTGCAGCAGATATCGATACCTACGCCTTAACTCATAATGAGACAAGTACTGGGGTAATGATGCCAATTATTCGCCCAGCTGGATCTGCGCCTAGCTTGGTTTTAGTTGATGCCACAAGTGCTGCTGGCGGCCTTGATTTAGATATCTCTCAATCTGATTGCTACTACTTTGCCCCGCAAAAATCATTTGCCTCAGATGGTGGCTTATGGATTGCAATTATGAGTCCGGCAGCAATTGCAAGGGTTGAAATGATTAAGGCAAGTGGAAGATGGGTACCAGCTTTTTTTGATCTTTCAATTGCAATTGAAAACTCTCGGCTTGATCAGACCTATAACACTCCTGCGCTTGCAACCCTAATATTGTTAGCAGAGCAAATCAATTGGATGAATTCAAATGGTGGCCTAAAATTTGCATCTGGCCGCAGTGATGATTCCTCAAATCGTTTGTATTCATGGGCTGAGAAAACTAGCTACACCACACCATTTGTGAGCGATCCAGCGATGCGGTCAAAGGTAGTTGGCACAATAAATTTTGATGAAGGCATCGACGCACTTGAAATCGCAAAGGTTTTGCGTGCTAATGGCATCGTGGACACAGATCCATATCGTAAATTGGGTAAGAACCAACTTCGAATTGGCATGTTCCCAGCAGTTGAACCTGCCGATATAGATGCACTAACCAGCTCAATTGAGTTTGTTGTGGAGCGGCTAGCTAAATGATGAGCGCCAAGTTTCGCCGTAGAGTAACCATTGCCATTTTGATTGGCATGGTTGCCATGGTCTTAATTAGTGGACTTTAGGAGAGGTGATGAAGGAAGCAATATTTATAATTGCCTTAGGGATTGTGCTTTGGATAATCGCATTTGTATTTGCAATTGTGATGAATGCAGATACTAATGTCTTGTGGATATGCGTAATTGGCGCAGCATTTGGCGCTATTGGACTTCGTTACACCATCAAGCGTGGTCGAAGAGGTGCGCTTTAATTCCCATCAATCTGGGAGGCAATTCCGCGCAAAACTTTAGCTAATCGCTCACCATCTGCAGCAGATGAACTTCTGCCACTACGCAAACCATTACCAAATCGATCTAGAATTTTGATCGTATCTTCAATCATCGCAGCTAAATCATCATTTTTACCACGGGAGCCAGATGCCATGGTTGGTGGTGCTTCAACAATTGAAACAGAAAGAGCTTGTGGTCCACGGCGTCCATCTGCAATTGAGAAATCTAATTTTGTGCCAGGCTTTACCGTTGTTACACCCTCTGGCAATGCCGCAGCAGCCAGATAAACATCTTCACCTTCATCATTGGAAATAAATCCAAAACCTTTTTCTAAACTAAACCATTTAACTCGACCAGTAGGCATTGGTATCTCCTTTCAATTTTTAGTATTCGTTTAGGCCATCTCTAGATGGGCAGGGAGATAGTTTAACCCAAGTAATGCACTCGGCGTTAGCCGATTATTCAGCCTTAATTAGCGCCTCAGAGTGCGCACCACAGCCATGATCAAAGGAAACTACCCGGGCATCCTCAGGTGAAATCGCATTGGAGCAAACACCAAACGCACTTCTAAGGGATCCAGCAATTGGAATAAAAAATCCGCAAGATGAGCAAGGCTTAGGAGCAGATTGCGCAATTGGTGCACGAGGTCCGCGATCTCCTTCATACCATCTCTTACTAGCTGCATCTCGACCAACAATTGATAAAACTCTAGCTCTGCTTAGTCCAAACTCAAATAATTGCGCAATATCTAACTCCTCTTCCCCAGGCAGTGCGGCATAACTTTGAGTTAACCGTTCATCATCTGGTGAGGTTGGTACTACATCGCCAATTCCTAAATCTCCTGGCTGAATTCTTTGTGAGTACGGGACCCACTTTGGTGCAAGTAATGATTTGGCACCTGGTAGTAAAACCACATCACAGATAGTTGCCGGAGATTTGTCATCAACCTTTGCAACTGTTACCGCCCACATCCAACCTGAATAACCTGGAAGTTTTGCATGAAATAAGTAAGTAGCAACTCTTTCATCATCAGAATCAATTGAGTAAAACTCACCGACATACTCACTCTTGCCAGCATCTTCAATAACTGCTTGCTTTGCAATACTTAATGCACCAAAAATATCATTCTTATTAACCTCAACTTCGATCTTTGCTGGGTAGGTTTTCGCAGGTGCAATATATGGTTTTCTAACAATTGCTGGTCGAACTACCTCTTCAACCTTAGGTTGGCTGATTGCTTCAAGAATTGAATCATCAACAGGTGCCTCTGGCTCTGCCACCAGTGAGCTCTCATTTTTACGGAGCTTTTTAAATAATGATTTCTTCTTTGCCATAAGTAGATTGTAATCTGCTTATGATTAAAATGAAAAAGCCCCCGTTTTTATGCGGGGGCTTTTGAAATTACTTTAGGATTTTTTTAAAAATCCATTCCGCCACCATCACCACCTGGCATTGGTGCTGCTGGCTTTGGCTCTGGCTTATCTGCAATAACAGCCTCTGTGGTTAAGAAGAGTGCAGCAATTGATGCAGCATTTTGCAACGCTGATCTTGTTACCTTTGCAGGATCAATAATTCCACTCTTAATCATGTCCACATACTCACCAGTTGCAGCATTTAAACCAAAACCAGTTTCAAGGCTACGAACTTTTTCAACAATTACGCCACCTTCTAGGCCAGCATTAATTGCAATCTGCTTAAGTGGTGATTCAACTGCGTATTCAACAATTTTGCCGCCAGTTGATTCATCCCCAGTTAATTTCAATTTACCAAATGCAACCTTTGCTGCTTGAAGCAGTGCAACGCCGCCGCCGGCGACAATTCCCTCTTCAACTGCAGCTTTAGCGTTACGAACCGCATCTTCAATTCGGTGCTTGCGCTCCTTTAGCTCAACCTCAGTAGCCGCTCCTGCCTTAATAACTGCAACGCCGCCAGCAAGTTTTGCTAAACGCTCTTGTAGTTTTTCGCGGTCATAATCAGAGTCACTCTTTTCGATCTCAGCCCGGATTTGATTAACCCGGCCCTTGATCTGCTCAGCATCTCCGCCACCTTCAACAATTGTGGTCTCTTCCTTTGCAATTACTACCTTGCGGGCAGTTCCAAGAAGCTCCAAAGTTGTTTGATCAAGTTTTA
>JBPCSS010000068.1:0-18189 GCA_051006855.1 Candidatus Nanopelagicus sp.
TAAAGAGCTTTACGTGTGATCTCTTCGCCCCAAGATGGACCAATTATTTGGGAATCAATTGAATCAACCGACACATTAAACTTAGAGGACAAACTGGATTCAACGGCGTTTTGCTCAACTGCTGTAAGCGCGTCAGTTTGAATTCGAATTTTGTCATTTCCAACTTTTTGAATGATGGTTTGCGAAGTAATTCCAGCATCACTTAATGCATTCTCCGCTGTTTGAACTGAGGCATTTGGGGAGGTAATCGTGAAAGAAGAACCACCTTTAAATTCAATTCCAAGATGTAAACCTTGGGTGAATAGAGTCACAGCGGAGGCAAGAATGAGTAACCCAGATATCGAGTACCAAACCTTGCGTTTGCCGATGAAATCAATTGAAGTTTCACCTCGATAAAGTCTTCCACCCAAACCTGAGAACTTAGCCATTACTTGACCTCCCCTGTTTGCGCTATTTCCTTCTTAACAATTCCTAATGATTTGGCTGAAAATCCTGAGAGTGGATGACCTTCACTGTAGAAAGAGAATCTTGATAACACTGTAACCAATGGTTTGGTGAATAGGAAGACAACAATCAAATCAATGACGGTGGTTAAACCTAATGTGAATGCAAAACCTCGAACACCGCCAACAGCAAAGAAATAGAGCATAATCGCAGCAATCATTGAGACTGCATCTGCAACTATCACCGTACGACGAGCTCTTAACCAGCCAGTTTCAACGGCGGATTTGAGAGATTTTCCTTCGCGCACTTCATCGCGAATACGTTCAAAATAAACGATGAAGGAATCTGCTGTAATACCGATCGCAACAATGGCTCCGGCGATACCAGCAAGCGTCAATGTGAAACCAATTAATTCACCCAATAACAAGAATGAGAGGAGAGTTATCGCGGAGGCGACTAACAAGGAACCTACCGAAACAACTCCTAATCCTCGGTAGTACAACATTGAGTACAGAATTACTAAGAGCAAACCAAGCACGCCAGCTATTAAGCCACCTCGTAACTGATCAGCACCTAATGAAGGTGAAACCTGTTGAACTTCGCCACGATCAAATGTCAATGGCAGGGCGCCATACTTCAATACATTTGATAAATCTTGAGCTTCTAGCTGAGTAAAGTTTCCTGTAATTTGTGCAGTTCCAGTATTGATAGGTTCATTAATACGAGGGGCAGAATAAACCAAACCATCTAAAACAATTGCTGCTTGATTTTGTGGAGAAGGCAGTGAGGTTAAGCGCGTGGTCATTGCGCCAAACTTTGTTGTTCCTTCGCCATCAAAATCCAAAGTTACATACCAACCTGAAGCACCTTGTGGATCTAATAATGCGGATGCTTTTGTAATTTGACGGCCTAAAACCTCTGCCGGTGCCAAAATGTACTTACTAACTCCAGCTCTATCGCAACTGACAACAGTTGCTGCTTCATTACCGCTCACTCCCCCTTGGCGATTTTGCGGAAGGGTGCAATCTAGCGCTGCATATTGAGCATTTAATTCCGGAGTAACTCCAGCGGGCAAAACTGCTGTTGCAGTGTCAGTAGATAGTGAAGTGGCATTTGCTGCGCCCTCTGCCAAAACCGGACGGAATCTAAGTTCAGCAGTTTGTCCAACTAAATCAACAATTCGTCGTCCAGTTTCTCCTGGTACCTGAATCACGATTTGGCGATTAACACCAGTTCCTTGTGCTGAAACTTCAGACTCGGCAACTCCCAATGAGTTAACACGTTGGCGAATAATTTCAACTGCTTGATCAATTGCTTCAGCTGTTACTTTTCCAGTTTGACCATCTTCAATTCTGGGCTGCAAGGTAACGCTGGTTCCACCCTGTAAATCCAAGCCAAGTTTGAATGAAGTGGCACCGATTACGAAGGAGAGGCCGCTTAATGCCAAAACTGTGAGCAACAAGATCGAGATAGTTCTAACCGCTCTTGCTTGGGTATTTGCAATTTTATTAGCAGACATGAGAGCCAATTCTAGGCTGAGGTGAGATTATTGAGAAATCCAAGAATTTAGCCTCGAAATCTAGGGAAAAGTAAGAACTATTGAGCGATATCTGGGTCTTGGTCAAAAAGTGTTGCATCTGTTCCAATTTGCGCTGACAACGGTGGCTTAATCCCAAGATGTGACCAACCAGCTGCAGTTGCGATGCGTCCTCTTGGAGTTCTTGCTAGAAATCCCATGCGAACTAAAAATGGTTCAGCTAATGATTCAATTGTTTCTATCTCTTCACCAACCGCCATCGCTAAGGTAGAAACACCAACTGGGCCACCATTAAAGTTCTTAATTAAAGCAGTTAGTACCGCTTTATCTAGACGATCTAGTCCGATTTGGTCTACTTCGTAAATTTGTAACGCAGTTTTAGCATGATCTAACTGAACAATTTTTTCATTGTTAACCTGGGCATAATCGCGCACTCTTCTCAATAAGCGGTTAGCTACTCTTGGCGTTCCGCGCGATCGAGAAGCGATTTCACTAATAGCCGCATTATCAATTTCAATCTCAAGTAATTGGGCGCTTCGTTTAATAATCTGAGATAGCTCATCAGCCTCATAAAAATCTAATTGAGCAGTAAAACCAAATCGATCTCGAAGTGGGCTTGGTAGCAGACCGGCTCTAGTTGTCGCACCAACTAAGGTGAAGTGCGGTAGTTCTAGTGGAATCGATGTTGCACCAGCTCCCTTTCCAACTATCACATCAACCCGAAAATCCTCCATCGCTAAATAAAGCATCTCCTCTGCTGGACGTGACATGCGATGAATTTCATCTAAAAATAAAATCTCTCCCTCCACCAAAGAGGAGAGAATAGAAGCTAAATCTCCGGCATGTTGTATCGCAGGTCCTGAGGTGATTCGAATCGGACAATCCATCTCTGCTGCCACAATCATTGCCAAAGTGGTTTTGCCTAAACCAGGTGGTCCAGAAAAAAGTATGTGATCTGCGGTGGCTTTGCGCTGCTTTGCTGCTGAAAGCAATAAGTTCAATTGATCTCTTACTCTTAGTTGACCTACAAACTCAGTTAAATTTTTAGGTCGTAGGGCTAACTCTGCAACACGTTCTGCATCATCAGCACCCTGATCGGAAATTCGTTCACTCATCATTGTTTTCCAGATCTTTTAAGTGCCAATTTCAGTATCTGAGCAGCACTTAATCCTTCAATCGCCTCTTCCTTGATTACCTCATTTAGCATCGCTGCAGATTCCTTACTGGAATAGCCAAGGCCTTGCAGCGCATTTTCTACCTGATTCGATGTTGCAAGATTTGAAACTGTTTTACCGCCAGCAAATGATGCTGCTTTATCTTTCAGCTCAAGAACCAAACGTTGCGCACCTTTTTTTCCTAACCCAGGAACTGATTCTAAAACTTTCAAATTAGAGGTAATAACGGCATTCGCGATTGTGCTCGCATCACTATTTGCCAGGATTGATTGAGCAACTTTAGGACCAATTCCAGTTACTGATAAAAGTAGTTCAAAAAAATCTCGATCGACAATTTCACTAAAGCCGTAAAGTGTTAACGCATCCTCCCGCACGATTAGATAAGTATGAAAACTGACCTTTTCGCCATTTTGAATTTTTGCCGCAATTCTTATCGGGACCTGTAATAGCACGCCCACTCCACCAACTTCAACGACAATTGAACTTATTGAAGTGGACTTAACAGTTCCAGTAATTAAACTAATCATCGCTTTTTAATTGCCTTCTTCTTGGCACTTGCCAATCTGGCATTACCAACTCCTCGCCAATGATGGCAGATTGCAAGTGCCAAAGCATCGGTGCTATCTACGGGTTTTGGAATTTCCTTCAATTTAAGTAAACGCTTGACCATTTGCGCCACCTGTTTTTTATCAGCGCGACCAGAACCAGTCACTGCCGCTTTGACCTCACTAGGTGTGTGTAGAGCAACAGGTATTCCTGCCTTGGCCGCCAAAAGTAAAGCCACTCCTGCAGCTTGGCCGGTTGCCATTGCAGTTTTAACATTTAATTGAGAAAAAACTCGCTCAACTGCGATTACATCTGGTTTGAATTTAGTGATCCAAGTTGAGATCTCTTTTTCTAACTCTAATAATCTAAATTCAAGACCAGCATCAATATCGGTTTTAATAACTCCAACCCCAACCATTTCTAGCCTTTGAGGTCCGACTGAGTCAACAATGCCAATCCCACACCTAGTCAAACCAGGATCAATCCCTAAAACGCGCATAAGGCAAGCCTAATCAGCGATAAAAAATTATGAACTAAGGCTCGCCATCACTTCATCTGAAACATCAAAATTGCCGTAAACATTTTGCACATCATCTAGCTCTTCGATTGCTTCAATCAATTCAAATACCTTCTTTGCAGTTTCTGAATCAATTGGTATTGACATAGTTGGTAGAAATGAAGTTTCGGCTGATTCATAATCAATACCTGCAGTTTGCAAGGATGTACGCACAGCAACCAAATCAGAGGGTTGCGCAACAACCTCAAATGAATCTCCCAAATCATTTACCTCTTCGGCACCAGCATCTAAAACAACCTCAAGAAGTGAATCTTCAGTAACCTTGCCATTATTTTTTGAAACAATCACTACGCCCTTGCGATTAAAGAGATAAGAAACGGAGCCAGGATCTGCCATATTCCCACCATTTCGAGTTACCGCAACGCGTACTTCAGAGGCAGCGCGATTTCGATTATCAGATAGACACTCAATTAATAGGGCCACGCCACCGGCTGCATAACCTTCATACATGATGGTTTCCCACTCTTTGCCACCAGTTTCAAGTCCGGCTCCTCGTTTAATTGCGCGATCGATGTTGTCAGCGGGAACGGAATTCTTCTTTGCCTTGGCGATTGCATCAAATAAAGTTGGGTTTCCTGAAACGTCAGCACCACCAGCACGAGCAGAAACTTCAATTGCCTTAATTAACTTGGCAAAGTTTTTAGCACGCCTTGAATCAATGATTGCTTTCTTATGTTTAGTAGTTGCCCACTTGGAATGGCCGCTCATGATTTATCCAATTAACCTTTAGACCCGGCTAGTTCGCGGCAAATATTTTCAACAAAAAACCTATGAACACGATTATCACCAGTTAACTCTGGGTGAAATGAAGTGGCCAGAAGATGGCCGGATCGCACAGCTACTGGATGTTTTACTCCTTTTGCATCAGTGATTTCAGCAAGTACCTCAACTGATGCTCCTACAGATTCAACCCAAGGGGCGCGAATGAACACAGCTCTGACTGCAGGTTCGGTTATACCCTTAAATTTTAGATCTGTTTCAAATGAATCAACTTGACGACCAAAAGCATTTCGGCGGACCACCATATCTATTCCACCAAAAGTTTCCTGCCCTTGGATTGCATCTTTAACCACATCAGATAATAAAATCATGCCTGCGCAGGAACCGTATGTTGGCATTCCAGATTTAATTCGATCCTTTATTAAATCCATTAAATCAAATGCCCTGGCAAGTTTTGCAATAGTTGTTGATTCACCGCCCGGAATAACTAAGGCAGAAATTTCACTTATTTCTTCTTTTGTTTTAACGGCACGCGCATCAACTCCACAATCACTTAAGGATTGGATATGTTCGCGAACGTCGCCTTGGAGTGCAAGTACTCCAATTTTCACAATTACCAGCCCCGCTCCGCTAACCGGTGTGGCACGGGAATATCTGCAACATTTATACCAACCATCGCATCCCCTAAACCACGTGAGACATCAGCAATAACTTTCGCATCGGTGAAGTAGGTAACTGCCTTAACGCATGCAGCAGCGCGTTTGGCAGGATCTCCAGATTTAAAGATTCCAGAACCAACAAATACCCCATCAGCTCCTAATTGCATCATCATCGCTGCATCAGCCGGGGTTGCAATTCCACCAGCAGTAAATAGCACTACTGGCAATTTTCCTGTGCTCGCTACCTCTTTTACTAATTCATAAGGTGCTTGCAATTCTTTAGCCGCAACGAATAACTCATCTTCGCGCATTGAAGTTAATCTTCGGATCTCTGCGGAAATAGTTCGCATATGTGTAGTTGCATTTGAAACATCGCCGGTGCCAGCTTCACCTTTAGACCGGATCATTGCAGCACCTTCATTAATTCTACGAAGTGCCTCTCCTAGATTTGTTGCGCCACATACAAATGGAATAGTGAAATTCCATTTATCAATATGGTTGGCATAATCTGCCGGAGTAAGAACTTCGGACTCATCGATGTAATCAACTCCGAGTGTTTGTAAAACTTGAGCTTCAACAAAATGTCCGATTCTTGCCTTTGCCATTACTGGAATTGAAACAGCAGCTTGAATCGCAGTAATCATGTCTGGATCGGACATACGCGCAACGCCGCCTTGAGCACGTATATCTGCAGGTACGCGCTCTAGCGCCATCACTGCAACAGCGCCAGCATCTTCAGCGATCTTGGCCTGTTCAACATTTACAACATCCATAATCACGCCGCCCTTGAGCATTTCTGCCATGCCGCGCTTTACTCGTGCTGTGCCTGTTTCTTTAGACATTTTTCTCCCCTGCGATTATCTAGCCCCCTAGTGTACTAATTACTTCAGTGCTATAAAAACAGTTAAATGAAGCCTTGCTCACACCGGCAGGCTGATTACGGGGTTAAAACTGGCTCCTTATCGGTTAAGAAAATCCAAGTACGCCCAGGCTTGAAGTTGGCGACGCCGCCATCTTCACTCTTCCAAGTAGTCACATCGGTTTGAGAATTACGTTGCCAGCTAATTTGATAACTAAAACCATCCCGCAGCATCACCGCTTTGCCGCTTCCAGTTGTTTTACTGAACGGAGTAATTTCACCGAACTTATCGCCATAAATAGATGGTGTAATCGAAACTATTTGAATTATTACAGTATCAGCGTATAACTGCTCACCATTAGCAGCCATATTTGGCTTTTCGTTAAAATATATCAACCATTTTGCGCTGGTGCTATCCCAACGCAATTCATACTTAGCACTTGGCCATTTGACCTTTGCCACTGCGGTAGTTGTTTCACCCTTTGGTGCATCACCAAATGGAAAAACCGAGGCAGTAGCAGTTTCAATTCTAATCTTGGGATTTGCATTGGCTCGTTGGAGCAATAAATCAGGTTTTAAAATCATATCGACCGGGCCCTGCCGATTAGAATCTTTACCATAGATAGAAGGCGGATTTCGCTCCGCTGAGAGATTTTCTAAATTAGCTGCTGCAATTACTGGTCGCATCTTGGCTTGCGCGCCGCTGTATGCGAATCCCACTCGACCAAACTGAGCTAATAATTCAATGTCTGAAATTCGAGCAGATCTGATTGGACCAATTAATGGCGGAAGCTTTGATGTATAAATCGCCGCCAATCTTGTTAAACCACCCTCCACCTGTTCAACATAAACAACATCGGCAGACTCCACTCCAATTTGAGGATGAGCTGCGTTTGTATCATCAATTTTAACGACCAAAATTTGTTTATTCTCTCCCGCAAGGCCAGTAAAGAAATTCTTTGGCTCTTCTTTAACTAATGGCAGTTTTGGTAAATCAGCAGTCCCGGTCAGTGAAAGTATGATCACGGTTAATGAAATAAAAAGCAGTAATCTTCTTACTAATTTCACAAAATATCATCCTCGAAGGCATAACGAATTGGGGCGGGAGCTTTACCAGCTAATCTAAATAATCTAATTAGTGGTTTAGATCTAACATTTCTAGTTGCATTCACCGCCTCTAGATGAATATTTATGGCAATCTTTACCTTGCCAGTTATATCCGATAACTCAACCAATAAATCAGATGGCAATTCTAATGAGTGATCTATTGCGGCACCTTGAACCAATTTCAATGATTCAGATAACACGCTTTCAGCCGAAGATCTTTCAATGATATTTGCATTTCGTGCTGCAGCCGCTGCGCTTGAGATTAAGTAGGCAGTGGCTGGATCTAAATTAGATTCTGCAACAATTTCATGAGCCAGTGCAGCACGTTGCTGCAAGAGTGCTACCAGAGTTGCCCAAGAAGTTTCTACCTTATGGTGCAAACGATCTAATCTTGAAGCAGAAAATGACAAATACCATCCGATTAAAACGACAAAAAGAATTATCACAAGGGTTTGGAAGTTCATCTTCTGCTCCAAAATCGATTCTCAGAGGCAAGAGTTACTCGTTGTCCTCCAGCAATTGCCATTTCATAAACATTCTCAATCTGCTCTGCAACTACCTGCCAATCATATTTTTGCGCGCTCAATCTACCTAGTTCACCTAATCGTTTGCGTTTATCATCATCTCTTAGTAAAGCAACTAAAACTTTAGCTAAGTCAGCCGAATCTTCATTTCTAAATAATTCACCAATCTCACCATTCTCTAAAACTGCTTTAAAGGCAGGAATATCACTAGCAACTACCGCGGTACCGGCTGATAGCGCTTCAGTTAAAATTATGCCGAAGGATTCGCTGCCAGTGTTTGGAGCAACGTAAATTTGCACAGATTTTAGGAAACTCTCTTTTTCCTCATTAGTTAGTAATCCAAGAAATTGAATACGGCTCTTTAGTTGCGGGTTTAATTTCTTTGTAAACTCACTGCTATCTCCTGGACCTGCTACTAAGAATTTCACATCTGGGATAAACCTTGCAACGATTGGCAAGCAATCAATCAAAACTTGCAAGCCTTTCCTTGGTTCCCCAATCCGCCCAATAAATCCGACGGTATTAGCACTTGAGTATTCACTGTTGATTTTCGCATTTGCATATTTTTGACCATCAATTCCATTTGGGATTACTACTGCATCAGTATCAAAGTGATCTTTGAGTGTTGACCTGGCTAATTCGCTAACAGCTATTCGTGCATTTAACTTCTCTACGATTGGCTCCAGAATTGGACCAATTGCATAAATAGCTTTTTTCTTAGGAGTTGAAACATGAAAGGTGCCAACTAATGGCCCTTCTGCGGCTGAGCAGGCTAATAAAGAAAGGGAAGGTATTGCTGGCTCATGTAAATGAAGAAGGTCAAAGTCGCCACTAGCAATCCATTGTTTTGCTCGAGAGCTTGCAATCGGTCCAAACAAAACTCGAGCCACAGATCCATTAACTGGAATAGAGATTGGTTTACCAGCATTTACAACGTACTCTTCATGTTTGACTGAATCATCTGATATCGGTGTTAAAACTGAAACGAAGTGACCTTCTTCAATTAAATGCTCTGCTAGATCACGAATATGGGTTTGAACTCCACCAGGCGTGTCCCAACCATAAGGACATACCATTCCAATTCTAATATTCTTCATCTATCCAAATCCTTTGCAGCATATGCCAATCAACTGGATATTCCTTGATTCGTTTTGCAAAATTATCAGCAATAGATTGTGTAATAATTCTAATCTGTTCCTCTTCACTTCCAGTATTAGTTGGCTTAATGGTTTCATCAAAAATTATTTCAATTCCACCAGGTGTGTAGCGGACGTAAGCGGTAATTAGTGGCGCCCCTGTATTTAAGGCCAAAATGGCTGGTCCTGCAGGCATCTTGGAAGTCTTGCCGAAAAAACTAACCTCGATTCCATTTCTAGACATATCTCTATCAGCAACTAATGCAATTAATTTGCCAGCTTGTAATCGTTGTGTAAGTATCGGAATAGTTTTTTCTTTATGGCTTATTGCTTCAATTCCAATACTCTCTCGGTAGGCTAAAAACTTTTTAAATATGGCCTCTGGTTTAAGTTTTTCTACCACCGCAGTTAAAGTGATTCCCGTCGAACAAAAGTAAGCTGCCGCGTGATCCCAATTTCCGGCGTGTGGCAAAGCCACAATACAACCCTGCTTGGACTTAATAGGATCTCGGAGCAAATTCTCTCTGATTACTTCTGTAGTTGAAATAATTCTGTTTTTACTCCATTTGCTCAAACGGAAAGTATCAAACCAATACCGGAGATAGGAACGCATTCCTAGCTTTGTTAACTCCTCTAATTTTTGTAAAGAGTACTCGGGCATCACTCGACCATAATTGTTTCGAAGTCGTTTAATTCCTTTTCCATTCTTTTTATAAATTCGATCCGAAACAAAATCAGCGAGTTTGTAGGCGGATTTCTCTGGGAGTAACGCAATTATTTTCCAGGCTAACAAATAGAGTAAATACATTTACTTCACCGCTTTATAAACAATCAACATTCTTTGTGCCATGGTAAATATTGATAATAAAACCAGTATCCAAAGCCCAATTACCATCGCATAATCAATCCCTAAACCGTGTAATCCATAAGCAGTTAAGGCAATGATCAAACGCTCACTACGTTCGGCAATACCTCCATTACAAACGATATCTAGAGATTCTGCCCTAGCTTTGATATATGAAACCATAAATGATGCAATTGCTGTTATTAAAAATAAGGGGACTATTTTGTCGTCACTCGTGATAAAAAACATTAACCCACCAACAAAAATAGCCGCATCACTTAGACGATCAAGAGTTGAATCTAGAACCGCTCCCCATTTACTGACTCCCTTATTTGAAGCTCTAGCAACAGCGCCATCAAAAAGATCAAAAAGCACAAATGCGGCTACCCAAATAACTCCAAGTAAAAAATCGCCATTTGGGAAGAAATAGAGTGCACTGCATACGCTGCCAACACCACCTATGGTTGATATTAAATTGGCGCTGATACGCAATTTGATCAAAATTTTGACCAAGGGAGCAATAATTTTCGCGACAGGATCACGTAATGAACGCTGCAACATAATTCCCATCGTAGGCTTATCGATCATGGCCAACCTAATTAACGCACGGTTTGTCCTTGGAATATCTCCTGAGAATCAGCAAATTTCATCTCTACTTGGTCTTCCATCCGCCAATATCGATGACCCAACATTGATTACCGCAGATGTGGTGGTGGTTGTGGCCAGCGCAAAAACCGGCATCGATCCGAAACTAGTCTCACAGTGGCACACCTTTAGAGAGCTGTATATACCAACGATAGTAGCGGTTATTGATTTTGATGATGGAGATGTTGATTTTGAAGATATGAGTGCGATAGTTGGAAAAATGCTGGAACCGGTTGTGACTCCCTACTTAGTTTTGCACTCTGATAATGGAGAGCCGACAGCACTTATAAATCTTGAAGATCAAATGATCACCGATTACTCAACTGATAAAGTTGCAAATATTCCAAGTGATAGTGAACATAAGGAGTTAATTTTAGAATTTAAAGAGGAGTTACATAACTCTTTAATGGAAGGAGGTTGGGAACAATTCACTGCGGGATTAATAATTCCAGCCATTCCGCTGTTGCCTAAAAACAAATTAGGTGTTGCTGAGATTAAACGTTTCTTAGATTTGATCCCAAGCCGCAGCTAATTGTTGTCTGCTTTCGTGCAGAAGTTTTGGCAATACTTTCGTCTTACCAATTATCGGCATAAAATTTGCATCCCCACCCCATCTTGGCACTACATGTTGATGTAAGTGACCAGCAATCCCAGCACCTGATACAGCGCCTTGATTAATTCCTATATTAAATCCAACTGCATTGCTGACCTTTCGAAGTACTTTCATCGCGTGTGCAGTTAATTCCTGTACCTCATTACGTTCTGAAACAGATAAATCTGGCAACTCTGCTACATGTCGATTTGTGCAAATTAGAAGGTGGCCAGCGTTGTATGGATATAAGTTCATCACTACATAAGCTTCTTTGCCTCTTGCAACAATTAATGCTTCCTCATCACTTAAATTAGTAATTCGACAAAACGGACAAGGTATTTCATTTCCAGGTAGAGGACGGTTTTCACCCTCTAAATAAGACATTCGATGTGGTGCCCAGAGCCTTTGCCAACTGTCTGGCATTCCTGCGCCACCAGAAATAACTTGGTCACTCATTTATATTTGCTTGCGATCTTTTATTGAAGCTAGTACTTCATCAATTGCTTGCTGAATGGGAATTTGATTCTTCTGTTCACCGTTTCGGTATCTAAAAGAAACTGCCTTAGCAGACATGTCTTCATCCCCTGCTATTAACATAAATGGAATCTTCTCCAGTTGAGCATTGCGCACTTTCTTCTGCATTCGATCATCTGAGAGGTCGATATCTGCTCTTATACCCGCCTTCTTAAATTGTTTAATGACATCTTGAAGATAGGGGTTAATTGAGTCAGCAACTGGAATACCTCTAACTTGTACTGGCGCCAACCAAGGGGGGAAAGCACCTGCGTAATGTTCAGTTAACACACCAAAAAATCTTTCAATCGAACCAAACAATGCTCTGTGAATCATCACTGGTTGTTTACGCGATCCATCGGATGCTGCGTAACCTAAATCAAATCTTTGAGGTAGTTGGAAATCGACCTGAATCGTTGACATCTGCCAGGTTCTTCCAATCGCATCCCGTGCTTGTACTGAGATTTTTGGTCCATAGAAGGCTGCTCCACCTGGATCTAAGACCAACTCTAATTTTTGTTTTTCTGCCGCTTGTTGAAGAGCATTTGTTGCGTCTTGCCAATCTTTCTCCTCGCCAACCGATTTCTCTGGGTTTCTAGTTGATAACTCCAAATAAAAGTCAGTTAAGCCATAATCTCTTAGAAGATTTAGTACGAAAGTTAAAAGTGAATCAAGCTCATCTGCCATCTGTTCTTTTGTGCAGTAAATATGTGCATCATCTTGGGTAAAACCACGTGCTCTGGTAATGCCATGAACCACGCCAGATTTTTCATAACGATATACGGTGCCAAACTCAAATAATCGCAGCGGTAAATCGCGGTAGGACTTAGGTGATGATTGAAATATTAGATTATGAAATGGGCAGTTCATAGGCTTCATGTAATATTTTTGGCCTGGCTTTTTAATTGTGCCATCCGCATGTAACTCTTCATCCATAACCATTGGTGGATACATTCCATCTGCATACCATTGCAAATGTCCGCTAGTTTCAAATAAAGCAGCCTTAGTCAAATGTGGCGAGTAAACAAATTGATAATCTTCTTCTTCATGACGTTTGCGAGAGTAATCCTCCATCGCTCTTCTAACAATTCCACCTTTTGGATGAAAGACTGCAAGACCTGAACCAATCTCCTCTGGAAAAGAAAATAAATCTAACTCTGCTCCAAGTTTTCGATGATCTCGTTTTTCTGCCTCCGCTAATAAATGCAGATAAGCATCTTGAGCTTCTTGAGTTGGCCATGCTGTTCCATATATTCGTTGCAACATCGGATTCTTCTCAGATCCTCGCCAATAAGCACCGGCTGCTCGCATTAATTTAAAGGCTGGAATATGTTTAGTTGATGGCAGGTGAGGTCCACGACATAAATCACTCCACACTGGATTGCCATCTCTGCCTAAGTTGTCATAAATAGTTAATACTGATCCACCAATTTCCACACTTGAATCATCACCGGCTGCATTTCCTTTCAATCCGATTAGTTCACATTTATAAGGCTCGGCCTTTAACTCAACTAGTGCCTCTTTCTCAGTTGTGATGCGACGACGAAATCTCTGGCCAGCTTTAATGATCTTACGCATGGCACTTTCTAGTTTTTCTAAATCTGCAGGTGTAAATGGATTTTTAGGATCAAAGTCGTAGTAAAAACCATCTCTAATCGGAGGGCCTATTCCTAACTTGGTATCTGCAAAAACTTCTTGCACTGCCTGGGCTAAAACGTGGGCAGTCGAGTGGCGTAAAACATTTAATCCATCTTCTGATGAAATTAAAACCGATTCAACCTGATCACCTTCTACTAAATCACTCCATAAATCTTTGAGCTCGCCATTGATCCTGCAAACCACCACATCCGGTTGATCAGCAAAGAGATGGGTTGGTTTTTGATCACTTTGAATCTCTTTTGAAACACCATTTACAGTGATCTTGATCTGAGCCGACATACCGCTAGGTTATCAAAGGCGGCGGTAAAGGTGGCGAATTAAAAGGTGTATTCGTACCAAATAACTAATAAAACAAGTGATAAAAATATAACGCCTGCAATAATCATCAAGCGATGCTTTTTCTTTATCTTTGCCGCATTCGCTGCCCGATTAGCAACGCCTTTAGCTGAGGTTAAAACTCGAGCTGCCCATGCAAACTCTGATGCCAAAATACCAAGTCCGGTAAAAATAATTAACCAGCCAGGGCCAGGTGCTACTAATGCAACCACACCCACAAGCGTTATGAATCCTCCAACAAAGCCAACTAAAACTCGCTTTATTACTGGGTTCATACCTCTATCTTACTCCTGATGTGTTGTTCGAATTCACCAATTAATTTCATACCGATCTGGGTATTTTCAAATAACTTATCTTCAACTCTGCTCACTGGCGTCAATAATCGAATCGAAGAACAGAGAAATACCCCATTAGCTTCTAAAAGTTGATCCCAATTGAATAATTCTTCTACTACACCAAAATCTTTAATTAAGATTTGCCGAGTAATTCCAGGCAAACAGCCGGTTTCCAAAGCAGGAGTGATGAATTTTTCGCCTTTCAAAATAATTATGTTTGCCGAACCCGTCTCCACCACATCACCATTTTGATTTAGATAAACCCCATCACTATATCCGCGAGCTTGGGCAGTTCGAACTGCCAACATTGATTGACCATACGAGATTGATTTAATGCCAGACAAAGGTGAGTTTGAATTTATCACTTGATTCATTTTTATTAAGCTTGGCAATTTATTTGAATCATCCGCCGCCTCAACTGCAACCAACCAGGTGCCATCTGCAAGTGCTGCAACTCTTATGCGAGATTTTCCAATCTCACCCTTTAACAACTGATTTATCCCAACCTCAATATCTATTTTCGCCGGGATAGTAATTAATAGTTTTTCAGCACTCTTGGCCAATCGTTCATAGTGTCGTTGCCAAGCTATAATTTTTTCATCTATTCCAAGAATCGTTTCAAATAACCCATCTCCTCGAATAAAGGAGAGCGAAAAAGGCAAAGCCAAAGGCTCACTTACTACCTTTCCATTTACAAGTAATTTCATACCAACACCCCAGATGCAATTGAGATTAATCTTCTTGCCTTCAACGCCGTTTCTTCCCATTCACTTTCTGGATCACTTGCCCATGTAATACCAGCGCCAGTTCCAAAATGAATCTGATTATTGCCTGTGGACCAAAATATACGAATACCAACGGAGAGTATCGCTTGATCATTTTCAACAAAACCAATTACGCCGCAATAAGGACCACGCTTGATTTGCTCAATCTCAGCGATGCTTCTCAGTGCAGAAGATTTAGGTGCTCCACTTATGGAACCGGCCGGCAGTAGTGCTTTGGCTATCTGACTCCAACTAATTCCACTTTTTAATCTGCCCACCACGTCAGAAACTAAGTGGAACAAACCAGGGTGTGACTCTGTTGCTAACAATCTTGGGACATCAACACTGCCATTTTCACAGATACTGCCAAAATCATTTCGCATTAAATCAACGATCATCACATTCTCAGCACGATCCTTTTCGCCAAAATCACCCACCCTTGAAGTGCCTTTGATAGGTGTGGATTTAATAAATGCACCCCTACGTTCTAAAAACAGCTCTGGCGAAGCTGAGGCAATTTCAAGTCCGGGCAACTTTAGGTAGCTGGCATAAGGTGCTGGATTATCTGCTTGCAATCTCTTGGCCAACCCCTGCAAACTTTGAGAAGATTTTGTAGATAACACTCGACAAAGATTTACTTGGTAAATATCTCCGGCTGCAATCTTTTCTTTGATTAGTTCAACATTTTTTTGATAAAGATCTTGGGTTTGCGAGGAGTGCCAATTACTTTCAATCCCCTGCCAACTTAAATGCGGCAGTGGTGCATCAATTACATTTGCAAATCTTGCGCAAAACCATTGCCCCTCAAAGGTATTTACTACCGCCCAGAAGCCTGGCTTATCTAGGCTGCTTGGATCATCTGAAATCTCAACACAATTAGTGGCAAGTCGACCTGCCATCCAAAAGGTAGCTTGCGATAACTCCATGTTTGAACGCTACCTCCTGCGATAGAAAAGGTGTGAAAAAAAATCAATTGTGCCAAGGGTGGCAGGATGCGATAGATTTCGCCCACGCACTTACGCGGACGTAGCGCAGTTGGTAGCGCGGAACCTTGCCAAGGTTCAGGTCGCCGGTTCGAACCCGGTCGTCCGCTCTCTAGGAAAGTTTTCTAAACTGGGAAAAGCAAGGTCGGATGGCCGAGAGGCGAGGCTCGGGACTGCAAATCCCGCTACACGGGTTCAAATCCCGTTCCGACCTCCATTTAAAAATTAAGCAGCAGGTGGTCTAGATAAAATTCCAGAACAATTCTTCAATGTAAAACCGCCAGCACAATATGGAATAACGATTGCATCACCTTGCTGAACACTTAAAGTTTGATCTGTGTCAAAGATCATTTTTCCATCTCCAGCTAGTGCCAAGAAGACTCCAAACCCTGATTCAATCTTGGAATGAGTTGGTGTTAAATAATCTGCTCTGAAAAAAGGATTTGCGATTGGATTAAATATCGCACCACTGCTTTGACCACCAATATCAAACTTTGTAATTATCTCTTGCTCTTCACCGGGTGATAGTGGTGTTAATCGCAGTGCATCCAGCGCGGTAGCAAATCCAAGATTTAAGTGGCCATCCTTATCGCCATCAACTGCAAATCCATCCCATTCGAGCAGGATTGATAAATCAGTTGGTTCTTGCAGCTCTAACACAAAAATTCCAGACTCAATGGCATGCACAACTCCTGCTGGCACAAATATCGCATCCCCAGCCTTAACCTCTTTAAAAACTAAAGATTTCAACAAGCCAGCTGAATCATGATTTTCCACCATTGCGGCAATATCGGCCTTACTCATCACCTCTTTAAAACCGATGCCAACCTTTGCACCCACCGGTGCATCTAAAATAATCCAAGCTTCAGTCTTGCCATGATTCATATGCAGATTTTCTTTAGCAAAACTTATATTTGGATGATAGTGAACTGGCAATCTTTGATCAGGATCTAAGAGTTTGACTAGAATCTCAGTGGAAGATCCAAACTTTGCATAGTGTTTCTCCCCTAACCAATTAATTGGGTCTGCAGCTATAACATCCCGTAGTAATTGACCATTCTCTAGTTTTGAGAGTCCATTCACCTCTTCACCAAACCTGGTGGTAGTTGATGCTATCCACTCCTCTGGTCGCATTGGTCCACCTGGACCATTGCGTAGTTTGCCGATTCGGTTGCCACCCTTATAGAAATGATCAAATTGATTTGAGGGTAATTTTGAAGGTTTAGCGATGAGATTGCTCATCTTGGTAGTTTAAGGGTTAAAGTATTTCCATGCTAGAAAAATCTGAGCGCCCCTGGGGTCGGTATGAGGTATTACAGGAGGCGGCAAATTACAAAGTTAAATCTATTCATGTCCTCCCCGGTAAACGCCTGTCATACCAACGTCATCAAAAACGAAGTGAGCACTGGTATATAACCCAAGGAAGCGGTGAAGTAACTTTAGATGGCAAAGTTCAACCTGTAACAGCCGGTTCAGTAATTCAAGTTCCGCAAGGCATGTTGCACCGAATTAGCAACACTGGCAACAGTGAATTAATCTTTGTTGAAGTGCAAACTGGAACTTACTTCGGTGAGGATGATATTGAACGTGTTGAGGATGATTTCGGTCGCTAGTAGACTTTAAGTTAACGGACGATTAGCGCAGCGGTAGCGTACTTCCTTGACATGGACGGGGTCACTGGTTCGATCCCAGTATCGTCCACGTTATTTTTCTAAATCAAAGTAAACAGTCACCACTTTGGTCCCAGGTACAACTTCAATCCCAACTGAACTCCAGAACTTAAAATGACTCTTTCGAAAATCATCCCCAGATAAGTCTCCCTCTGCTTCTGCAAGTGCAAACTCAGTCGGTACATCCTTAAACTCCAAAACCTCAACTCTTGTTACTTTGATGATGCCGATCTGTTTCTGCTGGTTATCTAAAATTGCTAGCTGTTCGCCAACAAACTCAATTTCCTCACCCTCATCAATGTAATCCTCCATTAATAAACCCGCAGTGGCTCGCTTATTTGCATTAATAATCAAATCATTCAAATGATCTCGCATGGGTCCCGGGGTGCCAAACTCAATACTACGTAAACCATTTAGTCGAAGAAATGCCATATTTATCGCCCCTGTCCTAATCCAACTTTATTACCTATTACACTAACACCTATTGAATCGAAGGAGGAAATATGAATCAGCAAATGTTTGATCAGGTTAAGGCTGGTAAAGGTTTCATTGCAGCACTTGATC
>JBPCSS010000069.1:0-4089 GCA_051006855.1 Candidatus Nanopelagicus sp.
TTTCACATCCTGTGGAGCGCACTCTAAAGCTTTGAATATAAGTTTAGAATCAGGAAGAAAATTAGAATTAAGTTTATTTGAAATTTCAATCAATTTGTCAGAATCAATAATCTCCCGCCAAGGGAGAGGTACTAAGGCATTTAGATTAGTTGGCACGAGCAAAATAGCGGCCACCTACTGAATCCACCGTTATCGGCAATCCATAAGCGTGACTGAGGTTTTGATTATTTATCACCTGGGCAATTACCCCCTGGGCCACCACAGCACCATCCTTGAGTAATAGAGCGTGAGTAGTACCGGCCGGAATTTCTTCTATATGGTGAGTAACTATCACAGTTGCTGGCGCCAATGGATCACGAGCAAAGGTTTCAATTCGCTTGAGAAGGTCCTCCCTTCCACCCAAATCTAGTGATGAAGCAGGTTCATCCAAAAGCAAAAGTTCTGGATCTGCCATTAACGCACGAGCGATTTGAACCCGTTTCTTTTCACCATCGCTAAGTGAACCAAAAAGTCGTGTTCCTAACTCGCGAACTCCTAAAGCTGTTAATAGTGCCATCGCACGAGATTCATCCCAGAGATCATATTGTTCCTGCCACCGGCCCAACATTGCATAGGCTGCGGTTAGCACTACGTCCATGACTAACTCCTCGTTTGGAATTTGTTCAACTAAGGCTGAAGAGGTCAAACCAATTCTGGTGCGCAATTCAAAAACATCTACCTTGCCCAGGGTTTGCTCTAAAATCTTTATTTCACCAGTAGTTGGGTGTATCAACGACGAACATACTTGCAACAATGTTGTCTTTCCTGCGCCATTAGGACCTAAGACAACCCAACGCTGTCCCTCTTCCACGCGCCAATCCACCGGTCCAAGGATGATCCGTTCACCTCGGCGCACAGTTACATTTGATAACTCCAATATTGCGCCCATAGGAGTGAAAGATACCTCGCCTGAAGGGGGAATATGGTTAATCTGAGCCAATGCCGATTGAAAATAAAGCCATCTTTACCGGCTTAATACTCGTATCAGGCGAAGACCGCCCAGGTATCACCGAGAACTTAATGCAAGTTTTATCTGCATTTTCAGTAACTATATTAGATATCGAGCAGCTAATTATTAGAGATCGCTTACTTTTGACAGTATTACTCTCACTTGACGAGGCTCATGCAGAGGCGATTGTTGAAGATTTGAACGCTTTGCAGGAGCAAATTGGGTTGGATATTGCAATTGATTTTACCCAGCAGGACTCAACTACTATTTCTGGCGAAACACTTCGTGTTGTAATTGTTGGAAATGCAATTAAACCATCCGGGTTAGCAGCAGTTGCTTCTCAAATTGCCAAATTGGGTGGCAATATTTCTGCGATTAAGCGAACCGCTGTTGAACCACTAATTTCTATCGAGTTGGAATTGAGTATCCCGAATAATTCTTTAAAGGAAGTTCAAGGAGCCTTGGCATCAGTTGCTATTGAGAACAAAATTGATCTTGCAGTCGAACCGGGAGGATTACAGCGAAAATCCAAACGCATTGTTATGTTGGACATGGATTCGACCTTGATCGAGCAAGAAGTGATCAATCTTCTAGGTAAAGCCGCCGGGCAATCAAATGAAATAGAGGCAATCACCGACAAAGCTATGGCGGGAGACTTAGATTTCAAGACAGCATTATTAAAACGCGTTGGCCTTTTGAAAGGATTAGATCAAAACATATTGAATAAAGTACGAGATGAAATAACCTTAACTAAAGGTGCAAAAAAATTAGTAGAAGTACTTCAACAACAAGGACATAAAGTTGGAGTGGTCTCTGGCGGGTTTATAGAGGTGATTGAACCTATATTAAAATCTTTGAATATAGAATTTTATCGTGCCAACAAGCTTGAAATCAATAACGGTACGCTGACAGGAGAATTGGATGGGCCATTGATTGACAGTCAGGCAAAGAGAATCGCGCTAGAAGAGTTCGCAAATCAAGAAAGAGTTTCTTTGGAGCAGACCGTTGCCATCGGTGATGGAGCAAATGATGTAGAAATGATAAAGGCAGCCGGTTTAGGAATTGCATTTAATGCCAAACCAAAAGTTGCCGCTGCAGCCGATACTACGATAAGTAACAGAGATCTTTCAACGGTACTACTTTTGATGGGTATCTCTATTTAAAAAGGATAATTCTTACGAGCAAGTTCTCGTAGGTTGGAGACCATATCCGCTGGATTATCCGATTTATAAACCGCACTTCCAGCGACAAAACAGTTAGCTCCGGCTATGGCAGCCTCTGCAATTGTTTCCAAAGATACTCCCCCATCAATTTGCAATGTCGGTTTATTTTTCAAAAGCTTTTCAATGAAAGTTCTTGCTTGCAAAACCTTAGGCATCTGAGAATGCATAAAAGATTGACCGCCGAATCCAGGCTCTACAGTCATAATTAACAGCATATCTATCTTCTCAATCCACTTCTGTATATCAACAAAATCAGTTGCAGGTTTGATTGCTAATCCAACCCTGGCACCATTTGAGCGAATATCATTAATTATGTTTTCCACATCATCAGCGGCTTCGAAGTGAAATGTCACTGAATAGCAACCATTCTCAGCGTATAAGGGTGCTACTTCATCTGGATTATCCACCATCAAATGAGCATCTACAGGCAATTTAGAAAAGTTAATAATTTCAAATGCACGATGTAGGTCGAAAGTGAAATTGGGGACAAACACATTATCCATTATGTCCAAGTGCAAAAAATCAGCAGTGGAAGCAACTTTAGTAATTTCATTTTCTAAATCATCAAAGTTCGCATTCAAAATACTAGGATTTATCAAGATTTTAGAATTCATAAAGGTATTCAACCCACTTTCTTCAGCAGAACCATGTACATAGCATCGGATTGATGTAAGTGTGTCCATAGTTGAACGCTGCCATCACTTTGAACGCCCTCATGGTGAGAACCAGCAATCTCATTGATAGGTAATACTTTCATATCTAGATGTTCTGAAAGAAAATCCAACACCTGACCTTTAGTTTCTGCTAAATGAGGAGAGCAGGTAACGTAGGCCAATACTCCTCCAGCATTGAGCAGATTATATGAGCTTGCTAGCAAACTACGTTGCAAGGAAATGAGTTCTTTTAAATCTTTCAAATTTTTTCGCCATCTAGCTTCAGGTCTCCTTCGGAGCGCTCCTAAACCTGTACAAGGCGCATCAACTAAGATTCGATCGAATTTCATATTGAAATTTGACGCATCAGTGCCATCAAAGGACACCACTTGTGAGTTGTTCACAACTCTTTTAACCAAATCCGCGCGGTGAGCAATCGGTTCATTTGCAAGAAATTTTGCAGTACTGTCGATTTCTTTGAGCGAATTAAATAGGTAAGCCGCTTTACCTCCCGGACCTGCACACATATCTAACCATGACAGCCCAGGTTGTAAAGTTGCAAGAAAATTCTCTACAACTAATTGTGAGCCTCTATCTTGAACTCCAGCTCTTCGTTCAATTATTGGCTGAAAACTGCTGGGTATTACATTTAAATTAACGCCGTTTTTAAAACCTGAAATACTGCTAGCACCCAATTCAGTTAATTCCGCAGTAGTCGATTTGGTAGGCCAGGCAACAATATCTGGTGATGCAGGTTGATTATTAGCATCTAAAAGTTTTTCGACACTATCCCAATCTCGCAATTGGTCATAGAAAGAAGTAATTATCCACTCTGGATGGCTATATTGAATCGAAAGTCTTTTCACAACAGGCAGCACTTCTAGTTCGGTAAGTGAATTGTCTGTACTAGATGCTTTTCTAAGGATCGCATTGACATAGGAGGCTTTTGACTCACCCGCTACAAATCTCGCTACCTCAACAGTTTCCGAAACCGCAGCATGCTCGGGAACTCGCATCTTCGTTAATTGGTGGATACCTAATCGCAAAAGATTAATGATTTTTCGATCAATTTCAGAATAAGTGCGATCTACAAATTTCGAAGCGATGTAATCATGACGTCCTTGCAATCTCAAAGTTCCATAAGCCAACTCAGTAGTAAAGGCCTTGTCCGCCAAATTCATTTGAGATTTAGCTTACAATTCTGGCAACCTTATATTTGCATAAG
>JBPCSS010000070.1:0-3498 GCA_051006855.1 Candidatus Nanopelagicus sp.
GATAGAAACCCAAGAGGCACCGGATGCAATATTGATCATCGCATTAAGTAATGGCCAATCTGCAATTGCATCAGAGCCATCAAGCATGCTTTCAGTCTCACGGTAGGGAGATGCAACCGAGCCACAATCTAAATGATCTCGGCCAATGACAATTGGTGCTTTCACCTCACCCTTTGCAACTAAATCATTAAAGGCAAGACCTGCTTTATCTCGTTCACCATAACCAAGCCAACAAATTCTTGCTGGCAATCCTTGGAAAGCAACCTTTTCTTGCGCCATTGTGATCCATCGATGCAATGCTTCATTTTCTGGAAATAAATCTAAAACAGCTTTATCGGTGCGATAAATATCTTTTGGATCTCCAGATAAGGCCACCCATCTAAATGGCCCCTTTCCTTCACAAAATAATGGTCTGATATATGCCGGCACAAATCCTGGAAAAGCAAAGGCGCGATTAAAGCCACCCTGTCTTGCTTCATCCCTAATTGAGTTGCCGTAATCAAAAACCTCAGCACCCTTATCCATAAAGCCGACCATCGCCTCAACATGTTTTGCCATCGCCTCTTTGGCGCGAAGTGAAAACTCCTCTGGCTTATCTTTGGCAAAGTTTGCTGCTTGATCAAACTCAATACCGATTGGCACATATGAAAGTGGATCATGGGCGGAGGTTTGATCGGTAACAATATCTATTCCAATATCCATCTTCAGTAGTTGCGGAAAGATTTGGGCAGCATTGCCAACTAAACCAACCGATAGTGGCACACCAGCGCTTTTTGCCTTTAAACATTTTGCCACTGCATCATCAAGATTATTTGCAATCTCATCTAAGTATCTAGTTTGAATACGTTTTTCTAATCTAGTTTTATCAATATCAACAACTAAACACACTCCGCCATTCATTGTTACTGCTAGTGGTTGGGCGCCACCCATTCCCCCACAGCCGCCCGTTAATGTGAGCGTTCCCTGCAAAGTTCCATTAAATCTTTTGTTGGCAACTGCGGCAAAGGTTTCATATGTTCCCTGCAAAATTCCTTGGGTGCCGATATAGATCCAAGAGCCAGCTGTCATCTGCCCATACATCGTTAAACCTAATTGCTCTAGCCTTCTAAACTCAGGCCAATTTGCCCAATCGCCAACTAGATTTGAGTTGGCAAGTAATACACGTGGTGCCCACTCATTGGTTTGGAATACGCCAACTGGTTTACCAGATTGGACCAGCATCGTCTCATCATTTTTTAAATTGGTTAAAGTCTTAACAATTGCATCAAATGATTGCCAGTTACGGGCTGCTTTTCCAGTGCCACCATAGACAACTAAATTCTCTGGGTGTTCAGCAACTGCTGGATCTAAGTTGTTGGCAAGCATGCGAAGGGCGGCCTCCTGGCCCCAACCTTTTGCACTTAATTTATTACCAGTTGCAGCGTGAAGAATTCGGGAGGTGTCGGTAAGCATGGTGAAAGATTACTCTCCTTTTACATTCCGCTGTCTAGTACATCATTAAGTATTGAATCTGCATGTGAGTTCTCCTCGCGGGGAATCCACTGGTATGAGACAAGTTTTGGATCATGGGTAGCAAAGGCTTGTTTAACCAGCTTTTGCATATTTGGATGCTTTACCTTCCACCTACCACTCATCTGCTCGACAACTAACTTTGAATCCATCTTTACCAAAATAGTTGCTGCTGGATCAATCTCATTTGCCGCCTTTAAACCTGCAATTAATCCTTCATACTCAGCCACATTATTTGAAGCGATGCCAATTGATGCACCGATCTCTTTAACTATCTGGTCATTTTCATAAACTACTGCGCCATAGGCAGCATTGCCTGGATTTCCTCGGCTGCCACCATCTGCAGTTATGACAAAGTGACGTGGCATTACACCCTTACCAAAATTCTGCGGCACTCTTCACACCTTAGTAACTCATCCTTACTTAAGGATTTAATCCGCTCCATCTCAACAGCATTAATTGCCAAATTACAGCCATTACATTTGTTGCCAACTAAGGCAGATGCACCAATCCCACCACTATTTGCGCGAATTTTTTCATAAAGATCAAGTAATGGTTTTTCTATCTTGCTAGCAACTTGATTTCTAGCCCCATTTTTATCGGCAACAACCTTTTCGATCTGAGTAGTTGCACTTGATAATCTGCCGGAAATCTCATCCTTTAAGGTTTGAAGAGAGCTCAGATCAGTAGTTAATGTATTACTACGGGTGATTACGGCATCATTTCGAATCATGATCTCAAGCTCAATCTCCTCCAATGCCTCCTGCCGTTTTTTTAGTGTGCCAACCTCATGTTGTAATTGTTCTAACTCTTTTGGCGTGGCATTACCGGAGGCCAATCTGGCTTCATCTTTTTTTATTCGATCTGTAACAGTTTCAACATCAACCTCACCGCGACGAAGTTCCAGGGCAATTTGATCAGCCTCACCCTTAACTGTTGCTAACTCCTCATTGGCCAGGGTAATTCGCTTATCAATATGGAGTAATTGCTCAATTTCAGGCAAAGATTTTAATTTAGTATTTGCCTGCATAATTTCATTATCTAAAAACTGTAACTCTAAAATTAAGGCTTGCTGCTCAGTAGATGCCTGCATATCGCACCCCCTGTTACTTAAATAAAGTAGCTTGCTTTTTTTAGTTGTATTGCGTGATTGCCTAGTTTACTCAAAGTGAGTTTGAATGGCTAGCCTGCATAGTTTGAGCGAAATAAAGCGCCAAACTCTGCCACCCGATCTAACTCACGCTGGTAATTACTTTTCACCTTAAACTTTTCACTGGCCAGTGCTTCTGCAAGTTGATTAACATCTAAGATACAAATACCACCGCCATAGAGCTGATTAAAAGCGGTGATCTTTGGATCAAAGGAGATTGCAATATATGGCCGCTTAAATGCATAGGCGATGATTGCGCCATGTAATCGGGTGGTAACTACATAATCACAATCTTGATACATCTTTAATATCTTCTTTAATCCCTCTTTTTTGGTTTCAATATTTTCTGTGAATAAATACTTATACCCTGCTGATTTAATAATCTCTTTAATTTGGGGTGTGGTTGAGGTTGGCTCTAAATCCACATGGGATGAGTGCAATACCTTCTTTTCATACCTTTGTTTATCTGCCACCTTAAAGTTATTGGCGATATAGACCAGGGTTGGACATGCGGTGATTGAAAGCTTTGGATCTAATTGATAAAAATCTCTCGTTAACTCATCCCTTACATTGGCTAACTTGGCCTTAGCAAAAACTGATTGCACAACTGCCTTTGGCACACCTTTAACTGAATCATTATCTGGCAGGCAAACCCCAATACCCCAGATAGTAATTGGCAACTTACAGTTTTTATCTAGATCTACCCAAAACTTTTCAAATACAGAGTGCAGTAACCCTGCGCCACCAACAATAACTTCGGTGTAGTTTTTATGAACAAAATCCCAATCAACTGGTGTCTTATGAATATTCCAAAGATCTAACTCTTGACCTAACATCTG
>JBPCSS010000071.1:0-5991 GCA_051006855.1 Candidatus Nanopelagicus sp.
AGAACTAGGGCAGTTTTACCAATCTCCCAGCTACCTGCCACCTCTTGTGCTGCAAAATTATCTGGCAAGAAAACAGAACGCATTCCTTGGGTTAACCATTTCAATGGAAATAGCGCAGCAAATTGCTGCATCCAAGTTGGCAGTGAGGTAAAGACAAAAAATACGCCGCTAAAAAACTGCAAAATGATCACAATAGGAGAGACCACCGCTGATGCACCACGACCACTTTTGGGCACAATGGAAAATGCGATTCCAAGAATGGTTGAGCATGCACTGCCCAATAAGACCAGCCATGTGAAGTTCCACCAAAGATTTGCTTGGGTTGGCAGATTTAAATCAAAGACCACAGAGCCAAAAAACAATAGTAAGGCGGTTTGAATGATCATTAAAAATGTAACAAGTAATGCCTTGCCAATAAAGTATGAAGATACTGACATTGGCGTGCCACGCAGGCGCTTTAAGGTTCCATCATCTCGCTCCATTGGAATTGTTATCGCAAGTTGTTGAAAACCGGTATTTACTAAACCAGATGCAATCATGCCGGCCACAAAATATTGACTGAAAGTCACACCAGGTGCGATTGTGTCTTTAAACACCGTGCCAAAAATAAATAGCAATATCACGGGAAAAAATAATGTAAAGACAACAGACTCTCGTTGTCTTAAGAATTGCTTTAACTCCAGGCCGCTTCTAAGTAAGCCAATACGAATTGTTTCAACTAGTGAGTTCATTTAAGTTCACCAATCATCTTTAAATAAATCTCTTCTAGGTTTGGCCTAAGTACCTCAAGCTCAGGAATATCTCCGTTAAAGCGTTGGCTAAGTTTTAAAACCTCTGCCGTTGGATCTTGGGTGTGAATCTGATTTGTCACTCCATTTTCAAGCCAACTTACCTTAGCTGGCGCATGGTTTCGACCGCCAAGAGTTTGTGGGGTGGCGATCTCAAGAATTTTTCCATCATTTATTACCCCAACTCGATCAGCTAGTGCTTGTGCTTCATCTAAGTAATGGGTTGTCAAAAGGATTGTTGTACCTTCTGCTTTTAATACTCTGATCAATTCCCAGAACGATCTTCTTGCCTCTGGATCAAATCCAGTAGTTGGTTCATCTAGAAATAAAAGCTCAGGTGAACCGATAATGCCTAGTGCAACATCTAATCGACGCCGCTGACCTCCAGATAACTCACGAGCTTTTGCATTTACCTTTTCTCTTAGGCCAACCTCATCAATTACTTGTTCAACATCTCTAGAATTTTCATAATAATTTGCATAATGAGAAATCGTTTCAAGCACCGACAAATCTGCTGCATCTGAGGTAGATTGCAAAACAATTCCAATTTGATTTCGCCATTTTTGAGCAGCATGTCCTTTGGTTGCTGGATCAAACCCTAAAACTCTGACATTCCCACTACTTGCTTGGCGATAACCTTCAAGAATTTCGACAGTTGTCGTTTTGCCAGCTCCATTTGGACCAAGGAGTGCGAATATCTCACCTCGTTCAACAGTTAGATCTATGCCATCGACTGCAGTTTTAGCACCATACTTTTTACTCAATCCACGCACTTCTATTGCTGCATCAATGCTCATGGCGACATCCTGCCGTAATTGGTAATAAATACTTAATTTATTCGGGAGAATAATCCTGTGAGTCCACGTAAAGCTAAGCCCAAGCGTCAAGGCAAGAGAAATATCACTCATGATGATGAGCGGGAGTTATCCACATCAAATGAATCCATCGAAGAACATGATGATGGAATCTTTGTTGTAAGAAAAATTAGTGGCTCTACTTCAAATAAACCATATCGATGTCCAGGCTGTGATCAGGTGATTCCAATGGCAACCCCACATACAGTGGCTTGGCTAGAGCATGATCAATCAGGCCGACGGCATTGGCACAATATTTGTTGGAGCAAGCGAAATCTAAGAAAACCAAAGGTTGAGCGAACTAGAAGTGCTCCTAGATATTGAGATTTCTAGCACGGAATATTTAAAATTGAAATTTCTAGTTATAGTTGTCAAATGAGCAAAACTTTCACCGCAATCAACCCAGTCAACGGCCAAGCAGTTGGAAATCCAATTGCAGAGCACAGTTTTGAAGAGGTTACCGCTGCGATTGCAGCGGCTGAAAAAATAAAAGCAAAGTTTGCCGCCACCTCCCCAACCCAAAGAGCTGCACTCCTTAATGCGATTGCAGATTCAATCGAATCTGAAAAAGAATCATTAGCTCAACTATCTCATTTAGAAACCGCGCTCCCAATGGCCAGAGTTACAGGTGAGGTAATGCGCACTGTTATTCAAATTCGTGCATTTGCCGATTTAGTTAAAACTGGTGGGCACCTGCTACCAATCATTGATTTAGCTGATCCAAATTTTCAACCAGTTGCACGACCTGATCTTCGTAAATCCCAGCAACCATTAGGTGTTGTTTCGATATTTGCAGCATCAAACTTTCCATTAGCTTTTTCAGTTGCAGGTGGGGATAGCGCATCTGCATTGGCTGCAGGATGTCCAGTGGTTGTTAAAGCTCATCCATCACATCCAAATACCTGCCAAGCAGTTTATGAAGCAATTACTAAAGCAATCACTTCACAAGGATTGCCAAAAGAGATTTTTTCATTAGTTCAGGGAGTAAACCCAGAAATAACCCATTGGTTGGCTAAGGATCCATTAATCACTGCAATTGGTTTTACTGGCTCTGGGTTAGTTGGAAAGTTATTAATTAAATTAGCGCAAGAGCGCCCCGTTCCAATTCCAGTTTTTGCTGAAATGGGTTCTTTAAATCCAGTCTTCTTCACGCCAACTGCATTGGCTGAAAAAGCAGATGAGTTAGCCAAAGCTGCAATGGATTCAGCCCTGCTTGGATCTGGCCAATTTTGTACTAAGCCTGGAATTATGATTGTGCCAACTGATGCGTCCGGTGATAAATTTATTGCTCAAGTTCAAAGTTATGTTGGTGAGCAAAAAGTTGGACCTTTGTTAAATAAAGGTATTGCCACAAGATTTATTGAAGCAATTACCTCGATAAGCAAAGCCAAGGGTGTAAAGGTTTTAACTGGCGTAAGTAATCCAGATGGTTATGGCGTGACCCCAAGTATTTTTGTTGTTGATTGGGCAGATGTTAAAAATCATGATGATTTATTAGAGGAACACTTTGGCCCAACCTCGGTAATTATTAGAGCCCCATTTGAACAATACCTAAATGTGGCAAAGGCGATGAGTGGTCAATTAGCCTCTGCAATTCACGCTGGTAATGATGAGAAGTTGCCAGAGTTAGTTTCGCAACTAAGTCAAAAAGCTGGTCGAGTAATCTGGAATGGTTTTCCAACCTCAGTTTCAGTTACCGCAGCGCAAAATCATGGTGGCCAGTGGCCTGCCTCCTCATCTCACACAACCTCAGTCGGCCTAGATTCACTATTCCGATTTGTTCGCCCAGTGGTGTATCAAAACTTTCCAGATAATCAGTTACCGCCTGAATTACAAAACGCTAATCCATACGCAATTGAGCGGGTTATAAATGGCGTTCGAAGTAATAAAGCGATTAACTAATTACTTGTAGTTAACAACCTTATTTCTGATTGTTCCAATACCTTCAATGGTTGTAACAAGACTTTCCCCACCTTTTAAGTATTTCTCTGGTTTAAAGCCCATGCCAACACCTTCAGGCGTGCCAGTGTTTATCACATCCCCTGCCTTTAACTCCATAAATTGAGAGATATACCAAACGCAGTGGTTGATGCCAAAGATTAAGTCATTAGTTCTGGAGTTTTGTCTAACCTCACCATCAATAGTGCAAGAAAGAGCCAAGTTATTTGGATCTAAATTCTTTTGCTTTAACTCATCTGCGGTAACAATCCATGGACCCATTGGATTAAAGGTTGGGAAAGATTTACCTTTCACCCATTGCCCACTTCGCTCAACCTGCCAGTGGCGCTCTGAAACATCTTGAGAGATTGTGTAACCAAGAATGTGAGATGCTGCCTCATCAGGTGACTTTAAGTAAAGGGCATTTTTACCAATCACAACACAGAGCTCAACTTCATAATCAGTCTTAGTTGAGTTTGGTGGAACTACTACATCATCATTTGGACCAATTACAGTATCTGGTGCCTTCATGAAAATTACTGGCTCAGGTGGCGGGGTCATGCCCGACTCAACTGCATGCTTTGCATAATTTAATCCAACACAAATAACTTTAGTTGGACGAGCAACTGGTGAACCAATTCGATAATCAGCAATCTTCACCCTTGGCCTGCTGCTTAAATCAGCTTGGGCTAATTTTGTGATTGCGCCATTTTCTAATTCAACTCGATTAAAATCACTAACTAAATCATCAACAAAGATTGCCTCAGTATCTGAGACAACTACTGCCGGCTTTTCTTTATTTAACTGACCTAAGCGTGTGATTCTCATAATTCTCACATTTCCATTGAGGTGAAGTTTTGTCGGTAATGAACTAGAATATGAAAACCTTAACATAGGAAATTTCTCAATATTTGAGAGTAGGAAAGGGCGAGCGTGAGCGAAGAGAAGTTTGATCGCCGCAGCCAATATTGGTTTGGATTAAAAGATAAGGGTGGTTATATCCACCGTGAAAGACTTCGAAATCAAGGTTATGCCCCAGATGTTTTTGATGGCCGGCCTGTAATTGGTATTGCAAATACCTGGTCAGAGTTAAATCCTTGTAATGGCTCACTAAATGATGTTGCCGAAGCTGTTAAACGTGGCGTTTGGGAGGCTGGTGGTTTCCCGCTTGAGTTCCCAGCAATGTCGCTTAGTGAATCTTTGCAGAGACCAACCACCATGTTATATCGCAACATGTTGGCGATGGAAGTTGAAGAGTTAATTCGCTCCCACCCATTAGATGGTGTGGTCTTGCTTGGTAATTGCGATAAAACACCACCTGGATTATTAATGGGCGCGGCAAGTGTGGATCTTCCAACCTTAATGATTACTGGCGGACCAATGCTTAATGGTCGATTCCAAGGTGAAGCAGTTGGTTCGGGCACATTAGTTTGGAAATATAGCGAGCAGGTAAGAAGTGGAAAGATTTCTTTTGAAGAGTTCATGGCAATGGAATCTTGCTCTGCACGAAGCCAGGGTTCATGTATGACGATGGGAACTGCATCAACCATGGCATGTGTCACCGAAGCACTTGGTGTGCAATTACCAGGCGCAGCAGCCATTCCAGCAGTTGATTCACGGAAATTTACACTCGCTCATCTTTCTGGCCGGCGAATAGTGAAGATGGTGGAGGAGGATTTAAAACTATCAAAGGTATTAAATCGAAAAGCATTTGAAAATGCGATCAAAATTTTAGCGGCTATTGGTGGTTCAACTAACGCAGTGGTTCACTTACTTGCAATTGCTGGTCGAGTTGGCGTGCCACTGAACTTGGATGATTTTGATAAGTTAGGAAAAGATGTTCCAGTAATTGCAAATATGATGCCAAGTGGAAAATTCCTAATGGAGGAGTTTTTTGACGCTGGTGGCGTTCCAACGGTGATGAAGGAGATTGCAAATCTAATTCATACTGATCACATTACTGTTACCGGTAAAACTGTTAAGGAAAATATTGAAGGTGCTGAAAATTGGAACAAAGAGGTAATTACTCCAGCTAATAAACCTTTCCAAGCCGCAGGTGCTGGCATCGTGGTAGTTCGTGGTTCACTTGCTCCAGATGGTGCGATTATTAAAGTCTCGGCCGCTTCGCCAAAATTGTTATCACACAAAGGAAAAGCTTTAGTATTTAATGAGATCGAGGAGTATTTAAAAGTTGCAGATGATCCAAATCTGCCAGTTACGCCAGATACTATTTTGGTTTTAAAAAACTCAGGACCAAAGGGTTATCCAGGATTTCCTGAGGTTGGTAACTTGCCAATGCCAAAGAAAATGCTTGATCAAGGTGTAACCGATATGGTGCGAATCTCTGATGCCAGAATGAGTGGAACTGCTTACGGCACCGTTGTATTACATGTGTCACCAGAATCTACCGC
>JBPCSS010000072.1:0-3563 GCA_051006855.1 Candidatus Nanopelagicus sp.
AAGATCTCAAATCGAGCCTTTGGTAAGGATCGTAGATTGCCGATTACATCACATTGGAATGAGTCTTAATCTTTTATAAGCGTAATTGTTAAAACACGCAAATGATTTGCAATTAGCAATCTTTAACTAACCTTCCTAATATTTAGCCATGGCATTTTCAACTAATCAACTGCTTACATTTAAATGTTGGTACTTCACCCGTCGCCGGGTTGTTGATTTTGCCCGTGCAACCACTTGTAGTTGCTAACTCATTTATTAATTTTTTAGCCTTACCTGAATTACCCCCTGCTTTAAATAAAAAACCCATTTCTAAGGAGAAGAGATTATGAAGATTTATAACAATATTACGGAAGTTTATGGAAATACCCCGTTGGTGAAATTAAACAAGATCATGAGCCCATCTACTGCAACAGTGCTGGCAAAGCTTGAGTTTTATAACCCAACCTCAACTGTGAAGGATCGACTTGGTATTGCCATGGTGGATGCGGCGGAAAAATCTGGTGAGTTAAAACCGGGCGGCACAATTGTTGAAGCCACAAGTGGAAATACCGGGATCGCACTAGCGATGGTGGGAGCAGCTCGTGGTTACAAAACAATTTTGACCATGCCTGAGTCAATGTCTAGTGAGCGAAAGGCATTACTTAGAGCATTTGGCGCAGAGTTAATTCTTACCCCAGCTGCGGAAGGCATGAAAGGGGCGGTAGCAAAAGCAGAATCACTCAAAGATTCTGGTGCGGTATTAGTACGCCAGTTTGAAAACCAAGCCGGACCAGATATTCACCGCCGAACTACAGGTGAGGAGATCTGGCGAGATACCGATGGCAAAGTTGATGCAGTTGTTGCCGGCATTGGCACTGGTGGAACAATTACTGGTGTTGGCCAATTATTAAAATCAAAAAATCCAGCAATTAAAGTTTTTGGTGTGGAACCTGCTGCCTCGCCATTATTAAATGGTGGTGAGCCAGGCAAGCATCCATTCCAAGGAATTGGTGCAAACTTTATTCCACCAGTATTAGATCGAAGTGTTTATGATGAAATTTTAGATGCCCAAGCTGAGGATGGTGTTAAGTACGCCCGACTTGCCGGCACGCAAGAGGGAATCTTGGCTGGTCTTTCATCAGGTGCTGCACTTTGGGCAGCTCACCAAGTTGCAAACCGAGCTGAGTTTGCTGGCAAAACAATTGTGGTAATTATTCCTTCCTTTGGCGAGCGATACCTTTCAACAATCTTGTTCCAAGACTTGATGAACTAAATGCTTAAATCTATTAACGAAGATCTGACTGCTGCGCTGCGCCAGGATCCAGCGGCCAGAAATAGGTTAGAGGTATTTCTTACCTATCCTGGAGTTCACGCAGTTTGGGGATATCGAATTGCGCACTTTTTATGGCAGCTAAAGTTGAAGTTACTTGCGCGGATTTATTCAAACTGGATTCGCGCAGCAACTGGGGTTGAAATTCACCCAGCAGCCAAGATTGGCAAAAGATTTTTCATTGATCATGGGATGGGTGTTGTAATTGGCGCTACTGCAGTAGTCGGTGATGATGTAATGATTTATCACGATGTAACTTTGGGCGCTCGCACCGGTGGCACTGGCAAACGTCACCCAACAATTGGCAATAATGTTGTAATTGGCGCAGGCGCCAGAGTTATTGGTGATATCACTGTGGGCGATGGCGCCAAAATCTCAGCCAATATGGTGGTTAGCAAGAGTGTGCCGGCACAAACCTCGGTGGATTCATCGGAGTTTTTCGCAATCTAATCACGCTTGCTTTGGGCAGTTTTTTGCCAGTTAACATGGCCGTAATCAGCGTTGGCTTTAATACTGCCTATGGCCTCCCCAAGTGATTTAACTAAGCAACAAGATTTTGTACTTCGCACATTAGAAGAGCGCAACATTAGATTTGTTCGCCTTTGGTTTACTGATGTTTTAGGCTTTTTAAAATCTGTCGCAATCGCACCAGCTGAGTTAGAGAATGCCTTTTCTGAAGGTATTGGTTTTGATGGCTCGGCAATTGAAGGTTTTGCGCGAGTAACTGAGGCAGATATGTTGGCAAAACCAGATCCGGCAAGTTTTTCCATTTTGCCATGGCGAACTGAATCTCCCGGAGCAGCTCGAATGTTTTGCGATATCTCCCTGCCGGATGGCACGCCAGCATCAGTTGATTCAAGAAGAGTTTTAAGGCAAACATTAGAAAAAGTAGCAAAGCTTGGTTACACCTGTTACACACATCCTGAAATTGAGTTCTTCTTATTTAAAGATGAACCAAAGCCAGGACAAGAGCCAATTCCAGTTGACTCCGCTGGCTACTTTGATCACACACCATCTGTGGTTGGTCATGATTTTAGAAGGCAAGCAATTACGATTTTAGAGGCAATGGGAATCTCAGTTGAGTTCTCCCACCATGAAGGTGGTCCTGGTCAACAGGAGATTGATTTGCGATATGCCGACGCATTATCTACTGCAGATAACATCATGACCTTCCGGCATGTGGTCAAAGAGGTTGCGTTAGATCAAGGATTTTATGCATCCTTTATGCCAAAGCCATTTACTAATCATCCTGGCTCGGCCATGCATACCCATATCTCTTTATTTGAAGGAGAGAGGAATGCATTTTATGAAGAGGGTGCACCAATGCAATTATCAAAGATTGGTAGATCCTTTACCGCCGGAATCATCAAGCATGCATCAGAGATAACTGCAATTACTAATCAATGGGTTAACTCTTATAAGAGATTAAGTGGTGGTGGTGAGGCGCCAGCATTTGCAAACTGGGCACAGGTTGATCGAAATGCAATGGTGAGAATTCCAACCTATAAACCAAAGAAAGAGGCTTCAACTCGAATTGAGGTTAGATCGCCAGATTCTGCATGTAATCCATACCTGGCATTTGCTGTAATTATTGCTGCCGGAATGGCCGGGGTGGAAGGTGGTTATGAATTAACTCAAAGTTCAAAGCCAGCTCCGCTGCCAACTGATCTTGCCGAGGCTATTAGTGTGATGGAAAAGAGCGAGTTGGTGAAAAAAACATTAGGTGATGATGTTTTTGAGTATGTATTGCGCAATAAGCGAAGTGAGTGGGATGAGTATCGCAAACAGGTTAGCGCATATGAATTAAACCGGTATTTACCAGTTTTATAGGTAGGATCAACTTATGACAAATCAAATCCTGACCGAGATTCATGTAGACCTGGATAACCGCGATAAAAACACCGCTCTATTTAGAGTATTTTTAGCATTCCCAGTTTTGATCTTCTTAGGCAGCTTCTCTGAGTTTGCCGATAACCTGCCAGGAGTAATAGGTGGCTTCCTAGTACTACCAGTAGTGCTCTCACTGCTGTTTAGAAATGTTTATCCTTCCTATGTTCTAGCATTTAACAAAGCACTGCTTGAGTTAAGCAATCGCGTTAATGCCTACTTATTGCTATTAACTGATGAGTACCCATCAATTGAGGCTAATCAAAAGGTTCGCTTGATCTATCCAGAGATTGAGGGCGGCAAAAAACTCTCACCTTGGATGCCACTTGTTAAGTGGTTTTTGGCAATTCCACTTTTCCTACTTGGA
>JBPCSS010000073.1:0-5442 GCA_051006855.1 Candidatus Nanopelagicus sp.
TACCAAAGAGGTTGGCCAGCAAATAATTGATGTGGTGGCAAGGTATGAAGCAAGTATTAATTATGAAGGAATTGATATCAGAGGCGCCCAACCATCTAGAGGAAATATTGAGGGCGGCCTTTCCACCTTAGAGGAGAAATCATTAGGGGCAGCTAAGAAGGCAGGTAATGCCCAATTTACTGGTGTGCTGGAGTATGCAATTGCACCAAGTAAGGCAGGGCTCTACTTTATGGACACCCCAGGACATGACATTGAACAGTTAACCGGCTTTGGCGCAGCGGGAGTAAATATCACCGTCTTCACAACTGGTAGAGGAACTCCAACTGGCAGTGCGGTTATGCCAACTATAAAGGTGGCAACAAATACTGAGATGGCAACTGCTATCCCAGATATTATCGATTTAAACTCCGGCACCATCGCAGATGGCACCCAAACTTTGGAGGAAAATGGGGAGTTAATTTATAAATTAATTTTAGATGTTGCTAATGGCAGCTTAACAAAGGCAGAGCTTGGTGGCCACCATGAGTTTAATCTCTCTAGGCTTTATGGCTCCTCTTTGTAATTATTTAAAAGATTAAATTACCCTCTGTAATAATTCTTTACTTATCCACAAAAAGTAATCTGTTAAAGATTTAAATATTAATTATTGGCGATTATTCGCCAGTGAAATATCGATTTGCAAAATCAGTTAACAATTACGGAGTTAGCGATGATAGTGCTATCTACCTTATAGAAAATAGTAATAGTTTTGAGGTAGGATTATCTAGAGAAGGAAGTATAAAAATTGCCTGGGTTGGGTTTGATCAATTCGGAGTCCGGCTCGAATGTGTTGCAATTGTTTTTATAGACTTTTTTTACATAATGCACCTCAAACCAATAGATCCAAAGGAGGATCTTCATGAAATTAAAAAAAGGCTTTGGTAGGCGGGAGAAAATAATCATAGAGCATGTTGATCTTGATGAGTTAGACCTAATTGTTGATGGGGAAAAACTCACAGAGGCAAGAGCTGCTCAAATGGGTGCAGATTTAGCTAACGAGGCCCATCGGATATTGAGAATGGGTAATCCAAAATATATAGATCTGCGCTAAGAAGTAAAAAGTATTAATACACCGGTGGGGTAATTTAAAGTCCGCCGATTGCCTGTAAACTTCCCCAAATGCGCGCTCTCTTCATCGAACATGATCATGTCTCAATTGGTGGCCCAATCTGGCGGGCCTTTGAAAAACATGGCTATCAAATAGAGCGATTTCAAATAGTTCCCCAAGATGATTACCACCAACCAAATGTGGTTGCTAATTTTCCAGATCTAACCCAATTTGATGTGATTGTGCCGATGGGCGCTCCCTGGGGTGTGCATGAGGATGAACGAATTGGTAATTGGTTACTGCCGGAATTACAAAAACTCCAAGATGCTCACAACGCTGGTATTCCAATCTTTGGTATCTGCTTTGGTGGTCAATTAATGGCAAGAGCACTTGGTGGCTCAGTCTCACCAGCGAAGGAGGCAGAGATTGGCTGGTGTGAGGTTGAATCAAGTGATAAATCTTTAATTCCAACTGGTCCTTGGTTTGAATACCACTTTGATTCCTGGCAAAACCCAAAGGGTGCAATCCCAATTGCAACAACTGAAAAAGCAAACCAAGCATTTGTAATGGGCAGAACCTTGGCGATGCAATTTCACCCAGAGATTGATCCAGCAGTGCTTGATTCCTGGCTAACAGTTAAGCGGGATGAGGAGTATCTAAAAAGTATTGGTGTTGATATTCAAACCCTACGTGATCAAACCAAACGTGAACACCTATCCTCTGATAAGAGAGCCTTTGATCTAGTTGACTCATTCCTAAGAAGGATTGCCACTGCGCCAGTTGTTAAGGTTGATAACAAAATATCTGCCACAACTAAATTACAACCAGCTAAATGATTGGTGAGATCGCCTCATTTTCTAATGCATTGGCAAATGCCTTCACCAACACCCTTGGTGGTAAATCAACCCAGATAAGTAGTTGGCGCAACACATTACGTGGCTCAAGCTCAATTGCCATGGCAATAATCTGTGTAGTAATTCTCTTTAATCTAAATACCATAACCTTGCAGGTGGTCTTAATTGGCATCGCCGCCGGCTTTATCGGCGGGCTAGGACTTCCCTTTATTTACCAAGCATTCTCCATTGGCTCAGTCTCATTTGTCTCACCCGTTGTGGCATTGGTGCAATCTTTTAACTTAATTTTATTTGCAGTGGTAATTAAAAATGAATCAATCTCTTGGACCTTTCCAATTGCCACCTTACTTGCCTGCCTTGGTTTATTTTTAGCCTCCCGCACCTCAGCCAGCCATCAAAAGGCTAGCTTAAAAGTATTTGCGCTAACTACAGCTGCTGCATGTTGCTTCACCGGCTTTTCACTATTGATGACTGAGATTGATCAATCCCAAATTATTGCCGCCCTCTTTGGCGCCCGAATTGGGGTTGTTCTAGTCTCATTACTTTTCTCACCAAAGCGGGATGAAAAAAGTATTTCAACAGGTTGGAAAAAGTACGCACTGTTTTCTGGCTCCTGTGAGATGGTGGCAAATCTCTTGTTTATGGTGGCAATTACTAACTTAGAGTTAAGCAAGGTTGGTGTATTTATGGCATCTGCCCCTGCCCTATCTGCCTTAATTGCGATCAAATTATTAAAGCAAAGACCATCTATTGCTAACTGGTTTGGAATTGCTGCTACCTCAACCGCACTTGCAATAATTGCACTTAATTAATATTAAGATTACTTACAGTAATTAATTCTTAACTTTTCCACAATTTTTTCAACGCTAAGTTTTTATTTTAAATTTTTGGCGATTATTCGCCAGTGGATATTATTTTCGCAAAATCAGCAGCTAAACATAGTGTTTCACAGGATCAGGTGATTAAAATAATGGCAGGTAAATCTGGGCGAAAAATTGGAGTCTCGAAAGAGATGTTAAATAAATTAGCCTGGGTTGGCAGCGATGATTTTAATGAGATCATTGAAATTATCGCGATAGATTTTATAACTTATAAATTTGTAATACATGTAATGCCGATAAGTAAGAGAAAGGCAGGTGAGTATGAGCAAATGGAAGGTCTTTGGTGAGGTCAAATTAGATTTAGATGATCAAATTGAACTCTCACATATAGATTTGGACCAGGAGGTAGTTATGGTTGATGGCGAGCGACTAACTGAGGCTAAAGCAGAGCAGCTATCAGAGGAGATTATGCAGGCTTATTACAAACACTTTGGAATGAAATTCACCCCCCGAAAACTGGATCATCAGGCTCAGTAAACCTTCAACTATAAATTAAGAGTAAAGAAAAACTCCCAGTTTTGACTCTAGCAAATACTGCTTGGCAGGAGTACGGTAAATGGTGCAATCACCTAGATTGCCTCTTTGTAGATTAAGGAGGTGGAAATAGTTGCAGGTACTACTTCAAACTTTCCAAGGAGCCTTCGCTAATAAATTAGTTCTAATTGGACATCCACCCGCGCCTTGCGCGCAAGCAAAATAGTAAGGCTAAAAACTAAATATCAAAGATTGAACATATCTAAATAAGTTAGGGATTAAGCCCCGCCAAAATAGTAGTTTTGGTGGGGCTTAATTTTTCTTACCCGCCCTTGTGGATCAAATAAAGCTCCAACCTTAAATGCCGGTAGGGTTATCTGATGTCCCAAGTTTCAATTACCTTTCTAGGTGCCACCGATACCGTCACCGGTAGTAGATTTTTAATTACTGGATCTAAATCTCGAGTATTAATAGATTGTGGATTATTTCAAGGATTAAAAAAGGATCGGCTAAAAAACTGGCAGCCATTTGCAGCAGATCCAAGATCAATTGATGCGGTAATTCTTAGCCACGCCCACCTTGATCACTGTGGTTATCTACCAGTACTAGTCAAAGATGGTTTTGCTGGCCCAATCTTTTCCACCCACTACACCAAAGAGTTAGCTGGGGTAATTCTCAATGACAGCGCCCGATTACAAACTGAGGATGCAAGATATGCAGCAAAGAAGGGTTACTCAAAACATAATCCACCTAAACCACTTTATGGCTCAGATGAGGTTGAACAAACCCTGCCTAGATTTAAAACAGTTGAGTTTGCAACCAAGCAGCAGGTTGCACCAGGGTGCTTTGTCACCTTTTATCCATCAGGTCATATCTTGGGAGCAAGCTTTATTGTGGTTGAGATGGATGATAAGAAATTACTTTTCACAAATGATCTTGGCAGAGCAAATCACCCACTGTTAGTGCCACCAAAACTACCACCTGATTTATTACTTGATGCCGTAATTACTGAATCAACCTATGGTGATCGGGTGCATGAGGATGCTGGTGATTTATTTGCCGATCAATTAAATACCGCAATTAAAAAAGGTGGCCGGATATTAATCCCAGCCTTTGCCGTGGATCGCACCGAGGTTATCTTGATGAAATTACGGCAGTTAATTGATGATAAGAAAATCCCCCAAATCCCAATCTATGTTGACTCACCCATGGCACTAAAAGCACTTGATTACTACCGCCAAGCAATCAATGAATCATCGGATGAGATAAGAAAAGAGGTGGTGCAAAGGTGGCAAAATCTAGATCCATTTAACCCAGGTCAGTTAAATCAGATGCGCACCACTGAGGAATCAATCTCCTTAAATAAATTACTAACAACTGCAATTATCATCTCAGCAAGTGGCATGGGCACAGGCGGCCGAGTTGTCCATCACTTAGAGCAAATCCTGCCAGACCGACTTGCCACCGTAATCTTGGTGGGCTTTCAAGCCTTAGGAACTCGGGGCAGATCATTACTTGATGGCCAAACATCTATCAAAATGTTTGGCCAATTAATCCCAGTAAATGCCACCATTGAACATATTGAATCCTTCTCCGTCCACGCAGATAGTGATGAGTTAATTACCTGGCTTAATGGAATCAAAAAGCCAAAACAAGCATTTGTAGTTCACGGTGATCCAACCTCAGCCCAAACCTTTGCCAGTAGATTATTTGATCAACTGGGATGGCAAGCGGTAACTCCAGAGTTTGCAAAGAGTTATATTATTTAAGTAGATCCTTCATCTGTTTATTTATTAAATAAGCTGCCCAATTTGGATTAACCCGACTTAAAAAGTTCATAATCTTGGCATCTTGGCCAATATAGATTCGCTTTTTTTGCTTCTCAATTACCGCCACAATAATCGCTGATGCCTTATGCGCACTACTCATCTTTATCTTTGATGAATCAATATCCATCTTTGGCATTTTAATTCCAGAGTTTTTAGCAATATCAGTACTTACCGCACCTGGATATACCAACAACACCTTCACCTTTGTATTTACCAGCTCACTAGATAGCCCAGCACTTAATTGCGCAAGTGCTGCCTTGGAAGCACCATATAAGGATTGACCAGGAACTGGGGTGTATGCACCCATAGATGAGGTG
>JBPCSS010000074.1:0-2650 GCA_051006855.1 Candidatus Nanopelagicus sp.
GCATCAACATCTACTACGCCAAGTAGCCAGGCATTTTTATCTGCGATCTCAAGTTTTCCAAGGGTTTCAAGTATCTCTTTTGCTTGCGCACTCCTGGCGGAGTAGGCCAGCAAAATAACTACCATCTCCTTTGATTTTGCAACAAAATCAGATACTAAATTCTCAGCTGTTACCACTTTGCCATGGGATGGGTTTACTACCTCACCAGTTGGCTTTTTTAAGGTGGAAAGATCAAAGGCGTTTCCAAAATTGGCACCCGCCATCCCAGGAATTGGTTTATTAATACTCATTTTTTAATTACAACCCCTGAATCCATTCGGTATGGCAAGACCTTTTCGATGTAGTCGGCAGTGGCAAAATCTAGCCCAACATCTCTGCCCAGTTTTTCACCTAAATACCAACGATTTTCCAGCACCTCATGGAAAAGCTGGGCTTGCTCCACTCTTCCCTTTAAATTATCTGGCACCTGATCGACAACTCTCTTAAATACATCTGCAAGCCATTGCTTAACAACTACTGCGTGTGGTGTGGCAGGGGCAAACTCCCGTGCCTTATATCGATCATAGGATGCAAGTAATCGCTTAGCTTGCAACTCCTCTGCTTGTAATCCCATTAACTCCGCTAATCGATTGGCATGGTATCTAGCTGCCACGAGTTTTGGTTGAAATCTAATTGATCCCTTATCCCCAGTTGTGGTTACCTCAACCTCTTCAACTGCAAAGCCAAGATCTTGCAGACTTCGCATCGCCCGCTCCACCGCCTGGCGATCTGATGAATCTAATATCTGTGGCTCCTTTAACATCTTCCACAATCTTCGATACCTTTTTATTACACCATCAGATGCTCTTACTGGATTTATATCCTTTGATAAGACACCTGCTACTGCTAAATCCTCAAGCTCGGCTGCCACATTAAAGTGAGCAAGCTCTAAATCATGCTCACGCTGACCATCACTTAATGATTTTTGAAACTCACCAGTTTCAGCATCAACTAGGTAGGCGGCAAAATCATTGGCATCTCTTCTAAATAAAGTATTTGAAAGGGAGCAATCTCCCCACCAAAAACCAAGAAGGTGAAGTCTTACTAAAAGTAATGCCAAGGCATTAGCCATATTTAATATCTCAGTCGGTGTTACTGCGCCACTTAAAATCACCCGATATGGAAGAGAGTAGGGCAGATACTTTGTAACTAAAGCTGCAGGCAACTCATTGCCATCTGCATCAACTCTTCCCTCAATTACTGCAACTGGTTCAACACAGGGGGCGGTTTTTTGATTTAAATCCCTAAGTAATGAGTACTCACGATTTGCAAACTCAGGAACAGTTTCTTTAACTGCAAATATTTGGCTATTACTTTTGTTGGGATTTGATCTAATTAACCTAACCACATGGCGAGAAATACCGCGCATGCCGGTGAGTACCTCATCCTCTGGCCACCCCTCAAGTGGTTTATCCCAAGGCAGGTTAGCTAAGGTGGCAATCTCCTCACCTAATCCTTTGATTCGTAATCCACTCATAGGCTTATTCTCTCGTATTTAAACCACTCCTTGCTGATTAATCGGTCTGTGGTGATGTGAAAAGCAAGATAAAATTCACCTATGGCTAGATTTACTAAACCAAATATCACTTCAAAATTACTTCGGCGCAAAGTAAGTAAAGCTGAGGTGGAAGATTTTGGTAAAGCGGGTAAACCAGTAAATACCTCCCACCCCTTTTACTTTGGCTTTATGGTCACAATTGGCGCACTTCTTGCATTAACAATGTTGCAAGCTCTCGCCTCAGCAAGTGCGGTATTTATCTTAATTATTATCTCTATCTTCCTAGCAGCTGGCTTAAATCCAGCGGTCATCTTTTTTCAAAATCGTGGCCTAAATCGTGGAGCCTCGGTGGGTGCGGTGATGGCATCTGTTTTACTCTTTGTCGCAGTCTTTATCGCAATCGCAGTTCCACCACTTCTGGATCAAGGAAATCAATTACTTGATAATGCGCCAGCCTTAATTAAAGATTTAAATAACAACGCCTTTATAAATGATCTAAATAATAAGTATGGGGTAATTGACTCACTTCAAACCAAAATTGATGCGCTAATTAAAGATGGCCAATTTGCGATCACCGCATTTGGTGGGGTAATTGGAGTTGGAAAGGCGGTCGTTTCCGGGCTGGTTTCAACAATTACTATCCTGGTATTAACCCTCTACTTCCTTGCCTCACTGCCACAGGTAATAAATATTGGTCTTAGATTTGTGCCAGCTACAAGACGTGATCGAGTTTCAAAGTTAACCAATGCCATTGTTGCCCGAATTGGCTCCTTTGTTGGCGGACAAGCAATTATTGCCGTCCTTGCTGCAATATTTATTTTGATTATGGGGTTAATAATTGGCATGCCTTATCCAGGACCCCTGGCGATGGTGGTTTTAATCTGTGGCTTTATTCCATTAGTTGGCCACTTCATTGGTATGTCAATTGTGACTGTAGTTAGCCTCACCGACTCATTTACTACTGCAGCTATTGCACTTACTTCCTACATCCTCTACGTTCAAATTGAAAATTATGTAATCACGCCAAGGATTATGCGAAAGTCACTAGCGATTCCAGGATTAGTAACAATTATTGCTGCCCTACTGGGCGCATCCCTACTTGGATTAATTGGT
>JBPCSS010000075.1:0-2628 GCA_051006855.1 Candidatus Nanopelagicus sp.
ACTTTAGTTGGAATATTAATTACACCAACCATTGGGTTAATTAAAGTTCTAACAAATGGAATAAATCTTGCCAAAATTAAAGCCTTACCAACCCCATATTTTTCAAGCCATTTTTCAGTTTGCACAACTCTGGCTTGAGTAAAAAATCTGCCATCTGGTCGATCAAACAACTTACGGCCATATTTTGCGCCAAACCATCTGCCAACAAATGAACCTGTTATCGCAGCAATAGGTGCGCCAATAAATAACTCTAAGGTTGGCAACTGGTTTCCATTTAAAAGTGCAGCGCCTGTGCCTGAGGCTGCTATGCCAGCTACAAATAGAAGTGAATCTCCTGGAAAAGCTAGGCCAACTAATAAACCAGTCTCGGCAAATAAAATAGCCAAGATTCCAATCAGACCAAGATCGGTGACGATTGAGTGGGCATCAAATAAATTCATCTTGGGGGTCAGGGTATCTGCCCTAGATGGGTAATTTAAGCGTGATTTATCCACGGCATACCTCTTTATTTGTAAAAAGGGGAGCCAGTATGCGTAAACTCGCCCGTCGTCCCTCAAGTGCTCAAAGTTGAGCCCTATCCAAGGAGAGTTCATTGAACCTAGTCCAAGTAAGCGGAAGTAATCTCACCTACGTCTATGTAATTTTAGGAATCTCACTAGCAGCACTTGCGATCGCTTTTGCTCTTCGAGTACAGGTACTAGCTCAAGGTGAGGGCACAGCAAAGATGCAGGAGATTGCAGCAGCTGTTCAAGAGGGTGCGGCAGCCTATCTATCACGCCAATTTAAAACACTCTCCGTTTTCGTGGCAATAGTTTTTGTTTTGTTATTTGCACTCCCAGGAGAGACAGATATCAAGATTGGTCGTTCAATATTTTTCTTACTTGGCGCAGGCTTTTCAGCCCTGGTTGGGTACAACGGTATGTGGTTGGCGGTAAGAGCAAATGTTCGTGTAGCAGAGGCAGCTCGTAAGAAGTCAGCAGAGCGTGCAGTTCAAATCGCATTCCGAACCGGTGGCGTAGTTGGTATGACAACTGTTGGACTTGGATTGTTAGGAGCATCTCTGGTTGTAATTATTTACAAAGAGAATGCACCAGCAGTACTTGAAGGATTTGGTTTTGGCGCAGCAATGCTTGCAATGTTTATGCGCGTCGGTGGCGGAATCTTTACCAAGGCTGCTGATGTTGGTGCAGATTTAGTAGGAAAAGTTGAAAAGGGAATTCCAGAGGATGACCCAAGAAATGCTGCAACTATTGCAGATAACGTGGGCGACAATGTTGGAGATTGTGCTGGTATGGCCGCAGATCTATTTGAGTCCTACGCAGTAACCCTAGTAGCAGCTTTAATTCTTGGAAAAGCTGGATTTGGTGATTCAGGTCTTATCTACCCATTGATCGTGCCAGCAATTGGAATTATTACCGCAGTCCTTGGTATTTTCTTAACCAAATTACGCAAGAGCGATAAAACTGCAATGACGGCGATTAATCGTTCATTTTTTACTAGCGCAATAATCAGCGCAGTATTAGTTGGATTTGCAACCTTTACATACCTGACAGATTCATTAATGAATATGTCTGGTTTATCTGCCGAGGCTCAAGCCTTTGATATCAACCCTAGAGTTTTAGCTTTCGGTGCAGTATTAATTGGTATTGCACTTGCTGCAGCCATTCAAGTGCTTACCGGCTTTTTTACCGAGGTTGGCAAGCGTCCAGTAAATGATGTGGCAGCTTCATCAAAGACAGGCTCTGCAACAGTAATTCTGGCTGGTATTTCAGTTGGTTTTGAATCAGCTGTTTACTCTGCGATATTAATTGCAGCTGCGGTATTTGGTGCCTTTTTATTAGGTGGTGGCTCAATTGTTCTTTCATTATTTGCTGTTTCATTGGCTGGAACAGGATTGCTAACCACAGTTGGTGTAATTGTGGCTATGGACACCTTTGGGCCAATCTCAGATAACGCACAAGGTATTGCTGAGATGAGTGGTGATGTGAAGGGTGAGGGCGCAAAGATTCTTACCTCACTAGATGCAGTTGGAAATACAACTAAGGCAATTACAAAAGGTATTGCAATTGCAACCGCAGTCTTAGCTGCAACTGCATTATTTGGTGCATTCACTGATGCAATTAAGAACTCAGTTCTTGAAAAAGGTTTGGTAGTAAAAGATCAAGTACTTTCACTACAAGGTGTATTAGATGTAGCAGATCCAAGAAACTTAGTTGGATTAATCATTGGCGCAGCTGTGGTCTTTATGTTCTCAGGTCTTGCCATCAACGCTGTTAGCCGCGCTGCTGGTGCGGTAGTAGTTGAGGTTCGCGCCCAATTTAAGAAATTCCCAGGAATTATGACTGGCAAGGTAAAGCCTGAGTACGGCCGGGTAGTTGATATCTGTACTCGTGATTCATTACGTGAACTTGCAACCCCTGGATTACTTGCAGTTATGGCGCCAATCGCAGTTGGATTTGGTTTAGGTGTAGGAGCACTTGGTGCATACCTTGCTGGATCAATTGGAACTGGCACATTAATGGCAGTTTTCCTATCTAACTCAGGCGGAGCTTGGGATAACGCAAAGAAGATGATTGAAGATGGCAAGTTTGGTGGTAAAGGCAGTGAAGCTCACAAAGCAACAATTGT
>JBPCSS010000076.1:0-2807 GCA_051006855.1 Candidatus Nanopelagicus sp.
ATTACCACGTACTGGTCCATCTAATCTTTGCAAATTACAATTAACTACAAAGGTTAAGTTATCTAATCCTTCACGGGCCGCTAGCGAAATAGCACTTAGAGTCTCTGGTTCATCAATCTCACCATCTCCTAAAAATGCCCAAACATTTTGATCACTTGTATCTTTAAAGCCGCGGGCATCTAGATAGCGATTAAATCTTGCTTGATAGATTGCATTAATTGGTCCGATTCCCATTGAAACTGTTGGGAACTCCCAAAAGTTTGGCATCAATCTTGGATGTGGATAGGAAGATAAGCCGCCACCATCATGTGATAACTCTTGGCGGAAACCATCTAATTGCTTTTGGGTTAGCCGACCTTCCATAAATGCTCTGGCATACATACCAGGGGAGGCATGTCCTTGGAAAAATATTTGATCGCCACCACCTGCATGCTCTTTGCCACGGAAGAAGTGATTAAATCCAACCTCATATAAAGATGCACTTGATGCGTATGTTGAGATATGTCCACCAACACCAACACCAGGACGTTGGGCTCTGTGCACCATAACCGCGGCATTCCATCTTATGTATGCTCGAATTCTTCGCTCTAAGTACTCATCTCCTGGAAAACTTGGTTCAAGTGCGGGTGGAATTGTGTTTATGTAATCAGTGGTGCGAAGTCCTGAAACCCCAACATTTTTTTCATTTGCTCTTTGCAGCAATGAGAGCATTAAGTAACGAGCTCTAACCGGTCCTGCGTTTTTTAAAACAGCATCAAAGGATTGGCGCCATTCAGCGCTCTCATTTGGATCGGTATCAACTAATTGGTCCACCAAGTGGTCTGGGGCCTTAAAGTTTTCACTCACGGGCTTATTCTCTCTCCTAAAGGGGGGTTTGGTCATATTTTTGCCAAGCCACAGGCGTGATCTGTCTTAAATCACGCAGTTTTTAGGAGTTGCACCAATAGCCAAAGTTGGGTGGACTACTCCTAATGAATTCAGCCCAGGCACCTGCTGCCACCGTTGAACGGCTTGGCATAAAAGTAGATCAACTAATTCTTGAGGTTGGTTTTGACACTACAGATTGTGATCAAACAATTCGTGATGCAATAAATGCTAAAACTGGAAATAAGTTTTTAGATGCTACATCTCAAGAGGTAGTGGACGCAGTAATTTTATGGTGGCGAGATGGTGATGGTGATTTAGTTGATGAGTTAGTAGATGCCCTCACCTACTTAACTGAGGATGGCCCGATCTGGTTATTCACACCAAAGGTTGGCCGCACTGGATATGTTGAGCCAAGTGATATTCAAGATGCTGCCCCCACAGCAGGCATGTCACAAACCACCTCATTTTCAGCTTGTGCTGATTGGAGTGCAACTAGATTAATTGCCCGCCATGCTGGCAGTAATAAGAAGAAAAGTAAGTAAACCTAAACTAAAAGGAGATATGAATGGCACTGGCAATTGGTAGCGCAGCACCTGATTTTGAGTTAGTAAATCAACATGGTGAGAAGATTTCACTATCTTCATATAAGGGTAAGAAGAATGTTGTAGTGATCTTTTATCCATTTGCCTTCTCAGGAATTTGCACAGGCGAGCTTTGCGCATTACGTGATGATCTATCTGCTTTTCAAAATGATAATGTTGAGTTGATCGCAATCTCCTGTGATCCTATGTATGCAAATAAAGTATTTGCAGAAAAAGAAGGGTATAAGTTCCAAGTACTCTCTGATTTTTGGCCACATGGCGCAGTTGCCAAGGCTTATGGCACATTTGAAGAGAGCAGAGGATGCGCCAAACGTGGCACATTTATCATTGGCAAAGATGGCAATTTAAAGTGGCAAATTGTTAATGGACTTGGTGATGCTCGAAATCTTGTTGAATATAAAGCAGCACTTTCAGCCTTATAGCTTGAGATAATTGGGAGTAATACAGATCTACTAGTAATATTCCCACTCTCACCGGGTGGTTAGCTCAGTGGTAGAGCGCCTCGTTTACACCGAGGATGTCGGGGGTTCGAAACCCTCACCGCCCACAGATACGAAATAAAAATGGAGAAATACATGTCAGTTAATAATCATGGTGTAATCGCTTTGACTGAAAAGGTAATTTGTGGAGTTTCCGTTGAGATATTCTCAATCATGATTGCAGATAAATATGATCCAAAGATGATTCCAAATGCCTGGCAGAAGTTTTGGAAAGAATTTCCAAAAGATTCAATGCCAACCGATTCCAATGCTTACGGAGTCTCATTTCCAATTGAGAAAGAGCCAGGAAAACTTCAATATTTTTCATGCGTTGAAGTCACGCCCGGTTTTTACCCTCCATCAGGTTTTGAAATTTGCCAGATTCCTGCCGGTAAATATTTAAATTTAGAGCATGTTGGAAACATTTCGAATTTGGCTCCAAGTTATGGGCAAGCTTATGGCGTTGAATTTCCTAAATCAGGTTTAGAGATGCGATCTGCTCCACATTTAGAGCTTTATGATTCAAATTTAAATCCGATGGATGATAATTACAGCATGGGAATATTAATTCCAGTAAATTAATTTCCTTCGTAAGCTTTTTTCATTTGAGCCAAATCTATTTTCTTCATTCCCAGCATAGCTTGCGTGGCTCGCTGAGAGCCTGCAGCATCACTTCCACCCAAGTACTTCATCATTTCAGGTGAGGTTACCTGCCAGGAGATGCCAAACTTATCTTTTAGCCAACCGCATTGACTCTCTTGCCCACCATCTTTGGTTAGAAGCTGCCAGTAATTATCAATTTCACTTTGATCTTTGCATGGTATTTGAAAGGAAATTGCCTCAGAGTGCGGAAATTGTG
>JBPCSS010000077.1:0-3370 GCA_051006855.1 Candidatus Nanopelagicus sp.
GGAGCTGGAATTCCATTTCTTTTGCTTCTTGGAACTATGCGCTACCGAGGTGGAAAAGATTTCACAATTATCTACAAAAATAAACCGGTAGAGGTTTTTGACTTTAATAGCGGTCCATATAAAAGATGGATTATCACTATTGAAAATAACAGGTAATGCTGGCCACATCTGTAGTTAGGGAACTTAAAAAAAGTTCCAATGCCGCTCAGGCCAAACTTGCCACTAGATTTTTTAAAACAGCAAAAGGTGAGTATGGGTATGGTGACAAGTTTATTGGCACCAAAGTTCCGATAATTCGAAAGATAGCCAGAAAGTATCAAGAGCTTTCACTAAGTGAGATTGAAAAATTAACCACCTCAAAGTTTCATGAAGCTCGCTTATGTGGCTTAATAATTGTGACTTTGCAATTTAAAAAATCAAAAAGTGATTTAGAGAAGAAAAGATTGTTTGATTTTTACCTTAAACAAGTTAGAAAAAATAGAGTCAATAATTGGGACTTAATAGATGTTACTGCTCCGATAATGGGCGCCTACCTCATCGCAAAACCAAACTCGATGCAACTTCTTAAAGGATTAGCCAAGAGTAGAAATTTATGGCAAAGGCGCTCAGCAATCTTATTCACCTTTGCATACTTAAGGGTCAATCAGCTATCTCAAACAATTGCCATAGTTAAGATTTTGTTAAATGATGATCATGATTTAATTCAAAAGGCCTCTGGCTGGGCCTTACGTGAGGTGGGCAAGAAAGATATTTTGATGTTAAAAGGTTTTCTTGGTGAAAATTATTTAAGAGTAAGTAGGACTACATTGCGTTATTCAATTGAGAAATTATCAAAATCTGAGCGTACCTACTGGTTAACTTTGAAGTAATTTATTGAAACCTTTGAAAATCGATTAATTTAATAGAGGTCGTAATTCAACTTTTCTATTACATGCATTTGACCCTGCAAAAGCTAACTTTCTTGCCACATCAATATTGTCTGCTTCTATCAACCAAAAGCCACTAAAGTTTTCTTTTGAATCAAATAATGGCTTGCCTGAAGATATATTTTTACCTTTTCGATTATCTATAACATCAGCTGTGTCAGAAGCAGCCAATCCGCCCGCAAAGATAAATTGCCCATTGGCTCGTAATTGATCATTAAATTTATTTATTTCTACCATCTCCTCTGGTGTTCCAGAGTTTGAGAGATCATCAATGACCGAGATTAAGAATTTCATTTCTGCATAATAACATTAACTAATCAGTAAGGTTTTCATCAGCCCAGATACAAATTGCATCGTAGTGGTACTTGCCTAATCCTTTAGCCACCTCTTCATAGGAATCTCGATACGGTGATGGCAATATATAACTTGTAGCAAGTGATTTATAAGTTGTTTTAGTTGGTTTCCAAAACTGCAGACAAAACTCATAATGTTCCTTAACTAATTCTTGCACCTGGGCATCGGAAGTTGGCGTTTGAGAGTTCATTTTTTCAGCAAATTTTTTGGTTAATTCTTCAAATACTGCAGCAAATTTTTCATTCTCCTGTTTTGTGTAATTATTTTGATACTGCTCGGAGTGGATACCAAATTTCATATGAGTATTTTACTGAATTTAATATTTACTTATTAGTAGGTGGTTCAAATCGGCCTCACCTAGATCTTTTTCAGGTATGGTTGGGCTATGACATTTTCTGACTTAAACATTATCGGTGTAGTTGTAGCCTTTTTTATCTCCTTTCTAAGTGGAGCTCTCTGGTTTGGTCCAAAAACTTTTTACCCAATCTGGATGAAGGCAAAAGGCAATAGCACTGGGCAATTAACTTCTGCTCAAAATAAGCCTGTGCTGTTATTTGGTGGAACAATTCTTGGTTTATTGATCCAGACCCTAACCCTTGCTTTGATCATAAACTCATTGGGTAAACATATGGATATTGGAATTACCGATGGTGCTGGAATTGGTTTTGCTCTTGGAGTGGGAATATCAATGTTTTCATCTCTGTCTCATCGATTATTTAGTGGTGAAAGCCTTAAAGTCTGGATTATAGAAACTGCCAATGATGCAATTAATTTAACCATTGCTGGGGCTGTAATCGCGTTTTTTAATTGAATATTTTTAATAAAGCCCAAATCCGAAAATTCTTATTAAATTACTACCAATCTGATGCATTTGGGCCATACTCTGCTCTAAATAATGGTTATGTGTCGATAAGTTCAAGTGAGCCCCTATTTCCTGCCAATGTTTTCTACACCTAGAGGTTTATTTTTCACAGCAAAGTAGCCTAAGGTTGGCATATGATCAAACAAGCATTCCTGATTAAAAACTGGCACTCTATATTGCCAATGATTGCTATTGGTCTGACGATATCAACTTGGTCAAAATATTTTTCAGTCTCAATAATGTTGATGCTATCGCTTTTGCTAATTTTAAGCGTTTTTAGTGCAGTACATCACGCTGAATTAATAGCCTTGAAAGTAGGAGAACCTTTTGGATCGCTGATTCTTGCAGTTTCAGTAACTGTGATTGAAGTTGGAATGATTGTGGTTCTTTTTCTAAATTCACCTATTAAAAATCAAAATTTGGCTCGGGATACAGTTTTTTCGGCAGTAATGATTACCACTACCGGGATTGTCGGAACTGCGTTTTTAGTAAAGTCAATCAGACAAAGGGAGGCAACATTTAATGCCTTTGGTGCAGGCAGTGCTTTGGCTGCCCTAGCAGCACTTTGTACTCTGACTTTAATTTTGCCTTCATTTACAGTTTCATCACCAGGACCTACCTTCACAAATACGCAGCTAGCCTTTGCTGCCATAATTTCGCTAACGATTTATTTCACATTTATCGCAGTTCAGACTATTCGTCACCGCGATTACTTCTTGCCGCCAGTCAACAAAAATAAAGAAATTGATATTGAGTCTCATGTGTCACCACCTAGTGCCCAGCAGGCTTATATAAGTTTGGCGCTGTTGCTGGTTTCACTAGTCTCGGTAGTGGGACTTGCTAAGACAACAAGTCCACTAATTCAAGATTTTGTTGACGATAGAAATCTTCCACAAACTGTCGTTGCGATCACAATCGCATTGATCGTGTTAATGCCAGAGTCTATTTCTGCTTTTAAAGCGGCTAAGTATGGCCGGACTCAAACTTCACTAAATCTCGCCTACGGTTCTGCTTTGGCAAGCATAGGTTTGACCATACCTGCAATATCAATTATCTCTATCGTGAACTCCTACTCCATCAATCTTGGCTTAAACCCAGCAGAAATAGTTCTGGCCTCTCTTGCTTTTTTTGTCTCAACACTAACGGTCGTAACAGGCAAAGCCTCACTGCTTCAAAGTGTGGTGCACTTAAGTATTTTTGGCTCATTTCTTGTATTTGCAGTTTCACC
>JBPCSS010000078.1:0-6412 GCA_051006855.1 Candidatus Nanopelagicus sp.
GGTGCCCGGGAGGTAAAGCCAAGTGTGTTTTGAACTGAGATCTCATTTACCTTAATTACAACACCATCTATCTCATGCTCAACATTGTGACGATCTTTTTCATACCCTTTTATGAAATCTAAAACCTCTTTACGAGTTGAAACTACTTTATATCGCTTACTAGTTGGCAAACCCCAGCCGTTAAGCAGCTCATAAGCATTTGATTGTTTCTCAAATGAAATACCGGTGGCAGCGCCAATGCCATGAACAACCACATCAAGTGGACGAGCAGCTGTGATCTTTGGATCTTTTTGTCGCAGAGATCCAGCGGCAGCATTTCTTGGGTTAGCAAATCTTGGTTTTCCAGCCTCCGCTAATGAATCATTTAATTCATCAAATGATTGAAGTGGGAAAAATACTTCACCACGTACCTCAAGGGTTGCCGGTAAGTTTTTTCCAGATAATTCGGTAGGAACAGATTTAATGGTCTTGATATTTAAAGTTACATCCTCACCAGTTGTGCCATTGCCCCGGGTAAGTGCCCTTGTGAGTCTGCCATCTTCATAAAGTAAGTTAATTGCCAGTCCATCAACTTTGACCTCACACAACCATGTGTTTTTCACGCCAGCTTTATCAATACGATCAAACCAAGAAGTAAGTTCTTGATCATCAAATACGTTATCTAGGCTCATCATCTTTTCGATGTGATCAAATTGGGCAAAGGAGGTGGAAAAGCCACCGCCAACCTGCAAAGTTGGTGAACTCTCTAATTTATATTGTGGATACTTCTTTTCTAACTCAATTAACTCATTCCACAACTTATCAAAAGCAGCATCGGTAATAGTTGGTGCATCTAATACATAGTACTTAAATTGATGATCGGAAATCTCTTCACAAAGCTCTTGGATTTTATGTCTAATCTGCACGCTCATGTTAAATCGTTTCGCAGATGGTGCCAGAACCAACTACCCGATCATGATCATAAATAACTAAAGCTTGACCTGTTGCTAATCCAAAGACTGGCTCATCTAAATTGGCAATTAGATTTGTGCCATCAAATTTGTAATCACAAGCAAGAGGGGCGCCATGTGCTCTAACCTGGGCAAATCCGCGCAGAGTTTTATTAATCTCTGGAATAGGTCCACACCAAGTAGGTGGAGTTGCACTAATTGTGGTCACCGCTAACGCATCATGGCTACCAACCACCACAGTATTACTCTTTGGCTCAATCTTTAAAACATATCTTGGCTCACCAGTTGGATCAGGAACGGTGAGCGCTAAGCCGCGACGTTGGCCAATTGTGTAGGTATAGGCGCCTTTATGTTCACCAAGTTTTTTACCAGATTGATCAACTATGTCACCAGTTTCAGAACCTAATCTTTCCCGTAGCCAACCAGCATTATCTCCAGATGGCACAAAACAGATGTCATGGCTATCAGGTTTATTTGCAACAAACAGCCCGCGCTCTTTTGCCTCTTTACGAGTATCAGTTTTAACCGTATCTCCTAGTGGAAATATTGCCCCCTCTATTTGATCAGTTCTTAAAACTGCCAATACATATGATTGATCTTTATCTATATCAGCTGCTCTATGTAATGTTTTGCCAGTTGGTGAATCCTTTGTTACTGCGTAATGCCCAGTAACCACCCCATCAAATCCAAGTGCCTTTGCTCTATCTAATACCGCTTCAAATTTGATCTTCTCATTACAACGCAAACATGGATTTGGAGTTCTGCCTGATTGGTACTCCGATAAAAAGTTTTCCACTACCCCTTTATGAAACTCCTCTGCCATATCCCAGATATAAAAAGGTATGCCAATTACATCGGCAGCTCGCCTGGCATCATGTGAATCTTCAATTGTGCAACAACCCCGAGCGCCGGATCGATATTTTTGCGGATTACTAGAAAGTGCCAGGTGAACACCAACTACCTCATAACCAGCATCAACTGCGCGGGCGGCAGCCACTGCTGAATCAACGCCACCACTCATGGCTGCGATTACTTTTAATTTTTTCATTTTTTCCCTGATGCAGCCCTTGATCTAGCCACTACCGATGCAATCACTGCGCCAAGTTTTGCAATTTCAACAATTGTATTTGAGTGGTTTAGTGAAAATCTTAAGGTAGAGGTGGTCTCATCCTCGGTTAATCCCATGGCAAGTAGCACATGGCTTGGTCGCTGCACACCGGCGCTGCAGGCAGAGCCAGTTGAACAGGCAATTCCTTCAGCATCTAATAGCAAAAGTAACCCTTCAGAATCTGTTTTAGGAAAGGTAATTGAAACAATTCCAGGCAAAGATTTATCTTGATCCCCATTTACCCAAATATCTGGCACACCTTTTTTGACTGTACTTATCAATTCAGTTTTTAACTTCCTAACAATTTCAGAGCGCAGATCAGATTGGGCAACACTCTCCTTTGCAGCGGCAGCAAAGGAGACAATCCCAGGTGCGTTAAAGGTGCCACTTCGAATATCTCGCTCCTGTCCACCACCATGCAAAATAGGTTCAATATCCAAACCACGTTTTAAAATTAACGCAGCCACGCCAAGTGGGCCACCAACTTTATGCGCACTAATTGTGGCAGCGGTTAACCCAAGCTTTTTAAAAGAGAGTGAAACCTTGCCAAAACTTTGCACACAATCAGAATGCACGGGAATATCTCCGGCAATACTTACCACAGCTGCAATATCTTGAACTGTACCAACCTCATTATTTGCGGCCATGATAGAGATCAAAGCCACCTTATCTTGATGTTCAATTACTGCTTGTTTTAACTCATCTAAGTTAACAAAGCCATTTCGATCAACATTGATACCAACAATCTGCGCCCCTTCATGTTCTGCAAGCCATGCGATGGGATCCATAACTGCATGATGTTCAAAGGTGGAGGTAATGATGACTTTCTTATTGGCTTTAGCACCCTTCCAATACAAACCTTTGATAGCTAAATTATTTGCCTCAGTTCCACTGGCGGTGAAGATAACCTCACTGGCTGCGCAATCAATTGCTTTTGCAATCTCCTCCCGCGCACCCTCTAAATCTTTACGTACCGATCTGCCCGCTGAATGAAGGGATGAGGCATTACCTAATTTTTTTAGTTGAGTATTTAAAGCAGTAACTGCCACCTCTGCCATAGGTGTGGTGGCTGCATGATCAAAGTAGATACTCACTTGCTAAGTCTAAACGGGGCAAGGAGGGGGCAGTAATTACCCTTTGCGAGCAATAATTTGTGCGGTGGCTTGTGGCAAAACATTAAATAAATCACCAACAACAGCAAAATCTGCAATTTCAAGAATTGGTGCCTCAGGATCCTTATTAATTGCCACAATTGTTTTACTTGTCTGCATACCAGCACGGTGTTGAATCGCACCTGAAATACCAGCTGCAACATAAAGTTGTGGTGAAACAGTTTTTCCAGTTTGGCCAACCTGATTTGAGTGTGGATACCAACCAGCATCAGTGGCAGCGCGGGATGCGCCAACTGCAGCACCTAATGCATCAGCTAATGCCTCAACCGGTTTGAAATCTCCATTAGTTCCGCGCCCACCTGAAACCACAATTGATGCCTCCGTTAAATCTGGTCGCCCGCCCTTAACAACTGGAGTGGCTGAGGAGATCGGTGCTAATTTAGCAAGATCTGAAATTGTGGCAGAAAATGATTCAACCTCTGGTGTTGATGAGGTGGCAACCGCCTCAATTGAGTTTGCTCGCAAAGTTATAACTGGCACACCCTTAGTCACAGTTGAATGAACTGTGGTTGAACCACCAAAGACAGATTGGGTAGTAATTAACTCCTTATCAACATTGACCGCATCGGTAATAATTCCACTGCCAGTAATTACTGAGACCCGGGCTGCAATCTCTTTTCCAGTTGCAGTTGAGGTAATTAATACTGCTGCAGGATTTTTAGCTGCCACGATTTGCGCCAATCCTTCAGCAATTGCTGGAGCGCCATACTTATCCCACTCACCAGCAACGGTAATTACCTTATCGACTGGGAGTGAGTTTAATTGTGAGGAAATTGCATCGGCATTATCGGCAAAGATAACGGCAACTGATTCACCAATTGATTTAGCATATGTTGCCAGCTCGCCACTAGCCTTGCTGATCTTGCCAGCTGAGTGGTCTACTAAAAATATTACGCTGCTCATGCCAATCTCTTTTCCACTAAAAATTCAACCAACTTTTCCCCACCATTTCCTTCATCAGTTAACTTAACCCCAGCTCCCCTTGGTGGGCGAGGTAGTGCATCTTTAACTGCACTCCAGGCGGCAGATGCGCCAACATCAGATGGTGAAATACCAGTATCTGCCAAACTCATGGTGGTGATTGGTTTTTTCTTGGCCGCCATAATTCCCTTAAATGATGGATACCTTGGCTCATTAATCTTTTCAATTACTGAAAGTAGTGCAGGAAACTTGGCACTCATTACTTGATTACCAAACTCAGTCACTCGTTCAATCTCAACTGTTGAAGTGGCCGGATCTGCCTTTACTTTGCCGGCAAAGGTTAATTGCGCCCAACCAAGTCGTTGCGAAATCATCGCTGGAATAACACTCATTCTGGCATCTGTGCTCTCAGTTCCACACAAAACTAAATCGTAATTTCCTTTTTTAATAACCTCAGCTAGAACTAATGAGGTGGCGAGGGCATCAGAGCCAGCCAGGGATGGATCACTAACTAAAATTGCATCATCTGCGCCCATGGAAAGTGCTTTTCTGATTGCCTCAGTTGCGCGCTCAGGTCCCATGGAAATCAAGGTAATACTGTGACCGCTTGCCTCACCCGCCTCTTTAGTTGGTGAGTTAGCCTCCACAATTCGAAGTGCCTCTTCAACTGCATACTCATCTAAATCATTTAACACTGCATCAACACCGGCGCGATCTAAAACTCCACCAGCCATTTTTTTCTCAGCCCATGAGTCTGGAACCTGTTTGATACAGATTGCGATTTTCATACTGGGATGTTACTGGAAGGTAATATCTTTTACCAACCCTTTTTAGGTTAATTACTTAGTTTTAAAACTGGCAGAGAGTGTGACATTGACCGTCTTTTCAATGGTGGATAGATCATAAACACCACCAGCTGCACGATCTAAAGAGTTTTTAGTTGTTACCTGGGTTGGTCCGGTGGAGACTGAGACCAATGCACCAACCTTGCCACCGACAGATTCAGTAATCGCCTCCGCTCTTGCTTTAGCATCTTGCATTGCTGCGGCTAATAATTTTGGACGCATATCATCTAAGGTTGAAAGGTAGTAAGAAGGTCCATAATTTCCAACATTAACCCCAGTTGCCAAAAGCGTTCCGATGTTATTGCTTAACTTTGCAACAAGTTGAACATCTTTAGTTCTAACAGTCACGGTGCGATAGGCCTGGTAGGCAATAATCCTTCCAGTTGGATTGCCATTTATATACTCCATTACCGCATTTGAATTAATCGGACCAAGCTCAATTTGTTCATTTGTAATTCCACCATCTAGCAGGTATTTCTTAAGCGCATCAGCTGAGGCATCAATCTTTTTAACTGAAGATGCCAAAGTTGCTTGTGATTCATTTAAATTTAAACTCCATACTGCATTATCAGCGGTGGCATTCTCAGATGCGGTTCCAGTAACGGTAATTGCATTTTCAGCACGTGCGGCAAGCCCTGAGCCAACATTATAAAGTCCAAGGGTTAAGCCTGAAGATAAAATTGCTGCAGCTAAAATACCGGTAGCAAATTTAATCCGATCACTTGCTTCAAAGTTCATACCTTTATCTTACCCACTTTTACTAACGATGCCTTGCATTCCCGATGCCAGTGATAATCGATAAGGCTCAAGCTCTGCCTCCCAAGCATTACCCAGTGCGTTCTCAAGATTACTTATTAAACGATCATGGGTAATCGAGTTTTTTAAGATGGTATTAACCTGATTTTCATTTAAAACTACATCACCATTTGATGACAGGCTTGCTTGATGCAAACCTAAATCTGGGGTGGCGCGGTAAAGAACTGCATCGTTGCTAACTTTATTTACTTGGGTAATCTCAAATCTAATGTAGTGCCACCCCTTTAAGGCAAGTGCAATTTGATCTGCCACTGGATGTTGGTGTTGATACTCAAACTCCATTGCCAACGTGGCTGGATTTAATGGTTGATTGACCCAGATCAGATTAATCACCTGACCAAGTTTTTGACTGATTGCCCACTCAATATGTTGAGTTAGGGCAGCCGGGGTTGAATAAATAAGTATTCGCCCAGCGTAAGGAAGAGATTTACTCACTAGTACCTGCCTTTGGGATCACTCGATGTGACCTTCCCCAGCCCATCGGTGCCAAAATTGCAGTAAGAGATTTATACATCTCTTTTCGCAATTAGCCAATAGCAGGTTAGACTTTCTACTAGTCCGACGCTTGGCAGTACCCGCTCTACGGTTTGTTGATTGGGT
>JBPCSS010000079.1:0-3780 GCA_051006855.1 Candidatus Nanopelagicus sp.
CTGCGCTCACCAAGTGAGGTTTGAACCGCAAGCCGGGTTAGCTCCTGAAGTGAGTCAAGCACCTCTCCTCTTGCGCCAACTAGGTGGGAGAGTTTTCCGCCGGCAATCGCAAGCGCCGCTCGGTCATTTTCAACATCAATATCAATATCACCATCTAGATCTGCAATATCTAGTAGCCCCTCTAGGTAATCAGCAGCTACATCACCCTCCTCTTCAAGTTGGGCGATCAAACTCTTCTTCTCGACAACCTTTTCACTCTTTACTTCACTCATTATTCCTCCGAAGTGGTATTTATGATGATTTGATAGTTTTTGTACTAGTTTGGGGGTTTTCCTTAACGGTTCTTTTTCTTACGTTTTTTATCTCGTTTTGGTTGAACTCTCTGTCCGGTTTGCTCTGGTTGATCCTCAACAATTGTGGTGCCATCTGCATTATTACTTTTTTCATCAAGTAATCCTTTTGCTGCCTTCTTTTTCTGTAACTCTTCATAGGCAGGAGATCCTGGTGTTGGGTTTCGCTTAATTACATAAAACTGTTGTCCCCAAGTCCAAAGATTTGTAGTTGACCAATAAATTAAAACTCCGATTGGGAAGTTAACTCCGGTTACTGCAAAAATTACTGGAAATAAATACAGCATAATTTTTTGCTGTTGCAACATCATGTTGTTAGAGGAGTCCATTTTTGGCATTCCTTTAACCATCAACTGACGTTGAGTGGTGAAGGTGGTAGCTGACATAAAAATTATTAATGCAATTGCTATTAATTTTGTTGAAAGCTCAGTTGAACCTAGGAAGGTACCAGAAAGTGGGGCGCCAAAAAAACTTGCTTCTTGGGCTGAGAGTAAATACTCACCTTTTAATAAGCCATGTGGTCGGTTTTGGCTGATGCCATTTAAAACTGTGAAGAGTGCGAAAAAGATTGGCGCCTGAGCCAGGATTGGAAAACAGGAGGCGAAGGGATTTGTTTTATGCTCTTTATAGAGCTTCATCATCTCCTCAGATTGCTTTTGTCGATCATCCTTATACTTCTTTTGAATCGCCTTCATATGGGGTTGAAGAGCGGTTAAGGCTCGTTGGGATTTAATTTGTTTAACAAAAAGTGGAATTAAAATTATTCGAATTAAAATTACCAGTGCAATAATTCCTACCGACCATTGCAAATCCTCATTGTTGGTAAAGCTCAACAAATCATGGAAGGTGATCATTACCCAAGAAACAGCGGTATATAAGGGGTTTAAGATGCCACTCATTTAAATTAATTGCCTCTCTTTAATCACCGAAATTGATTTGGTAGATGGGTAATCCACCCCACCATGAGAAAACGGATTACACCTAATAAATCGATAAACCCCCATTAGTAATCCTTTAACACCAAACTCTCTTATCGCAAGCTCGGTGTAGGTGGAACAGGATGGGTAGTACTTGCAACGAGGTGCAAAATAAGGTGATAGGTATTTTTGGTAAAACTTAATTGGCGCAATTAATCCAAATCTCATAGATCTGCCTTTTTGTTTTGGCTTGAAAATTTCAGTAATGCTTTTTCAATTAATTGATTAACCTCAACTGAGTAATCATTTTGAGATTTTAAAACTCTAACCACAATCATTAGATTATTTGGTAGTACTGGAATATGGTTGGCAAAGTTGTGTCGAAGCTTTCTGGTGACAAGGTGCCTGGTTACTGAGCCACCCACTGAGCGATTAACAATAAAACCAATTTTTGGTTGATCGGTTTTTGCCAGATTTGCATATAAAACTAAGTTTGCCGAGGAGAAGCGAGCGCCTGTTTTAGTGATGAGATTAAAATCTGATCCAGCCCGTAGCCGGTTTGGTTTAGGTAACACGAGTTAGGTTATTTAATTAGGCAGAGATTTTGGCTCGGCCTTTTGCGCGGCGAGCTGATAAAACACCTCGTCCGCCACGGGTGGCCATGCGGGCACGGAAACCATGTTTTTTAGCCCGTTTACGAACATTGGGCTGGAAGGTGCGCTTCATAAATCTCTCCTAAAATATTTTGGTCTTCCCGTTTAAGGGTCACAGCGGTATGGGTGGTAAGGGTAGGGGCTGGGGACAAGATGGGTCAAACCGGCCCCAACTGACCCTATGTGGGAGGGGTGAATGTGGATAACCACTTGCAATCCTTGGAGATACCACCTATCTTCGCCCTCTATCCACAGATTTCCCCCTCTATGGCTAGAAATTGAAGTTTAAAGGACAGGTTTAGACCACAGCCTGTGGATAACTTTGTGGGTAACTTTTTAGGGCTTTTGGCCAGGATTAAAGGTGGGTAGATGGCAACGCTAGCGCAGGTTGATCTGCAAAAACTGTGGGATCAGGTGGTCTCCTCTGTTTCAACTCCGCAATACAGTGCATTTTTAGTTAGAACAAAACCACTGGGTTTACTGCCAGGGGAGGATGGTTCAAATCTTTTGTTATCAGCTCCTGATCTTTTTACTAAAGATGTCTTAGAAACCCGCCTTCGCGCCATCTTAACTGAGGAGTTAAGTAATCAGTTGGGTGAAAAAATAAATATTGCAGTAACTGTTACAAGTGATGGAAAATCTGAGAGCCAAGAAATTACCCAAAATCAAGAGCAAGATTTCCTAGATGCCCCAATTGAGGTCAAAGGTGGCATGGGAAGAAACTCAACCTCATTAAATAATAATGAAAATGCGCAATTAAACCCACGTTATATTTTTGAAACATTTGTAATTGGAGCTTCAAATCGTTTTGCCCACGCCGCAGCGGTTGCAGTAGCTGAGGCACCCGCAAAGGCTTACAACCCGCTATTTATTTATGGTGATTCAGGTTTAGGCAAGACCCACCTTTTACATGCGATTGGTGCTTATGCCAAAGAGTTATATGGCTCAGTCCGGGTTCGTTATGTCTCTTCTGAGGAGTTCACAAATGACTTTATTAACTCAATCCGTGATGATAAAGCTTCGGTTTTTCAAAAGCGCTACCGTGATTTAGATATTTTATTAGTTGATGATATTCAGTTCTTAGAAAATAAAGAGCGAACCCAAGAGGAGTTCTTCCACACCTTTAACACTTTATATAATGCCAACAAACAAATTGTGATCTCAAGTGATCGACCACCAAAACAATTAACCACTTTGGAAGATCGTCTGCGCTCGCGATTTGAGTGGGGATTAATAACCGACATCCAACCACCAGAGCTTGAAACACGAATTGCAATCCTTCGTAAAAAAGCTGCGCAGGATAAATTAAACGCACCTGATGATGTGTTGGAGTATATTGCTAGCAAAATCTCAACAAATATCCGCGAGTTAGAGGGTGCACTAATTCGTGTTACAGCTTTCGCCTCATTAAACCGACAAGGTGTGGATTTATCGTTGGCTGAGATTGTGCTTAAGGATTTAATTCCAGAAGAGGGTGGTCCTGAAATCACTGGCCCAACCATTATGGCCCAGACCGCCTCTTACTTCTCATTAACAGTTGATGATCTTTGCGGCACATCTCGCTCTCGGGTTTTAGTAAATGCCCGGCAGATTGCGATGTATTTGTGTCGAGAGATGACAGAGTTATCTTTGCCAAAAATCGGCCAAGCCTTCGGTGGACGTGATCACACAACTGTGATGCATGCTGATCGAAAGATTAGGCAGTTGATGGCAGAGCGGCGTTCGATCTATAACCAGGTAACTGAGTTAACCAACCGAATAAAGCAGCAATCTAAAAAGTAAGGGTTTAATACAACTAAATATTGAAAAGTTCTCCCCAAACCAATACCCCCAAGGTGGGGATAAGGTGTGGATAACTGT
>JBPCSS010000080.1:0-4507 GCA_051006855.1 Candidatus Nanopelagicus sp.
CCAATCACAATTCCATCTGGAGTTGAAGTAAATGTTGCTGGTCAATCAGTTTCAGTCAAAGGTCCTAAGGGAACATTGACACATGTACTTGCTGAACCAATTGCAGCAAAGCAGGAAGGTTCAACTCTTACTATTTCTCGCCCAAATGAGACTCGTGAAGCACGTTCACTTCATGGCATGTCTCGCACCATGATCTCTAACATGATCGAAGGTGTAACTAAGGGCTATAGCAAGAAGATAAATATTGTTGGTGTGGGTTACAAAGTTGCAGCTAAGGGTAAAAACCTTGAGTTCGCACTTGGCTACAGCCACCCAATCAACTTCATCGCTGATGAGGGCATCACATTTAAAATTGATTCTCCAACAGAGATAACAGTTGTTGGTATCAATAAACAATTAGTTGGTGAAACAGCTGCCAAGATTCAAAAACTTCGCAAAGTTGATCCATACAAAGGTAAGGGTCTGCATTTGGAAGGCGCTCATATTCGCCGCAAGCAAGGAAAGACAGGTAAGAAATAATGGCTATCGGATATAAAGTCGTTAAGGGTTCACCTACAAAGGCCCGTGCCCGTCGTCACTTCCGCTTGCGTAAGCGAGTTGTTGGCACAACAGAGCGTCCTCGGTTAGTTGTTTCTCGATCAGCCCGTCACTTATTTGTGCAGGTTGTGGATGATTCAACTTCAAGAACTTTAGCCTCTGCCTCCACCATGGAGAAAGAGTTGCGTGCATTTGCTGGCAATAAAACCGCAAAGGCAAAGCAGGTTGGCGAGTTGATCGCAAAGCGTGCGAAAGAAAAAGGAATTTCTGCTGTGGTCTTTGATCGCGGTGGTAATAAGTTCCACGGCCGTGTTGCAGCAGTTGCAACAAGTGCTCGTGCAAATGGATTGGAGTTCTAATGGCCGGTACACCAGCTACTAACACCGGCGCCCGTGAGGATAAGCCAAAGGGCGGTCGTGAAAAGCGCGAGCGTCGTGATGGTGATTTCCAAAAGGAGAAGTCTCCATACACCGAGCGCGTGGTATTTATTAATCGTGTTGCCAAGGTTGTAAAGGGTGGACGTCGTTTCTCCTTTACGGCATTAATTGTGGTGGGCGATGGCAAGGGAATGGTTGGCGTTGGATATGGAAAAGCCAAAGAGGTTCCACAAGCTATTGCTAAAGCAGTTGAAGATGGCAAGAAAAATTTCTTTAAAGTCCCATTATTAAATGGAACAATCCCGCACCCAGTTCAAGGTGAAAAAGCTGCCGGAGTTATCTTGCTTCGTCCAGCATCTCCAGGTACTGGTGTGATCGCAGGCGGTCCAGTTCGCGCAGTTCTTGAGTGCGCTGGCATCACCGATGTGTTAACTAAATCTTTAGGATCTGGAAATCCAATCAACATGGTGCACGCAACTGCGGCAGCATTGAAGATGTTGGAAAATCCAACTGCGATTGCAGCACGTCGTGGTCGTCCACTTGAAGATGTTGCACCTGCAGCTCTTACTCGGTTAATTGCTGAGCAAGTAAAGGTTGGTGCCTAATGCCAAGATTAAAAGTAACTCAAATCAGATCTAAGGTTGGTAATCCACCTGATCAACGAAACACCCTTCGCTCTCTTGGTTTGAAGCGAATTGGCGATGTTGTCGTTAAGGAAGATCGACCAGAGATCCGAGGCATGGTTTATTCAGTTCGACATTTAATTGCAGTTGAGGAGGTTGAATAATTATGGTGCTTAAGGTTCATCATTTACGTCCAGCTCCTGGAGCTAAGAAAGCTAAGACTCGTAAGGGTCGTGGTGAAGCTTCTAAAGGAAAGACTGCTGGTCGAGGCGGCAAAGGAACCCGTGCTCGTAACGTAGTTCGTGCTGGGTTTGAAGGCGGTCAGTTGCCATTAGTTATGCGCTTGCCAAAACTTCGTGGATTTAAAAATCCAGAAAGAATTGAGTATCAGGCGGTAAATATTTCAACAATTAATTCACTTTACCCAAAGGGTGGTGAGGTAACTGTTGAGGATTTAGTAAAGAAGGGTGCAGCCCGCAAAGGTCATCCAGTTAAAGTACTTGGTAATGGCGATATTTCAGTCAAAGTTTCTGTACTAGCTCATGCATTTTCAACATCAGCAACTGCAAAAATTTCAGCTGCTGGCGGATCTGCAAAGACGCTTTAATAATTTAGATTTGAAAGAGGGGAGAAGAACTTGTTAGCAGCATTTGGTAAGGCCTTTAGAACACCTGATTTGCGCACGAAGATTTTCTTCACCCTTTCAATCATGGCGCTTTTCCGATTAGGTTCAGTAATTCCAACTCCTGGTGTTTCATATGTGAATGTGCAGGAGTGTTTAGCAACTGCAAACACCGGTGGATTATTTGGTTTAATCAACCTATTTAGTGGTGGCGCCTTGCTTCAACTTAGCGTTTTTGCTCTTGGCATCATGCCTTACATCACCAGCTCTATCATTATTCAATTGCTAACTGTGGTGATCCCTCGCTTTGAAGCATTAAAGAAAGAGGGACAATCTGGAACTGCCAAACTAACTCAATACACCCGTTATCTAACAATCGGCTTAGCTATTTTGCAATCAACTGGCTTAATTGCGGTGGCAAGAATTGATGGTCGAATTTTCCCAAATTGCGCCCTACCAATTATTCCGGACACTTCATGGCAAAGAATTATCACCATGATCGCAGTTATGACGGCCGGTACTTCAGTAATTATGTGGCTAGGAGAGTTGATAACTGACCGTGGTGTTGGAAATGGTATGTCAATCTTAATTTTCACATCAATTGCCGCTGGTTTTCCAGGACAACTTTGGTCAATTAAATTGCAAAAGGGTTGGTTTGCATTCCTATTTATTATGGCTGTTGGAGTTCTGATTGTTGCTGCGGTGGTATTTGTTGAGCAGGCGCAACGACGAATTCCAGTCCAGTATGCAAAGCGTCAAGTTGGACGTCAGCAATATGGAGGGACTAGCACCTATATTCCAATCAAGGTAAACCAATCTGGTGTTATCCCAGTAATTTTTGCCTCCTCACTTTTGTATATACCTTCTTTAATTGTTAATTTCAGTGGTAGCCAAGCTGGTTGGGCTACTTGGGTTTCAAAAAACTTAGTTCGTGGTGATCACCCAATATATGTGCTGCTCTATGCATTACTAATCATCTTCTTTACCTACTTCTATGTTGCAATTACCTTTAATCCAGATGAGGTTGCTGACAATATGAAGCAGTACGGTGGCTTCATTCCAGGAATCAGAGCTGGTAAGCCAACCTCTGAGTATTTGCAATATGTACTCTCTAGAATCACCGCTCCAGGTGCGCTTTATCTTTCTATTGTTGCCGCCATCCCATTCTTAGCATTAATTCTTTTCCAAGCTTCACAAAACTTCCCATTTGGCGGAACTGCTATTTTGATCGTTGTTGGTGTTGGCCTAGATACTGCCAAGCAGATTGAATCTCAACTACAACAACGTTCCTATGAGGGGTTCTTGCGCTAATGCGATTAATCCTGGTTGGACCACCAGGTGCTGGTAAAGGAACACAAGCAGTTCATCTTGCTGCCTATTACAAAATTCCACATATCTCTACCGGTGATATTTTTCGTGCTAATTTAAAAAATGGCACCGAGCTTGGCAAACAAGCACAAAGCTTTATGGATCGTGGTGAGTTAGTTCCAGATTCTGTTACCAACGAAATGGTGAAAGATCGGCTTGGAAATAATGATGTGGCCAATGGCTTTTTGCTAGATGGTTTTCCACGTAATACCAATCAAGCTCAAGTTTTAGATCAAATCTTGGTGGAAAAGAAAATGCCATTGGATGCGGTACTGGAATTAAAAATTGATAATGCTGAAATCATTAAACGATTATCCGGCCGTCGCACCTGTCGAGGTTGCGGGGCCTCATCCCATGTTGAGTTTGAAAAGCCAAAGACTGCCGGAGTTTGTGATAAATGCCAGGGTGAGCTTTATCAAAGAGAGGATGACAAAGAAGAGGTTGTTAGCCGCCGACTTGAGATCTATAACGATCAAACTGCGCCAATTGTTGAGTTTTATAAATCAAAGGAGTTATTAAAAATTATTTCTGCCCTTGGTGATGTATCTGAGATTACCAAAAAAGCAATCGCAACCTTAGGTTAGTAAATATGGCAATTGAGGTTAAGGACCTATCGCAGTTAAAGTTAATGCGAAAAGCAGGATTAGTAGTTGCTGATACTTTGAAATTACTTAAGCAATCTGCCCAAATAGGGATGACTACTTTGGAGCTAGATGAAATTGCGGTAAACAATTTAGCAAAACATGGGGCAACATCATCTTTTTTGGGATATCACGGATTTCCAGCGGTTATCTGCGCTTCCGTAAATGAAGAGGTTGTGCATGGAATTCCAAATAAAAGAAAATTAGTATCTGGTGATGTTTTATCTATTGATTTTGGCGCAATAGTTGATGGCTGGCATGGCGATGCTGCGATCTCATTTGGATTAGGTGAGGTTGAAGCGGCAAACCAAAAGTTAATGGATGTTTGCCAAGAGTCAA
>JBPCSS010000081.1:0-7773 GCA_051006855.1 Candidatus Nanopelagicus sp.
TGAAAGCCAATTAAATGATTTGCGCTCTCGCCGCGATATTACTGGCTTAAGCCGCGAAGAGTTTGAAATTCTGGCAACAGAGACTGCAATGAGCATGATCAAATCTGCTCAGCAACGTGAAGCGAAAGCTAATTCAGCCGCACAAAAATTGATTTCAGAAACTAGTCGCAATACAAAAGAGAAGTTAGAGGCTGCCGAGGCTAAAGCTAGGAGCATCTTATCTTCAGCAGAATCACGAGGTCGAAAGTACATTGCCGCTGCTGAGAATGATGCAGCCGACTTAGTACTAGTGGCCGAGCGTGAAGCCGAAGAAGTACTAAATCAATCCGCCAGAGATGCCTCACAAATTACATCAGCAGCAAAGCGGGATGCGCAAAAATTAATTACAGATGCGGCTCGAAATATTGTTGATTACCGTTCTTGGTTATCTTCGGCAATCTCAGAGGCTGAACGCTTACATCGCGCCCAAAACTCATCTTTAAATGCCGCAGAACAAGCAATTCAAGAATCTCGTCAGAAATTACGTCACGCATTTGATCGCCTTTCTCAATTACAGGCAGATATAAATGCAAATTTAGATGTTGATAGTAAGCCGACTGGTAAAGTTTTTGTGGCAGGTGCTGGTAAAAAAGCAGCTCAAGCTGCTGCAAGAAAACAAAAGGCTGCCAATAGCAAAAAGTCAGCCAGTAAAAAGAAATCCAAGTAACTCTTAAACTGGGGTTAACAATGCTTAATCTTTTGGCATTGGAGAATTTAAAATGAGTTCAAAGAATTCCACAGGTAAAATCGGAGTCAAACATATTTCTTCTATTGACGGCTTGCGTGCTATTGCCGTCACTGCAGTTGTTCTGTATCACTTAGGAATTTCCTGGATACCTGGTGGATTCTTAGGCGTAGATCTTTTCTTTGTTATCTCTGGATATGTAATCACTCGTTTGATTTTAGATTCAATAAATCAATCTAGTGCCCTTGACCTTCGAGCTTTTTATGCAGCAAGACTTCGAAGAATCTATCCAGGTTTTTTGTTTATGGTTATCTGCACCATTATTTTTATTGGGGTATGGGCGCCAGAGGCGATCAAGAGATTTCTATCTGATCTTCCGTACGCATTAACTGGCAGCATAAATTGGCTGCTCGTTGCGCGCCACCAAGATTACTTTGAAACGGTAGGCCGGCCGCCTCTATTACAACACACATGGTCATTGGCTGTTGAACTGCAGTTTTATTTAGTATGGCCAATTATTTTATTAACAGTTCTGAAGTATTTTGGAAAGAAAAATATCGCAAGAATTGCCTTAATAATCGCTATGGTCTCAGGAACAACATTGTTCTTTGTTTCTCTGCAATTAGACCAATCTAATGCCCAACAAATTAGTCATATTTACTTTGGAACAGATACTCACTCCCTCGGACTTTTCTTAGGTTCTGCCCTGGCTGTGTCATGGATTCCACAAAACTTAAGTGCCGATATTGAAAAACGTGCACAGGATGTAATTGATGGTATCGGCGTTGTCGGCCTGCTTGGATTAATTTCAACATTCTTATTTATTGATGAAACAAATGCTAGTTTGTATCGAATCGCCTTCCCTTTGGCTGGAATTTTTGGGTGCTTGGTACTTATTTCATTGGTGCATCCAGCATCTAGATTTGCACCAATTATTAGTACTGCACCGTTTCGTTGGATAGGCCAACGTAGTTACGGCATTTACATATGGCACTGGGTAATCTTTCAAGTAACAAGGCCTTCAGTTGATTTGTCTGGCCAAACCTGGGCGCTATATCTGGCTAGAGTGCTATTAGTTTTGGCTTTAGCTGATATTTCACTTCGCTGGGTTGAAATTCCATTTCGGCAAGGTTTAGTTCAAGACTGGTTTAGAGGGATGAAATACCGTTCAGCAAAAGTGCAATTGCGTCAAAAGATTTCCGTTATTTCCTCAATAATTGTGGTGCTGGCAATTACCTCATCCATATCAGTTCAAGCGATAAATAAGGCGGATGAAATTGCTAATCAAATATTGCAGCAGAGCACCCAAGAGCAACAAGCCCAAGAAGATTTAGGGAGCACAACCGGTTTATGGGTTACAGGCGACAGTGTAATTTTAGGAATAAGAAGCAAGTTGGAGGCAAAGGAGCATATTTCACTTATTAATGCTCGAGTTGGCCGTCAAGCACCAGAGTTGTTGGCTGTGATGAGAGTTGATCAGAGCTCTGTTCCATCTTCGCCAGTGATCTTTAATCTAGGTAATAACAACGCTTTATCAGAGGCAACGGTTGTTGAAATATTTGAGATTGTAAAAAATCAACCTCAGGTAATTGTCGTGAACACAGCAGTACCAAGGGCTTGGAAAGATTCGAACAACGCAATTATTTCTAGAGTTGCTTCCAGGTATTCAAATGTAAAAGTTGTTGATTGGGATCGTATATCAAAAGGTCGTCCTGAATTATTCGCACCAGATGGCGTTCATTTAAGTCCGGCAGGTTCAGATGTTTATGTTGATTTAGTTGTGAGTGTACTAATTAAAACTTCATCTTAAATAAAAACGGCCCTCAAAAAAATGAGGGCCGTTTGAAATTTGTTCTGAATTAAGACCAGCTACCTGGCAATCCATGAACTTTTCCTTCTACAACAACGCCATCTGAGTAAACAGTTGAGACTTTAACTTGTACCCAACCTGTTGAATCATTCTTGGTGATTTGTTGCTTAAATTGAGTTGCCGGAACAGTTGCGACTAACTTCCACTCACCTGTGCCGTTATCGCGAAGTTCGATGTTGTAGCCAGTTATTCCTTCAGATGCTGCAGGTGCTTTCCAATTAACTGTTGCCCCGCTTGCGTTATAGAGTGAAACGATTCCTACTGGTGCCTCATGTGCTGCAAGTGGTGCACTACTTGGCTGCGCGCTTGGTTGCTCAGTTGGTGCGGTGCTCTCTGATACAGCTGGAGTTGGTGTAACTGTTGTTGATTCAGAGGATGAATTCTTTGAAATAACAGCTACCGCCAAAATTACAATACCAAGCACAACTGCAATCATGATTCCTTTTGAGGATCCAGTGTCCTTGCTCTTGCTGTTTTTTGAAGAGTATGAAGAGCTAGAGGTTGGCTTTGGTGTTGTTGAAATTGTTGAAACTGAAGATCTAGATGATCCGCTTACTGGGACTGATGGAATTGAATAGCGAACCTTTGAACTAGATGATTTCTTGGCACTCTTCTTTGTACTTCGCTTTGCAGTCGTGCGCTTCGCACTCTTTTTTACACTGCGCTTAGCACTGCTTTTCTTTGCTGCAGATTTCTTTGCAGCTTTCTTCTTTGCGGCCACTTAAAACTCCTTAAATTTCGGCACTAGCTAAATCTTGCTTACTAGCAGAGTGAGGTTTGATGTAATTTCCTTAGGGAAGGATGCGATAAGGATACAACACTCAGATTGCCAATTATTGAGTTGAATTGCCAACTATTAAAGGTTTGAAAGCAAAAAGGGGGTCATCGCCCGAAAAGCAATACCGCGATGACTAACCTCATCCTTCACCCCGGGCGGTAGTTGTGCCAAAGTTTGATCAAATCCAGTTGGTTTAAAAATTGGGTCATAACCAAATCCACCATCGCCTTGCGGTGCTAAAACAATCTCACCCGGCATCACGCCTAACTCCTCTTTTTCGATCACTAAGCCATCTTCGCTTGGTTTATAGAAAGCAACTACCGCCTTAAATTGTGCTCCACGATTTTGCACTGGCACATCTTTTAATTGCGATAATACTTTTTCTATGTTCATCCGATCTCGCTCCTGGGCATCTGCACCTTCATAACCAGCCCATCTGGCTGAATAAATTCCAGGATCCCCAGCTAAGGCATCTATAAATAAACCACTGTCATCAGCCAGGCAGGCAAGTTTTGTATAAATCGCAATGGTTTTTGCTTTTAACTTAGCATTCTCACTTAAGGTTTTACCGCTCTCTTCTACCTCAGGCATATCTGGGAAATCTGCTAATCCTAAAACCTTTACTGATTGTGCATGTTGGTTAAGTAGGCGCTCAAACTCAACAATCTTTCCCTTATTTTTTGTCGCTAATACCAAACGGTGCATCGGTTGAAAAAATTACTTAGCTAAAGCAGCTATTTGTAATTTAGAAAGTTGGGCGCAACCTGCTGCGCCAAGATCAAGCAGTTGATTTAAAAGGGAGCGATCAAAGGGTGAACCCTCAGCTGTTCCTTGTACCTCAATAAAATTACCATCACCGGTGCAAACAATATTCATATCTGTTTCAGCGTTGACATCCTCTTCATAACAAAGATCTAAAGTTGGTTTGCCATTAACAATTCCAACTGAAACCGCTGCCACAGATTGGCTAAGTGGCTTTGCGCTTTGGGCAATATGACCCTTTCCTTGCGCCCAGGCAATCGCATCAGCGAGTGCAACATAAGCACCTGTGATCGCAGCTGTTCGAGTACCCCCATCTGCTTGCAATACATCACAATCAATCACAATGGTGTTCTCACCTAGTGCTTTCATATCAACTATTCCGCGCAATGATCTGCCAACTAATCTTGAGATCTCTTGAGTTCGACCACCTAATTTTCCTTTTACACTCTCTCGGTCAGATCTAGTGTGAGTAGCTCTGGGCAACATGGAATACTCGCTAGTTACCCAACCCTCACCCTTGCCAACTAACCACCTTGGAACACCTGGCGTAAATGAGGCAACACATAAAACTCTGGTATTTCCAAACTCAACTAATACTGATCCTTCAGCATTATTGAGCCAATTACGAGTGAATTTTATTTCTCGAAGCTGATCATTACTTCGTCCATCTGCTCTACTCATAATTGGCTCCCCTTAATTTATTAAAACTAAATCTTATTTGTAACGGTTACTACCTCAGGACCCAAAAACCGTTTAGCCAAGGTGGCAAACTTATCTGGATCTCCAGTTGCTACAAACCTATGACTCACCTTGCCAGATTGATCATTTAATAAATCTGTCTCAACTAGGGTTCGATACAAATCCTTTGCAGTCTCCTCGGCACTTGAAACTAAGGTGACATCATTTCCCATCACATAGGAAATAACTCCTGTTAATAATGGGTAGTGAGTGCAACCTAAAACTAAAGTATCGATCTGAGCTGATTTCATCTGGGATAGGTAATCTTGCGCAATCTTTGTAATCTCATCCCCTGTGGTTTTGCCATTTTCAACAAATTCAACAAATAATGGACAAGCCTTTGAGGTAATGCTTAATTGTGGCGCGGCAGCAAATGCATCTAAATATGCCTTTGAGTCGATGGTGGCATTTGTGCCAATCACACCAACTTTGCCACTTCTAGTGGCCGAGACTGCTCGCCTTACCGCTGGTTGAATTACCTCAATTACTGGAATCTGATATCGCTCTCTGGCATCTCGCAACATCGCAGCGCTGGCTGTGTTGCATGCAATAACGATTGCTTTTACTCCAGCTGCAACTAATTGATCCATGATTTCAAGTGCATAGGTTCTAACTTGCGCTAAAGGTCGAACTCCATAGGGACCGCGGGCAGTATCGCCTAAATAAAGAATTGACTCACCTGGCAGTTGATCAATGATTGCCCGAGCTACCGTTAAACCACCGACCCCTGAGTCAAAGATTCCAATTGGGGCGCTCTTACTTGAGATTTCAGGGTGGGCCATTTGTGTAAGTGTAAATGCCGATCCTTGATATCCCTTTGCAGATGCTTGGCCCCGTTTAAATGTCCGATTTGCCCGCCTTTATAATAGAAATTACTTAAAAATTCAGGGGAAAAGTGGGTGAATTCCCTTGCTGGACTGGCAAGTAACAGCCACCCTTTACCCAGGCAATCTGTCGTAGCCAACATATGGGGTTACGAAAAATTGCTCGCTTATACCCAAAAGGGTGTTAGCAACCTAAATGCCTATGGAGGCTTATTTAGATGAACTCAATCGCACTATCTGCAGATCAGTTCGGGATTGTTTACAACGTTCTTTCATTTGGACTTGTATCAATGCTTGCCTGCACTATCTACACATTAGTTTCACAATCACGTGTACTACCTAAGTACCGCACAGCTCTAGTTATGTCATCAATGGTTACTTTCATTGCGGCATACCACTACATGAGAATTTTCAATTCATTTGATAATTCATTTGTTGATGGCGCTGTGAAGGTTGGAACAGGTCACGGAACTTTCAATGAAGGTTACCGATATGTTGACTGGATTCTGACAGTACCTCTACTACTTGTTGAGGTAGTAGCAGTTCTTGCTCTTGCTAAGGCAGCGGCTTCTTCATTAATTACCCGTTTAGTTCCAGCATCAGCAGCGATGATCGCTCTTGGTTACCCAGGTGAGATCTCAACTGACAACAACACCAAAGTTCTTTGGGGTGTTCTTTCAACAATACCTTTCCTATACATCTTGTACGTATTGTTCGTAGAGCTTTCAAAGTCTCTAGATCGTCAACCAGCAGGAGTTGCAGCAACCGTTGGTCGCTTGCGCTTGCTGTTGATCGCAACATGGGGCGTTTATCCAATCGCATACTTGCTTCCAATTTTGGGACAAGACGCTTTGGACCCAGCTGCATTTGTTAATCGTCAAATCGGTTACACGATTGCTGACGTTTTGGCGAAGTGCGTATTTGGTCTAACAATCCTAAAGATTGCAAAGATGAAATCCGTAGCAGAAGGAATGAAGGACGATCACTAATTAGTTGATCTAATAAAAAGCGGGGCCAAGAAATTGGCTCCGCTTTTTTCATTTATAAGTGATTTATTAAGCTTTCTTGGATCCCACCTAGCCAGTAATACACAGCATGCAGATGCTTTTGCGGATCTGAATCATTCATCAGTTCATACTTTTCATAGCCATCTTGGTCAATACCCAAGCGAACTGCCAAAGCAATTCGAAGATCGTTAATTGCAATAAGCCATTGCGCTGGATCTGTGACTGCAATATCAGCCTTAGGTAACTCATGATCTACTGGAAAAACTAATTGTTCCCGAAGATATAGAAGATGTTTTTGCTTAACAGTTCGAAGAGAGTCCTCGGTGTATTTTCGAAATTCAGCCGCACTCTCTGGATCGGCATACCCGTTTGGCAACAATCTGCGCAGCACCGGATCTTCTGGTTGCTCAATAGGAGACTCAAGATTTCCAATGGTTGCCGCCATTAATTGAGCAAATGGATCATCAGATTGATAATGATGGGCAAAGTTTCTTTCACCTAAAAGTTCTAATAGTTGTTCAACTAGATTTATTAAAATATGTAATTCATCATTGCTAAGTGCAACTGATAAATCTGCATTGGCAGCTGATCCTTTAAACTGGCCCATGGTCATCTCTTTGTAAAGTTGCCCATAACCCATGTTCATGTAATTGCTGCACAGCTCGCTCCATCTCTTCACGAGTTCCAGATGCCACCACCGCTTTTCCTTGAGTGTGAACTTGCATCATTAACTCATGAGCTTTTTCTTTTGAAAAGCCAAATAGCTTTATAAATACATAAGTCACATAATTCATTAAATTAACTGGGTCATCCCAAACTATTGCCACCCAAAGATTGTCAAAGAATTTGCTTAAGTCCAAAGTTTCTTCGATTTGGGTTTGTGAACTCATGACTTAATTATCTAACTAAAACCGTTATCTCTTCACTTGACCCGGCAGAATTTTTTGGTCCTGCCGACAGAACAACCTGGAAAGTGGCAAGGCCCGGGGTCGAGAGTTTCGTATTAAAGGTAATCCCGCCAGATGCATCAGTGACCACCTCAGCCAGATCTCTTGCATTTTGCTTCACCG
>JBPCSS010000082.1:0-3386 GCA_051006855.1 Candidatus Nanopelagicus sp.
AGTGTGAACCAGCCAGCCATTCCAACAATAGCCAATGGCCAAATTCCATACGGCTCAAAAGCTAATGATGCTAATACTGCGAAAAATACCGCATGAAGATATTTCATCTACGCCCAACCTAAGGCAGAGATTATTCGATCAATACTGGCTCCTAATCCAAACTCTTCTTTCAAAGAGGTTATCTTCTCTAAAGAATCTGGCTTTCTAGGCAGATCTATACTCATCTCAGGAATGGCCACATCCACTGCGCAGCCAACTAATTTTGGAGCAATGAGTGCATACTCTGCACTTTCCAATAGTTTCTTACGAAGATTTGAAGTTAAACGTTCATCTCCAGACTCAGCTGCCTTCATAACTTCTGGCAATGTTCTAAACTGATTTGCAATTGCGGCTGCGCCTTTTTCGCCTATGCCACGAATTCCAGGCAAACCATCTGATGGATCGCCTCGAATTATTGCGAAAAGCGAGTATCTATCTCCTGGGATTTCGTATTTTTTCTCAATCCATTTTAAATCCACTAAATCATGATTTGAAATACCTTTGGCTAAATACACAACCTTTACATCACGCTTATCATCAACTAATTGGAATAGATCACGATCGCCAGTCACAATCCTGATCGGTCCATTTTGTTTTACGCTAAAAGTGGCCATTAGATCATCAGCTTCATAATCATCTACTCCAACCATTGGAATTCCCAGTGCATCTAACACATCCAACAAAATAGGAATTTGTGGGCCTAATGTGTCCGGTTCTTCTTCCACCCCAGTTTCATCCAGCCGATTTAATTTATAATCTGGAAAAAGATCTACTCGCCAAGATGGTCGCCAGTCTCCTTCTAAGCAAGCCACTAATCTATTGGGTTGATATTTAACCAATAACCTAGATGTCATATCTAAGTACCCACGAATTGCATTAACTGGCATTCCGGTCGGTGATACCAAAGTGTCAGGCATTCCAAAATATGCCCGGTACCAAAGAGAAGCGCTATCTAAAAGCATTAAAGTCATGCGGCGGCTCCCGCATAGGCAATAACTCCTCGATCAATTTTTCCCAATGCTTGATCAATAACAATTTGAAGATCAGGCGCTGCTGCCCTTAACTGCCTAAGTAAATCAATTATCTGCTTCATAGATCTAACAAAATCTCCAACCGTAAGGTCGCTTCCTTTTAAAATTGATGTCAATGAATGACCACTGGCCCATTTATGGGATGCCCAGCAAAAACCAAAATCTGGCGCCCTCATCGGTTCTAAATTCAGATCTGTTTCAGCTTCATGAATCTTTCCATAAATTTTGGAAATAATAGCCAATGCATTCTGAACCTCACCGCGAGGCACTTTGGCTGCTTCTTCATTTCTTGATTCATAAATGCAACTTGATATGACTGACACCAAATCTGATGGAGATAACTGGTTGAAAACACCGGCTTGGATTGACTCGGCAATCAACAAATCGGTTTCTCCATAAATTTTTGCAAGCATCTTTCCTGATTGCGCGATCGCATCATTGTTAATATAACCGAATTTATCCAAAATAAGCTTTATTCGATCAAATCGTTTGGCAATAACATTTGTTCGGGAATTAATACGTTCTTGCAATCCATCTATTTCACGTTGTAAACGTTGCGCTCGTTCAGCAATCCTTGAATGGTTCTCTCGTTCGGGACAACTATGACATGCATGATTTTTCATACGTTTGCGGATGCTGCCTATTTCTTCTTCAATTTCATGTCGTTTCCTTTTACTGCGCTTACTATCTGTTTCTAACTTCTTGATTGCTGCTCGCATTCCGGAGTACTCAACAAAATCTCCAAAATCGCATTTTGATTGCTTAAACAGATCATCTCGCGCGGTTTCATTTTTTCTAATTTGTTTAGCTAGACCAACTACAGCTTTATCTGCCTGGAATTGCGCTAAGGAAGACTCGAGAGATGTTCTGGCTCGAGTTGAACCAAATTGAGAAATTAAATTGATGCTCATGTTATATGTTGGTTTAAATGAACTTTTTAGCGGGTAGGTTCTTGTGGAAGCTAAACCACCTACCGAGGTTGAATCTAAATCATTGTTCCAAAGAATTACCGCATTACCTTCAATATCGATACCTCGACGTCCTGCTCTTCCAGTGAGTTGGGTGTATTCACCTGGGGAAATTGCTACATGAGCTTCACCATTCCATTTACTAAGTTTTTCAAGCACAACTGTTCTTGCAGGCATATTAATTCCAAGAGCTAATGTCTCAGTAGCAAATACTGCTTTAACCAATCCTTGCTGGAATAACTCCTCAACTGTTACTTTAAAAGCTGGCAATAGACCAGCATGATGTGCGGCTATCCCACGCTCTAAAGCGTCTGCCCACTCGTAATATCCCAGCACGACTAAATCCTCTTCGGCTAAATTCTTCATATTTTTCGCTATCACATTTCGAATAATTTTTCGTTCATCTGTATTGGTAAGTTTTATGCCAGCTGCTAAACATTGACGGACTGCTGCATCGCAGTTATTTCTGGAGAAAATAAATGTGATCGCCGGAAGAAGTCCTTCTCGATCTAATTTTTCTATCACTTCTGAACGCATTAAAGGTTTGGGTCCTTTAGGCTTATCACGCCAATTACCGCGTACTTGACGATAAGAATCTCTTTCCAGTTTAGTTAGTTCAGGATTCAATTTTTGATTCTCTCCAAATAGGTCAAGTAATCGATTACCAAACAAGACATGTTGATACAGCGGCACGGGTCTTACTTCGCTAACTACGACCTCGGTCTCTCCACGGACTGTTTGAAGCCACTCACCAAACTCCTCAGCGTTAGAAACCGTTGCAGACAAAGAATTATTCTGAACAGAATCAGACAAATGAATGAGAATTTCCTCCCAAACCGCTCCCCTTAATTTATCTTCAAGATAATGAACCTCATCCATAACTACATACTTAAGATCATCGATCGTTTTAGAATTCGAATAGATCATATTTCTAAGAACTTCAGTAGTCATAATGACTATCTGAGCCTCAGAATTAATCGAAGTGTCACCGGTAAGCAGTCCGATTTTTGACTCTCCGTATTTGGCGCATAATTCTGTGAATTTTTGATTACTTAAAGCTTTGATTGGAGTTGTATAAAAACATTTCCCACCAGAATTGATAACTAGATCTACTGCAAATTCTCCAATAATCGTTTTTCCAGCACCAGTTGGTGCTGCAACAAGAACTCCTTTACCACTTTCTAGCGCATGACAGGCATCAATTTGAAACTGATCCAATTCGAATGGAAATCGTTCAGAAAACTTCTGAGTTTTTGGATACTTTGCTTTTGATTTATGACGAGCATAATTTTGCGCGGGAGACAGTGTCATCACATAAGCCAAGTTTTGAGTGCATTTTGAACATTTT
>JBPCSS010000083.1:0-2744 GCA_051006855.1 Candidatus Nanopelagicus sp.
ATAGTTATCAATGCAGGCTTTACCGATCCAGTTGCAGAGGTGAATAAATAATGTTGACCGCACCAACACTTGGTTACATGCTGCTATCGCCGATGTTAATTGTCTTTGCAGCTGCGGTAATTGGCGTGTTAATTGAAGCCTTTATGGGCAGAGCACATCGGGCCGCTGTTCAACTGACGGTGAGCATCGGAGCCTTGCTTCTGTCGTTACTTCAACTTTGGCGAATTCGAGATCTATCATCTACCACCGCCGCAGTTAATTCAGTAACAATTGATAAAGCTGGAATCTTTTTGCAGGCAACCATAGTTATTTTGGCTTTGATTTCGGTATTGCTAATAGCTGATCAAGATAATTTCACAGCCCAAGCATCTGCAATTCCTGGCTCCAATGAGGAGGCAATTGCACTTCAACGCAAGAATCAGCAAACTGAGATATTCCCACTCTTCCTATTTGCAGTGGCAGGCATGATGTTGTTCCCAGTGGCAACTGACTTGATTACATTGTTTGTGGCCCTAGAAGTTTTCTCTCTACCTCTTTACTTACTTGCAGGATTAAGCAGACGCAAACGCTTACTTTCACAAGAGGCCGCGCTTAAGTACTTTTTATTGGGTGCATATGCATCAGCCTTCTTCTTGTTCGGTGCAGCATTCCTATATGGCTACGCCGGCACAATTTCACTGGTTGGCATAAGTGCTGCAGCCGGAAGTGCTAACGAAGTATTTTTGTTAATCGGCATCGTCTTTGTTTCTGTTGGATTGCTATTTAAAATTAGTGCAGTTCCTTTCCACTCTTGGACACCAGATGTTTACCAAGGAGCGCCAACACCAATCACTGCCTTTATGGCAGCGTGTACAAAAGTGGCCGCCTTCGGTGCGATCTTAAGAATCTTCTATATTGGTTTTGCTGAAGCTGAAACTTTATGGCGTCCAATAATTACCATAATTGCCATTTTAACTATGTTGCTAGGTTCAGTAGTTGCAATTGCACAACGTGATGTAAAACGTATGCTGGCTTACTCATCAATTGCTCATGCTGGCTTCTTACTTTCAGGTGTAGTGGCTTTAAATAAAGAGGGATTAGCTGCATCTTTGTTTTACTTAATGGCGTATGGATTAACCACATTGGCAGCTTTTGGAATTATTGGGTTAGTTCGCGATTCATCAGGTGAAGTCACAGATTTAAATCGATGGATTGGCTTGGGTAAGAAATCTCCTGTAGTTGGCGCGGTCTTTGCTTTCTTACTTCTAAGTTTTGCTGGAATTCCTTTGACCTCTGGATTCATTGGTAAGTTTGCAATTTTCTCAGCTGCATATCAATCAGGAAATATTGCCTTAGTTGTTACTGGCGTACTTGCTAGCGCGGTTGCTGCATTCTTCTACGTTCGGGTGATAATCATGGTGTTCTTTACTGATCCAGCAAATGACTCAGTTTCAGTAATTATTCCAAGTGTGAAAAGCAGAATTTCAATCACAGTGGCAACAGTGATATCTGCGGTTCTAGGATTAGCACCTTCACTACTTCTTAATGTCGCCGAAAACTTTTCTACTTTTATCAAATAAATGAATCAAGTTGGTATTCCTAATCTAGATAAACAGCTGGAGGCATCATTAATCGCCGACATGAAAAAAGTCGAAGATTTAATGCGTTCACATATTAAAGGGGATTACCCTCTCGTTGTTGAGACATCAAGACACTTGGTTGAAGCTGGTGGCAAGCGGCTTAGACCTTTACTAACACTAATTTCAGCGCAATTTGGTGACCCAACCAATTATGACATTATTAAAGCGGCTGTTTGCTGCGAGCTAACACATCTAGCCACTTTGTATCACGACGATGTAATGGATGATGCTGTATTACGACGTGGTGTGATTAGTGCTAATAAGAAATGGGATAACGCTGTTGCAATTCTTACCGGAGATTATCTATTTTCTAAAGTTTCTGACATGTTGGCTGATATCGGCCCTGAAGCAGTTAAGTTGCAAGCTAAAACTTTTGAGCGCTTAGTAATAGGTCAAATAAAGGAGACTCAAGGAAAGAGTGAGGGTCTTTCGCAAATCGATCACTATATGAAAGTAGTAGCTGATAAAACTGGATCTTTAATCGCGACAAGTGCGCGTTTTGGCGCACTTCTATCAGGAGCCTCATCCTCAGTTGTGGAAACTTTGACAAGATTTGGTGAAAAAATTGGCGTTGCATTTCAAGTTGCAGATGATTTATTGGATATTGCAAGCAATGAAACAGCTTCTGGAAAAACCCCTGGTACAGATCTCAAAGAAGGAATTCCAACCTTAGTAACCCTTTTTGTTATGGCTGATAATGATCCAGCAGATAAAGATTTAATAATTAAGTTGAATAAACCAATTAGCGATGAAGATCTGCCTAATGTTATTTTGGAACTTAGAAATCATAAAGCTTTAAAAAAGGTTCAGGATTACTTAGGTCAGGTTGCAAAGGAAGCAAATGATTTATTAATTGATCTTCCGGAAGGAGCAGCAAAAGAGGCGTTGAATAACCTAACCTTTGCTTTGGTTAACCGCTCGACCTGACCGATACATATCAAATCCCAATAAAATTAGTGCAGCCCAGATAAATACAAATCCAAAGATTTTAGAAAAAGTAAGTGGCTCATGGAAAACTATAAATCCTACAAAAAACATAATTGTTGGATTTATATAGCCCAATAAACCAGTGATTGTTAATGGCAAGCTAGTCGCGGCTGAGTTAAACATTAGAAGTGGAATAAC
>JBPCSS010000084.1:0-5029 GCA_051006855.1 Candidatus Nanopelagicus sp.
ATGCAAAGGTGAAATTACTGCCACTATTTGAGGATTCAAGTAAGACAAAGATGAATTGTATTAAGAGCAATTTAGAGGATATTGATACCCGTGGTTGGGTTCACCATATTCCCAGGCTTATGTTGCTAAGTAATCTTGCCCTTATTACCGGCACTAAACCACAGGAGTTTTTAGCCTGGATGAGGCGAGTATTTATTGATGCAACTGATTGGGTAATGGTGCCAAATGTAATTGGGATGGGTGTGCATGCTGATAATGGTGTGATGATGACCAAGCCATATGCAGCAGGAGGTGCTTATATTTCTAAGATGGGTAATTACTGCAAAGGTTGTATTTATGATCCAAAGCAAAGAACTGGTGATAATGCCTGCCCATTCACCACCTTGTATTGGGATTTTCTAGATAGAAATCTTGAGGAGTTCACCGGAAATCATCGAATGGCTCAGCAGTTATTTGGAATTAAAAGATTAAAGGATATGCCGCAGGTTAGAGAACGCGCTCAAGAGGTATTAGCTGGATTAAAGAAGGGTCTAATCTGATTGGCATGAAAACATCACTTTCAGTAATTGGTGTTGGACTGGTTTTTATCTATGCAATTGGCTCTGGTCTTTGGGTTAATACTGGTGATAATTGGTATCGCTCACTTAATCAACCTAGTTGGCAACCACCTGATTTCATCTTTGGTCTAATCTGGCCATATAACTTTATTGTTTTAGGATTTGCCGCTGTATATGTGGCAAATAGATTAAGTACGGCAAATGTAATTATTTACCTCTCTATATTTGCACTCTCAGTTGCTTGCGCACTCACCTGGGCTTATCAGTTTTATCGCCCCCATAATTTATTTGCTGCCTCAATCGCGCTTTGTCTGGTGGCGCTTTTAACCCTGCCAATGCTTTACTTTATCTATCTTGCATCACTTCCATTATTTATTGCAGTGATTCCCTATCAGATTTGGGTAATCACCGCCTCACTACTCTCTTTTAATTATGCAAGGTTAAATTAACTACTTTTAGTTAGGTTTTTATCTTAATTACGCACCTTAAGTTAAAATTGTTTGCTTTTTTTAATTATTTTTTTGCTAATCTCTCATCACTAGGGAGAGTAATGACTAAAATAAGAATTGTTTATCAATTTGAAGGTGGTGCCTGGCATATCTCATCACCTGATATAGATCGTTGGATTGCTGGCGCCAAAACATTAGCTGAAGCAAGAGTATTGGCGGTAGAGGGAGTGGAGTTTTGTTTAGAGTCAACTGATTTCACTATTGAAGAACAGTTTGATTCACCAATTCAGGTTGAGCAATAAGATTTTTTTCAGATATCCACTTTTCATATAACTCATCCAAGCTCCAAGCAGCAGCTGCTCTAATTGATACTCCCCTAGCACCAGTTCTTCTAACCACTCCCTTTGCCAGGATCAAACTATTTCCCTTAATGATGTGGGCATAACTTTTTTGCACATCCTCAAAAAAGGTTAGATCACTACAACCAAAGCCATCATCTAAGGTTAGAAATAGGACTCGTTTGCCACTTCTAATTGGTGGTGATTGCAACGCCACCTTCACCCCAACTACTAGAACCTGTTGATTTGATCTTAATTTTATTAGGTTACTTGATTTACAAACATTAAGGGCATCTAAAAATGGGGCATATTGTTTAAGTAGGTGTTCAGTAATATCAATACCTAAGTTTTGTAATTCATTACCAATCTGTTCACTTTTTGTAATATCAGGTAAACCTAAGCTATCTATCTCACCTGGGGATAAGGCAAGGGATAATTGACCACTGGCAGCTTTGCCAGCATTTAATTGTTTTAACTCCTGCAGGTGAACATATAGATCTCGTCGATTTAATTTGCTCTTTCTTGTAATTGCATGAAGTAGATCAAAGGCGCCAATCTCAACTAAAATTTGAGTAGTTGGCCAGTGCGCACCTGATCGATAGGTGAAATCAGCTAGATCGGTATAGGGGCGGTTTTCAATAATTGATTTAATCTCAGATGAAGAAATACCGGCAATATCTGCCAGCGATACCCGAATTCCATAACCTGATGCATTTGGCAGCGTTAATTTATCGCCGCTGCTTTTTGTATTTGGCGCGGTATAGAGGTAATTATCTTTTTCACTTACCACCTTCTCCACCCGATAAGTGGCATCTGATTTATTTATATCAACTGGCAAGATTTTAATTCCCCACTGTCTTGCCTCATCAATTATTAATCGCTTTGGATACATCCCTGGCTCATGCGTTAAAACTGCAGCTAAAAATGCTGCAGTGTGATGAGTTTTTAAATAAGCAGATTGATAGGTAGTCATTGCAAAGGCGCAGGCGTGGGCTTTGCAAAATCCAAAGGAGGCAAAATCTTGCAACAAAAGCCAGGTGTGATCAACAACTGATTTTTGATAACCACGTTTTGCTGATCTTTGATAAAACCAATCACAGACCTGCTGCGCCCCTTCTTTACTTCCCATATTTCGGCGCATCTGATCGGCTGAGCCAAAGGTGGCACCAGTCATCTTGGCGATTATTTGGATTACCTGCTCATGAAAGACCACTACCCCATTGGTTTGTTCCAGAATTGGCACCAAATCATCATGAATTAAATTTGCCTCTACCCCACCAGTTCTAGCATTTAAAAAGGGTGTGATCATCTCAGATTTAATTGGGCCTGGCCGAAATAATGAGATACCAATTACTAAATCATTAAATTGATCAGGGACTAATTTGCCAACCAACTCCCGCTGTCCTGGGCTTTCTACCTGAAATAAACCTAAGGTTCTAGTTGATTTAATTAAATCAAAGGTTAGCTCATCATCTAAGGGGATTTTATTTATATCTAACTGCTCATCCTCACTCTTACTTATCTCATTGATGGTGTAGGCGATGGCAGATTGCATTCTCACCCCTAAAACATCTAACTTTAAAAAGCCAAGCGCCTCCACATCATCCTTATCAAAGGCGAGCATTGGGTAATTACTTTGGTTAATTAAGAGGGGTGAAAAATCCAATAATCTGTTATCTGAGATCACCACTGCGCATGGGTGCATTGATAGATGACGAGGCAGCTTATCTAGCCGCATCGCTAAGTTAATAGTTGCCTTAATTAATGGGGATGAAAGATCTAGCCTTTTTAATTCCGGCAATTGCTTAATTGCATTGCCAATATTTCTGGCACTGATATGCGGCATTGATTTTGCCAATAGATCAATTTGGGTGCGATCTGCCCCAAGTGCGTTTCCAGCATCCCTAATTGCATGGCGAGCGCGATATCGCTCCACCATCGCCACTGTGGCACTGCGGCTTTGATTATCAACCTTTGCCCAATTGCTATCACCATACTTTTTAAAGATTAGGTCATAGATCTCATACCTTCGATCTGACTCAACATCAATATCAATATCTGGTAATTCATTTCGCTCTAATGAACAAAACCGCTCCATCAGTAAGCCATTACTGATTGGATCAACCTCCGAGATCCCAAGCAGATGACAGGTTAGTGAACCTGCCGCACTGCCCCGGGCAGCAACTCTGATGCCAAGTGATCTTGCTGAATCCACAATGCCAGCCACAGTTAAAAAATAGGAGGTGAAACCTAATTGACCAATTGTGTTTATCTCTTGTTCTAATCGACTAGCTGCAAGCTGCTTTAAATCATTTGGATAGTAGTAATCAATCTTTGCTGCCGCCTTCTGCTCAAGTTGAACCAATAGCTGCGCCTGATTATTTGCATTAAATAACTTTGGCTCCGGCAGGTGCACCCCGCCCAACCCAATCTCTGCTCGCGGTTTTAATTCACAGCTGCCGGCAATATCTAAGGTGGTTTTTATCAATTGGTGGCCATCAAAAACTCCGGCCTGAGTTGAGATTTGATCAGCTAACTCAAACATCTGCGCACTATCTTTTAAGTAAGCCTCCCCATTGCTTCGCTCAATACTGGCATCACTAATTAGGGATAACTTTCGACTGGCATCTAATAGATCTGCTACCGGTCCATCTGATCGATCTAAAAATCTAACTGCATTTGTTATAACCGCAGGTATTTGATGTTTATTAGCAAAGGCTAGGGATTTAGCTGCATTTGAGGTTGATCTTAAATTCCCGGTCCGCTCAAGGTGGCTAACACACTCAATTACCACCTGATTAAAGTGGCTACTAGCTACTTGATAGATACTTAATGCTGAACCCTCTTTTCTAGCAAGTAGATTACTAATTAGCTGTGAGTTCACGCCAAAGAGTGCTACTAAATCAGATGAGTATTGATTAAATCTTTCTAATAACTCAATAGTTAATACCCCATCACTGGTATTGGTATTAATAGCACTTACTAATCGATATAAAGAGGATAGCCTCCCACTTTTTGCCAGCAGGGTAAGCCGTGATTGTTTTTGAATAAAACCAATATTGATTCCAAGAATTGGGGTGATGCCATAGCTCTCACAACTTTGGGCAAATCTAACTGCCGCAGCTAAATTATCAATATCAGTTAAGGCCAAGGAGCTCATATTTAATTGGGCAGCTTTAGCAACTAATTGATCTGGATGATTAACCCCATACTTAAAGGAGTAGTTGGAGCAGACAGATAGATGAGTAAATCCTTTAACCATTTTATTTACTTCTTGAGCTTGGCCTAATCTGCCAAGAGTTATCACCTTGATTAAACTCAATCTCAAAGGTGGTAAGTGCGCCAATGGGAGCTGCCTCCACCTGCCAATACTTACTTACCTCCTCTCTAATCTGATCTGAGTTAATTTCTTGCCACCAAGAGCTACTTTGTAACCAACTACTTAATACCGAGCTGATATGAAAGCGCACACCTTGATAAATAAACTCAACTGGCTGCCCACTTTGAGTAGTCAGGCAGATCTTGGCCACCTGGTTTTGGCTTTGATTAGGGCTTAATTTGTGTTCGAACATTTGTTCGATAAGATACTAAACCCCACCGACAGTGGCAAGTGGGCTACTTAGCGCAGATAAATGAGGTTAGAAAAGAGTCTCAGATGGCGGTAGCTCTATTTGTGCTGCCAACT
>JBPCSS010000085.1:0-3147 GCA_051006855.1 Candidatus Nanopelagicus sp.
GTCTTAATCACTACACCTGGGTGGTAACTGCCTATTTATTAACTTCAACCGCCTCCACACCACTGTATGGAAAAATCTCAGATCTTTATGGACGCAGGCCAGTTTTCCAATTTGCCATTATTACCTTTTTAATTGGCTCTTTTTTAGCTGGGGCATCTCAAAACATGACTCAATTAATTTTTACCCGTGCACTACAAGGCTTGGGCGCAGGTGGCCTAATGGCATTGACCTTCGTAATCATTGGCGACATCGTTTCACCACGTGAACGTGGTAAGTATCAGGGCTACTTCGGCGCAGTATGGGGTCTTTCCTCAGTGGCCGGCCCTTTGCTCGGTGGATTCTTCTCCGACCATGCCACAATTTTAGGTGTCACTGGTTGGCGATGGATTTTCTACATTAATTTACCATTTGGAATTTTGGCATTAATTATTACTTCAGCTGTACTGCACATTCCAAAAGTTAAACGTGAGCACAAGATTGATTATCTAGGCGCTTTATTAATGGTGCTAGCAGTAAGTTCTGTCTTACTAGCAGTCTCTGTATATGGCCCAGAGGATGGTTGGACTGATTCAAGGACTCTAACGGTAATTTCTACTGGATTGCTTCTAACATTATTATTTTTATGGCAAGAAAAAAGAGCTGTAGAACCAATCTTGCCGCTTAGATTATTTAAGAATCACACATTTTCTTTGACTTCAGCACTTGGCTTCATTATTGGAGCGGGAATGTTCGGCGCAATTGTGATGTTGCCACTTTACCTACAAGTTGTTAAGGGAAATTCAGCAACTGAAGCAGGATTAAAGTTAATTCCTTTAATGATCGGTATTGTTTCCATGTCAATATTTAGCGGAAAAAGAATCTCAGTTACCGGTAAATACAAGATGTTCCCAATTGCCGGAACTGCGATTATGACCATTGGCTTACTGCTGATGTCAACACTTAAAGAGGATACCTCGTTTGCAATTCTTTCAATCTATGCAATCTTGGTTGGTGCTGGACTCGGTTTGTCGATGCAAACAATTGTGATTGCACTTCAAAATGCGGTGGACTTTCAAGATATGGGAATTGCAACATCCTCTAATACATTCTTTAGATCACTAGGTGGTGCTTTTGGAACTGCAATTTTTGGGACTATTTTAAGTAACAGAATTGCTTATTTCCTACAGGATAACTTTGCACAATTACAAAGCAGTGATCCTGCCGCCTTATCTAATTTTGATTCATCTAAATTAGATCTCATCACTACAAATACCTCAATCATTACAACTTTGCCACCGGTAATTAGAGATACGGTTCTGCATAGCTTTGCTCAAACCTTTCAAGTTGTCTTTTTGGCAGCAGCTCCAGTCACCTTCCTAGGATTTGCACTTGCCTTCTTCTTGAAAGAAAAGCCATTGCAAAGTAGTTCTGCACATCATGCGGCAAAAACTGAAGCAGCTGGCGAGGCGGTAGGTTAAATAAAAATCTTAAAATTGGGTAGAAATCCTTTCGCGCAATTGCCGCGAGAGGTTTCTATCCTTTCTTCAGTTTCATTTTTTGTAGCCGTAGGATTTGGATTAATAATTCCAGCAATTCCAATATTTGCTGCATCCTTTGGGGTAAATAAAACTGCAATTGGATTGATTATCTCAAGTTTTGCAATCATGCGTTTTTCCTCTGGATTAATCTCAGGCAAATTGGTTGACCGGTTTGGTGAGCGAGCTGTGCTTGGCTTTGGATTGTTTATGGTTTCTTTTTTCACCTTACTGACTGCACTTTCGCAAAGTTATGGTCAACTGCTTGTGTTTAGATCCTTAGGTGGTCTTGGCTCTTCAATGTTCTCTGTTTCGGCCGGCTCTTTACTTATGAGATCAGTTAGTGATGATGTTAGAGCCCGTGCTCAATCGCTATATAACGGTGGATTTTTATTGGGTGGAATTACTGGCCCAGCCTTTGGTGGAATTCTCTCTGCAATTTCACTACGTGCACCATTTTTTGTTTACTCAACAACTTTGGCAATCGCTGGCACAATTGCATTAGTTTTCTTAAGCGAAAGACGGTTAGGTAAGAAAGTCAACGCACCAACAAGTCAGATTGGCCAAACTACACTTGGTCAAGCATTTAAATTACGCCCATACCAAGTAGCCTTAATGCTTGCCTTTATAAACAACTGGATATTATTTGGCTTAAGATCTTCAATCTTGCCATTATTTGTTACTGAAAAACTAAATTCAACCGCAGCTATTGCCGGCCTTGGATTAACAATCGGCGCACTTGTGCAAGGTGTTTTTATGCTAAGAGCTGGAAAATACTCTGACCTTAAAGGAAGAAAAGCAGCCTTCTTATTTGGTAGCGCGTTTGTGCTATTTGGAATATTGATGCTGGCATTTACTACAAATACAACTTTATATTTTATTTCTATGGCACTTTTTGGCTTAGGTGGAGCTTTTGTTGGAACTGCGCCAGGAAGTGTCGTGGGCGACATTATTAAAGGCCGTGGCGGGCAAGTGATTGCTGCTTGGCAGATGGCCGGGGATGCCGGCATGATTTTTGGTCCAGTAATTGTTGGCTTGTTAACCGATATTTTTAGTTACCAAGTGGCTTTTTTAGTCTCTGCTGGAATTTGGGTGATTGCGATGTTGTTGGCAACTATTTTGCCTGAGACTAGGTTGTCCCATTTAGAAAATGATTTAATTCCAGACAAAAATAAACAGGAGCTGTGATCTCTCACAGCCCCTGTTGGGTAATTATTATTTCTTAGCGGTCGTTGCGAAGAATTGAAATCAAACGAAGTACCTCTAGGTATAGCCACACTACGGTGACCATTAAACCAAATGATGCTCGCCATGACTCTTTCTCTGGCACTCCAGCTGCAACACCCTTTTCAATTTGATCAAAATCTAGAACTAAGAAAAGGCTGGCAAGACCAACGCCTGCGACAGCTAGTAGTAAGCCAAGTCCAGATACTCCATAGAAACCATAACCTTGACCTACGCCGAAGAATGAAGCAATCAGTGAGGCAAGTCCAAGAATGAAGTAACCAATTGCAGCCCCGATTACGGCACGGGTAAATTGTGGTGTCGCTCTTAATGTTCCATTTCGATACATAACTAATACACCAGCAAATGCTGCGACAGTTCCAATTACCGCCTGGCTAACAATTCCTGG
>JBPCSS010000086.1:0-2530 GCA_051006855.1 Candidatus Nanopelagicus sp.
TACTCTTCCCCATTTAAGTTAAGAAGGAAGTACTTTGGGAACAAAGTTAGTAATTGTTGAGTCCCCGGCAAAGGCGCGCAAAATTGGCTCCTTTTTAGGGGATGAGTATGTTGTTGAAGCCTCCGTTGGCCACATTCGTGATTTACCACAACGGGCTGCTGATATTCCCAAGGAGTATAAGAAGTTTGCCTGGGCTAAAGAGGGTGTAAATATTGAAGAGGAGTTTGCCCCGTTATACGTAATTAATCCTGATAAAAAATCTAAAGTCAATGAGCTAAAAGAGTTAATGAAGGATGCAGAGGAATTAATTCTAGCAACGGATGAGGACCGTGAAGGTGAAGCAATAGCCTGGCACCTAATTGAAGTATTACGCCCAAAGATTCCAATTCGTAGGATGGTTTTTCATGAAATTACTAAAGATGCCATTCAAAAAGCGGCTAAAGAAACTCGAGATCTTGATTATCGATTAGTTGATGCCCAGGAGACAAGGCGTGTATTAGATCGCCTTTACGGTTATCGATTATCACCAGTTTTATGGAAAAAAGTTATGCCACGAATTTCAGCAGGACGTGTTCAGTCAGTTGCAACTAGATTAATTGTGGAACGAGAACGTGAACGCATGGCCTTTATTTCATCTAGCTGGTGGGATTTAGCAGCCGCCTGTGAGGCTGGATTTTCAGCAAGACTTTTATCTTTAAATGGGAAACGAGTGGCTGCAACAAATGATTTTGATGCAAATGGTGGGATAAAAGATAAATCTGCAGCAAATATTTTATTACTTGATGAGGCAGGTGCTAAAGAGTTAGTTCAATCATTACAAAGCCAATCATTAGTTGTTAAATCCTTAGAGGAATCTCCAAGAACTGAGCGGCCAAAACCTCCCTTTACAACCTCCACTATGCAACAAGATGCTGGTTCTCGTCTTGGCTGGGGTGCTCAATTAACAATGCGCATTGCCCAACGGTTATATGAAAATGGCTATATCACCTATATGAGAACAGATTCAGTAACTCTTTCATCCTCTTCAATTACTGCAGCAAGATCATCAGCCCAAGCACTATATGGAAAAGAGTTTGTGCCAGCTGCACCAAGAGTTTATGAAGGCAAAACAAAGAACGCCCAAGAAGCACATGAGGCAATTAGGCCAGCAGGTGAAACATTTAGAACTCCTGGTGAGTTAGCACCAGAGTTATCAAGAGATGAGTTTGCACTTTATGACTTGATTTGGAAGCGAACCATTGCCTCTCAGATGTCTGATGCTAAGAAGCAGCAAATGCGAGTTGATTTTGATGTTAAGACAAAAACTGGTGAAGATGCAGTATTTCGCGCAAATGGCTCGGTTATAACCTTTGCTGGGTTCCTAGCAGCTTATGAGGATATTGTTGAAGATAAGGCAGATGTCGAAGAGAGTGATCGCAGATTGCCAGCAATGAGCGTTGGTGAAAAAGTTAAAGTTAATGAATACAGCTGTGAGGGGCATGAGACAAAACCACCAGCAAGGTATACCGAACCCACATTAGTTAAAAAACTTGAAGAGCTTGGGATTGGCCGGCCATCAACCTTTGCCTCGATTATGCAGACCATTCAAGATCGTGGATATGTTGCAAAGCGGGGCCGAGCATTAGTTCCAACTTTCTTAGCATTTTCTGTTACCGGATTATTAGAGCAACACTTTACAAAATTAATCGATTACGAATTCACCGCCTCAATGGAGGAGGATTTAGATCGCATCGCAAATGGTGATGAAGAGCGAGTTGCCTGGCTTACAAAGTTTTTTTACGGCACAGAAAATAATCCAGGATTAGCGGATTTATCAGCTGATCTGGGCGCAATTGACGCCCAAGCTATTAACACCATGAAGATGGGTGAGGATATTGAGATCAGAGTTGGCAGATTTGGTGCTTACCTGCAACAAGGTCAAGGGGATGATCGAAAGTTTGCCAATATTCCAGAGGAGATGGCGCCAGATGAGTTAACACTTTCAAAAGCCATTGAACTTCTTGCTAAACCATCAGGGGAGCGAAAATTAGGAGTAGATCCTGAAACTGGCTTAGAGGTGATTGCAAAATCTGGACGCTTTGGTGCTTATATCACCGAAGTTTTTCCAGAGGAGATAGTTGAAGAAGGAGCTAAGAAAAAGCGTAAGAAAAAAGATGCACCAAAGCCAAAGACTGCATCATTACTTTCAACAATGTCATTAGACACAGTGGATTTATCTGATGCACTTCGCCTTTTATCACTTCCTAGAACTCTTGGTACATATCAGGATGATGTGATTACTGTTCAAAATGGTAGGTATGGCCCATATATGAAACATGGGGCAGATTCACGAACTCTCACAAGTGAGGATCAATTGTTTTCTATCGGATTGGAAGAAGCAATTGAAATATATAAACAGCCAAAGGTAAGAAGGCGTGGTGTTGCAAAGCCGCCACTTAAAGAATTAGGTAAGGATCCACAAACAGAACGTGAAGTAATTGTTAAAGATGGCAGATTTGGTGTTTATGTAACAGATGGTGAAACAAATGCA
>JBPCSS010000087.1:0-4441 GCA_051006855.1 Candidatus Nanopelagicus sp.
CCTTCACCGGTTTGGCCACCAGTTGGATTTACAGCAAATAAAGGTATTTATGCCAAGATTCCAACTAGTAAAGAGTTATTGGGCTTAATCTCTGCAAAAGCTGGTCTTGCTGAAGTAGTTAAAAAATGTGAATCAAATGCATGCGGTGCGGTAATTGTGGCTGCTGATTATCGTTGCGAATGGTGGGAGATAAAATCAACAGTTTATGGCGTTGATCCAAATGATGCGAATAAAAAGATATCCCTCGGAAAACTTCGAACCTTATATGGTCCACTTTCTGAAAAAACTTATGCAAATATAATTTTAGTAAGTGATGAGCCACTTTATGGACCAGCTGTCTTAGATCCTAACTCTGGCCAGACTGTTGCCGGCCCTGCCCGAAATGGCATATCAGTTGGTGGAATCTCAGCTATCTGTCATAAATCTGGAACTGATGAAAAGTTTCCAGCAAATATCTACACATCGATTCGATAGGTATTGGCGGGTTTGTAATTGCTCGGCGGAATAAATAATGGGCTTTATCTAATCTCACTTTCAGGTTTTTTGATTGTGGGCGTCATGGCGCTTATTTTAAAATGGGCATTTTCAAATAATAAGTCAGTTGTTGAACGTGCTAAAACAATTGGAAATGAAGATCAGTATGGATTATTAAAGGTTGCTGCTTCACCAAAAAACCACATTGAAGGTGAGATGTTGAGGCAAAAATTACTTTCAGTTGGGATTAAAGCAACCCTATCTCAAACTAATACTGGACCAAAAATTCTGGTTTTTGAAAAAGACTTAAAAATTGCCAAGGCAACTTTAAATTCTTAGCGGTTTGCTCCTGGTACCCAAAGCTGATCGCCTTCATCTTTATTAACAAATCTAGCCAAAACAAACAATAAATCAGATAGACGATTTAAATACTTAGCTGTTATCGGATTAACACCGCCGCCGAAGGCATGGATTGCATGCCAGGTGGTGCGCTCTGCCCTTCTAGTAACAGTTCTTGCCACATGCATTAGCGCTGCAGCAGGTGTGCCGGAAGGCAATACAAATGAGCGAAGTGGTTGCAAACTTTCGTTGAAGTGATCGATCTGATTTTCTAAATAATCAATTTGTGATTCTAATACTCGAAGTGGTTCTGATGCTGGGTTATCAACTACTGGTGTACAAAGATCAGCGCCAACATCAAATAAATCATTTTGAATTCGAATTAACAACTTCCTGATGCTTTCATCTTTAATATCGCCCATCGCCAACACAACACCGATTGATGAGTTAGCTTCATCAACAGTGGCATATGCCTCAAGTCGTGGATCATTTTTTGAAGTCCGGCTCATATCCCCGAGTGAGGTTGTGCCATCATCGCCAGTTTTTGTGTAAATGCGGGTTAAGTTGACCATGACCTCACCCTACCCCAAGCAATTACAATGGGGAATTATGGAACGCTTGCGGGTAGTTGGAGGTGCCAAATTAGTTGGCACAGTTCGCGTTTCTGGAGCAAAAAACTCAGCACTCAAATTAATGGCAGCAACTTTGCTAGCTCCTGGACAATCTAAAATCACAAATTTACCAGCGATTGCCGATGTTGAATATATGGCTGAGTTGTTAACCAGATTAGGGTGCCAAGTTGATATTAAAAGAGAAAAAAATGAAGTACTAATTGATGTTCCACAAAAACTTGGTCATCGCGCCGATTACGACATGGTTAGAAAGATGCGAGCATCCATAAATGTATTAGGGCCATTAATTGCTAGAGAGTTGGTAGCCGAGGTAGCACTGCCTGGCGGGGATGCAATTGGTTCGCGTGGATTAGATTTTCATATAAATGGTTTGACTGAGATGGGCGCTGAAGTTTCATCTGAGCATGGTTTTATTATTGCCAAAGCACCTGCTGGATTAAAAGGTGCGAAGATAACACTTGAGTTTCCAAGTGTTGGCGCTACTGAAAATATTATGACCGCAGCCACCCTAGCAACTGGCACTACTGTTATTGATAATGCAGCTAGAGAGCCAGATGTGGTAGACCTTGGTGAATTCCTAATTTCGATGGGCGCAAAAATATCTGGTTTAGGAACTCACACCATAACTATTGAAGGGGTAAGTAAATTGACCCCAACAACTCATGCCACATTGGCAGATCGAATCGTCTCCGGCACTTGGGCATTCGCCGCAGCGATGACCCAGGGCGACATCACAATTGAAAATGGCCGAGCAGATCACTTAGAGATTCCATTAGATAAATTGGTTGAGGCAGGTGCGGTGGTCACCACAACTAAAAATGGATTTAGAGTAAAGATGGATAAGCGGCCAATTGCAGTTGATGTTGCAACACTTCCCTACCCAGGCTTTCCAACCGATTTACAACCAATGGTTATTACCTTAAACGCAATTGCAGAGGGCACATCTATAGTTACCGAAAATGTATTTGAGGGAAGATTTATGTTTGTTAATGAGTTATTGCGCTTAGGCGCCAAAATTCAAGTAGATGGCCACCATGCTGCAATTACTGGAATCAAGCAGCTTTCAGCTGCGCCGGTGGCAGCAACTGATATTCGCGCTGGCGCTGGCTTAGTGTTGGCCGCCTTAGTTAGTGATGGTGTGACTATCATTGAGGATGCGTTCCATATTGATCGTGGTTATCCAGATTTTCCCGCTCAACTTCAATCGTTAGGTGCAGATGTCAGCAGAACTTAATTTTCCAGATCGAAACTTAGCTCTTGAACTTGTAAGAGTTACTGAAACTGCTGCCCTTGCAGCATCCACCTGGGTTGGTCGCGGGGATAAAGATGCAGCCGATGGCGCTGCCGTTGCTGCGATGCGAAAGATGATTAACACCGTTGATATGTCAGGTGTAATTGTTATCGGTGAGGGTGAAAAAGATAATGCCCCGATGCTGCATAACGGTGAAGCGGTTGGTAATGGCAGTGGACCTGCGTGTGATGTTGCAGTTGATCCGATTGATGGCACCACATTAACCTCTAATGGATTGAATGGCGCAGTAAGCGTTATCGCATTAGCACCACGTGGCACCATGTTTGATCCAAAGGGTGCCTTTTATATGAACAAAATTGTTACAGGTCCAGAGGCTGCCTCAGTAATTGATATCACCGCACCAGCTGGTGAAAATGTGAAAAGAGTTGCAAAAGCAAAAGGTGTTGATGTTTCTGACATTACGGTAATAGTTCTTGACCGCCCACGTCATACGCAGTTGCTAAAAGAGTTACGCCAAGCTGGCGCTCGGATTAGATTAATTCGAGATGGTGATGTGGCAGCCGCAATCGAGACCGCAAGAATTGGGACTGGAATTGATATTTTGATGGGTATCGGTGGCACGCCAGAAGGTGTTGTTACCGCTGCCGCGATGCGCGCTCTAGGTGGAGTGATTCAAGGTCAGTTGATGCCACAAAGTGAAAGTGAAAAAGAATCAGCAAAAGCTGCTGGACATGATCTTTCTAAGATTTATTCAACCAATGATTTAGTTGCTTCAGATGATGTTTTCTTCTCTGCCACCGGAATTACTGATGGTGAGTTGCTAAGAGGAGTGCGCCATAATGCCTTTGGTGCAGTTTCTCACTCACTAGTTGTTCGAGGAAGATCTAAAACGGTAAGAATTATTGAAACAGAACACAGATAAAAACTAGTTCGTAACTACTTCTGCTTCACCCAAAATTGAAACGCGATTATTTGAAACTGAAATAAAGCCACCATTAATCACAAACTCATTTACGGAACCATCTGCAGCTTTTACTGAAACAGTTCCATCGGCTAGTACCCCAAGAAGTGGTGCATGTCCTGGCAATACACCAAGATCTCCATCTAACGTGCGAGCAGAAACCATCTTTGCTTCTCCGCTCCACACCCGCTTCTCTGGGGTAACTACCTCAACTTTTAGCATTTGTTATGACTTCGCCAACTCTGCCGCTTTGCGCTCAACATCATCAAGGCCACCGCACATGAAAAATGCTTGCTCAGGTACATGGTCATACTTACCATCTGCGAGCGCTTCAAATGCTGCGATTGTTTCAGTTAGCGGAACAAATGAACCATCAAGACCAGTAAAGACCTTAGCCACGAAGGTATTTTGGGATAAGAATCTTTGAATACGACGAGCTCTTCCTACCAGGATTCGATCCTCTTCAGAAAGTTCATCAATACCCAAGATTGCAATGATGTCTTGCAAATCTTTGTAACGCTGCAGAATTTGCTTAATTCGGTTTGCAACTCGGAAATGGTGCTCGCCAATATAACGAGGATCCAAAATACGAGAGGTTGAATCAAGTGGATCAACCGCTGGATAAATACCAAGCTCAGAGATTGGACGAGACAACACAGTTGTTGCATCTAAGTGAGCGAAGGTTGTGTGTGGTGCTGGGTCGGTGATGTCATCTGCTGGAACATAAATTGCCTGCATCGAGGTAATTGAGTGACCACGAGTTGAGGTAATTCGCTCTTGTAA
>JBPCSS010000088.1:0-17663 GCA_051006855.1 Candidatus Nanopelagicus sp.
TGCAATTCGAGGTGAGGTTAAGTTTGAGCACAAGTATGTGCCCGATTTTGTCCTAGCAAGAGCAGATGGCTCTCCGCTTTATACTTTGGCAGTCGCAGTTGATGATGTGTTAATGAAAATAACTCACATTTTAAGAGGTGAGGATTTATTATCTTCAACCCCAAGACAAATTCGCGTTTACCAAGCTATGGGCGTTGCCGAATCTGAATATCCAATCTTTGCGCACCTGCCCTTTGTTATGGGGCAAGATAATGCCAAGTTATCTAAGCGAAATGGTGAGGTTTCAATTGCTTGGTATCGAGAGCAAGGCTTCTTACCTGAGGCAATTTGTAATTATCTAGCTCTCCTTGGTTGGTCTCCAGGTGATGACAAAGAAAATATCACAATGCAAGAGTTAGTCGATTTGTTTACTGTTGAAAGAGTAAATAGCAGCCCAGCAAGATTTGATATGAAGAAACTTGAGGCTATTAACGGCGACAAGATCCGGGCACTTACTTTAGATAAGTTTCTGAAATGGGCGCTGCCCTTTTTAATCAACGCCAGGGTAATTTCTGGAAGTGCGCAAGAGATAGAGGTTGTTAAATCTGCTCTGCCAATTATTCAAGAGCGCATAATTAAGTTGGCTGAGATCCCAGCCATGCTTAACTTTCTATTTGTGAAGGATTTTAAGGTTGAACAAGAGGAGCTTAGTAAATTACAGGATGATTCTTCTCAAGAAGTTTTAAAGGTGGCATTGGCAAAAGTTGAACCATTGCAATCTTGGGATCATGCTGGAATCGAAGCGGTATTGCGAAGTGCGTTAATTGATGAACTTGGATTAAAACCTCGAATAGCTTTTAGTGCATTGCGTATTGCAGTTACAGGTTCTCACATCTCACCACCATTATTTGAATCTCTTGAATTATTAGGTAAGGAGCGCTCGATCGCTCGAATTAAGGCGGTAATTTCCAAATAAATTGTGGTGCAGGGTATTCTTAGCCTGCAAGAAATTTACTATTGGGGTATGGGGTAATTGGTAGCCCAGCTGATTCTGGTTCAGCTTGTCTAGGTTCGAGTCCTGGTACCCCAGCGACAAAGTAAAGTTTTACCGTACGGCTCCGTCGTCTAGTGGCCTAGGACTCTGGCTTCTCAAGCCAGCTACGGGGGTTCGAATCCCCTCGGAGCTACATTAATTACTTACTGTTTTTAAGTAGGTAATCACTTAATCGGGCAGCGGTAGCAACAACTGCGGCTGAGTGAATTCTGCCAGGTTGTCGACTTAATCTTTCAACTGGGCCACTAATACTAACTGCAGCGATAACTTTGTTATTTGGTCCCCGTACTGGAGCAGAAACAGATGCCACACCAACCTCTCTTTCGCCAACAGATTGCGCCCAACCGCGGCGTCTAACAGCAGAAAGATTTGCTGCGGTGAATTTCGCATTTACTAAACCGCGATGAAGTTTATCTGGCTCTTGCCAAGCTAATAATATTTGCGCAGCGGAGCCGGCTTGCATGGTTAAGACAGTTCCAACTGGTACTGAATCTCGCAAGCCAGTTAATCGCTCCGCAGTTGCAACGCAGATTCTTAAATCACCTTGGCGACGGTATAACTGAGCACTCTCACTTGTGGCATCTCGCAGAGCGGTTAAGGCTGGGGAGGCAATCGCCAATAACTTATCTTCACCTGCAGCGGCAGCTAACTCAGAGGATCTGCTGCCAAGGATAAATCTTCCAGAAAAATCTCGACTTACTAATCTGTGGTGCTCTAGGGCAACCGCTAAGCGATGGGCGGTTGGCCGGGCAATGCCGGTGGCAGAAACTAAATCACTTAATGATTGCGGACCGGCCTCAAGAGCAGCAAGAATTTTCACCGCTTTATCTAAGACACCAACTCCGCTATTCTTACCGTCCACACTCTGATAATGCCATCTCAACTAGTGAGAAGCAAATCTAAGTGCCAACCTAATAAATTTTTATAAGGGAGTAAGTTTTAAAATGGGCAAGACATTAGCGGAGAAAATTTGGACAGAGCACATTGTCTCTGCCACTGCTGGTGAACCAGATTTACTTTATATTGATTTACACCTTATTCATGAAGTTACTAGCCCACAAGCATTTGATGGCTTGCGCCTGGCAAATCGAAAGGTGCGCCGGCCAGAGCTAACCATTGCAACAGAAGACCACAACGTGCCAACTTTAAATATTGATAAGCCAATCGCTGATCCAGTCTCTAAATTACAGGTGGATACGCTGCGCAAAAATTGTGAGGAGTTTGGGGTTCGCCTTCACTCGTTAGGGGATGTGGAACAGGGAATTGTCCATGTGGTTGGACCACAGTTAGGAATTACCCAACCGGGCATGACTATTGTTTGCGGTGACTCCCACACCTCAACCCATGGTGCTTTTGGTGCGCTCGCCTTTGGAATTGGTACCAGTGAGGTTGAACATGTGTTGGCAACGCAAACACTGCCGCTACTTCGTCCTAAAACTATGGCAATTAATGTTGAAGGTAAGTTAAAACCAGGTGTGACCAGTAAAGATATTATCTTGGCAGTAATTGCCAAAATTGGAACAGGCGGCGGTCAAGGTTACATACTTGAGTATCGGGGAAGTGCTATCCGGGAGTTATCCATGGAAGCACGTATGACAATTTGCAACATGTCTATTGAAGCCGGCGCCAGAGCTGGATTAATCGCCCCAGATCAGATCACTTTTGATTATGTTAAAGGGAAGCCACACGCCCCAACGGGTGCTGAGTGGGATTTAGCTGTTGCATATTGGAAGACATTAACAACTGATGCTGATGCAAAATTTGATAAAGAGGTTGATCTAAATGCTGATGAATTGGCACCATTTGTTACCTGGGGAACTAATCCCGGACAAGGTTTGCCATTAAGTGCTGCAGTTCCAAATCCAGCAGATTTTGCTAATGCTGAAGATCGAGGCGCGGCTGAGCGAGCACTTGAATATATGGATTTAAAACCTGGCACTCCTCTTAAATCAATTAAAGTGGACACAGTTTTCTTAGGTTCTTGTACAAATGGTCGTATTGAAGACTTACGATCTGCCGCCTCAATTATTAAGGGTAAGAAAATTGCATCCTCACTTAGATTATTAGTTGTCCCAGGATCGGCTCGAGTTAGATTACAAGCAGAATCTGAAGGGCTAGATAAAGTATTTTTAGAGGCAGGTGCTGAGTGGCGAAGTGCTGGCTGCTCAATGTGTCTAGGAATGAACCCAGATCAGCTTAAGCCAGGAGAACGCGCTGCCTCCACAAGCAATAGAAATTTTGAAGGTCGGCAAGGCAAAGGTGGACGCACTCATTTAGTTAGCCCACTAGTGGCTGCTGCAACTGCATTAAAGGGCACATTAGCCTCACCGGCGGATTTGTAATATGGAAAAATTCATAAAGCACTCCGGTAGCGCCCTGCCACTTCGCAGAAGCAATGTTGACACTGACCAAATAATCCCGGCTGTTTACCTAAAGCGAATCACGAAAAGTGGTTTTGAAGATGGATTATTTGCAGCCTGGCGAAATGATCCAACATTTGAGTTAAACCAACCTCAGTATAAAAAAGCCACGATTTTGGTAGCCGGACCTGATTTTGGTACTGGCTCCTCTCGTGAGCATGCTGTTTGGGCGCTACAAAATTATGGATTTAAAGTTGTTTTATCTAGCCGATTTGCTGACATCTTTCGAGGCAACTCCCAAAAGATGGGCCTGCTAACAGTTATTTTAAGTCAGGATGAGATTGAAAAAATTTGGCAAACTGTTGAAGGTAAGCCAGATACTCAAATAACTGTTGATCTTGAAAGCAAAACAGTTTCCTATGAGGGTAAAACCCTGAGCTTTGTAATCGATGATTACACCCGTTGGCGCTTAATGGAGGGGCTAGATGACATCGGTCTAACCTTTACAAAGATAGATTTGGTAAGTGAGTTTGAAGAAAAAAGAGTGAGTTTTAAGCCTAAAACACTGCCAATTAAGTAATCCAAAACTCTAAAGTAATTATTTAGAGTTTCGAATAATTGCTTAAAAGCCTTGATTTACAATAAGAATTTGCTTGCGACACACCCAATAAATACATCAAAGAATTACTGCTCACCCCATAGATTAACCCTTAGTTAAGCGAATGCTTAATGTTTACGCGTAAAAATAAGGGGATCAAATGAACAAGGCCCAGTTCATCGCTTATCTAGCACCACAATTTGGTGATAGTAAGAAGGAAGCTGCTCGCGCCGTAGAGGTTGTTTTTGATGCGATTGTTCGCAACATCTCTAAGGGTGATGATGTAATGATTAATGATTTCGGTAAGTTTAAGAAAGTAGATCGTCCAGCACGTAAGGGACGTAATCCATTTACCGGAGAGTCAATCCAAATTAAAGCAAGTAAAAAAGTTCGCTTTTTGCCTGCAAAGGGTTTGAAAGAGGTAATCTCTGGCGCCCGTAAATTAGGTGCAGCACCAACACCTCCAGCTAAGGCAGCACCTGCAAAGGCAGCTAAGAAAGTTGGTAAGGCAAAGAAGGTTGCTCGCAAAGTAGTTAAGAAAGCGAAGAAGTCAAAGCGTCGCTAATTAAGTAATTAAAAAACGGGATCTCATGCGTGGGATCCCGTTTTTTTACGCTCATTTATACTCATTTCCCGTATTGGTCGTAGAATTGCACAGTGTCAACTGAGTTGAAGATTTCATATGCGCCTCCAACCGGAAAACCACTTGGGGTTACAGGTTGGTTTAGATTCGGCGCCACGCTTATTCGTCCGATCCTTAATCTCATTGCAAAACGAGATTGGCGGGGAGCGGAAAATCTGCCAAAGAGTGGGGCTGCGATTGTGGTCTGCAATCACATTTCCTATGTTGATCCATTGCTCTTTACCCACTTTCTATATGACAATGGCAGAGCGCCCAGATATTTAGGTAAAGCTTCACTTTTCAAATTACCAATCGTTGGCAGAGTATTACTAGGCGCAGGCCAAATTCCGGTCGAACGTGAGAGCGCAGTAGCCTCCCAATCTTTACAACATGCAGTTGCTTTTTTGAAAGCAGGCCACCTACTAGGTGTTTACCCAGAAGGCACCTTAACTCGAGATCAAAATTATTGGCCCATGAAGGCAAAGACTGGAATTGCCCGGCTTGCGATTTTGTCGCAGGTGCCAGTTATTCCTTGTGCACAATGGGGAGCACAGAAAATTCTGCCGGCATATAGCAAGCGCCCGAAATTATTTCCACGAACTAAAGTGGTAGTTGTAGCTGGTGAGCCGCTTAATTTTTCAAAGTGGGCAGGCCGAGCCGAAGATCCAGTAGCACTGGAGGAGGCAACCGCTTATGTGATGAGCGCGATCACTAAATTATTAGAAAATATTCGAGGCGAGAGTGCTCCTAGTGAAGTTTTCGATCCAAAAAAATCAGCACTACCTAGAATTGGTAATTTCAAAAAGGATGACAAATGAAAAAAGTTGCCGTTCTGGGATCAGGTGCATGGGGAACAACCTTAGGTCAGGTAATGGTGGATTCTGGTCAACAGGTTTTGATCTGGGGAAGAAATAAGAAAGTAGTGCGGGAGATTAACCGCCGTCACTCAAATCGGAAATTCTTAAAAGGAATAGATTTACCAAAAGAGTTGAAGGCAACTACCGATATTAAGGCGGTGCTTGAGTTTGCGGATGTAATCTTATTAGCAATTCCTTCCCAAACATTGCGCGAAAATTTGGATTCATGGAAAAGCTTTTTCCCTAAAGATTTACCAGTAATTAGTACTTTAAAGGGAATTGAAGTCCAAACTCAGCTTCGAATGACTGAAGTTGCTGGGGAAGTACTTGGTATTGATAAGAATCAATTTGGATTAATTACTGGTCCAAATTTGGCAAATGAAATCATTATGCGACAGCCAGCTGGGGCGGTAGCAGCCTCAGAAAACTCAGCAAATATTGAGATTATGCAGGAAATGTTTTCAACCAATTACTTCCGAATTTATCCATCAAATGACTTAGTTGGATGTGAATTTGCTGGTGCAGCAAAGAGTGTGATTGCACTTGCAGTGGGTATTGCAGTTGGTATGGGTTATGGCGAAAACACTCAAGGATTGATGATCACTCGCGGCCTTTCTGAGGTTGCCCGACTTGGCGGTGCTTACGGTGCTAATCCACTTACCTTCTTAGGACTTGCTGGAATTGGCGACTTGGTAGCAAGTGCCCAATCTCCACTTTCAAGAAACAGAAGTTTTGGCGAGGTTCTTGGTAAATCAGGTTCAATTGTAAAAGCTAGAGCGCAGGTGTTAAAAACAGTTGAAGGTGTTTATTCAGCTGGTGCGATGCTTGAACTAGCCCACCGTGTTGGTGTTGAGGTGCCAATTATCGAAGCAGTCTCTGATGTTGTTGCCGGTACTTTAAATCCAAAGGATGCAATGGCTCGGTTAATGACCGTGAGCATAAAGGCTGAAATTTAATGAGCAAAGCACGGGTTGCAATTATTTGCGGTGGCAAAAGTAGTGAACATGAGATTTCATGTGTTTCAGCGAATGGCATCTTAAACTCAATTGATCGAAATTTATTTGAGCCAGTATTAATCGGAATTACCAAAAGTGGTAAGTGGCTACTACTTCCAGATGATACAAATTTTGCAATTATCAATGGCGCATTACCTACTGTGCCTGAATCTGGTATTGAGATCAGTATTACCAGTCAGGGATTATTTTCAGGCGGCAAAGCTTTGGCAATTGATATTGCATTTCCTATCTTGCATGGTCCATATGGTGAGGATGGAAGTATTCAAGGATTGTTTGAAATGATTGCAGTTTCCTACGTAGGCTCTGGAGTACTAGCAAGTGCTGTGAGTATGGATAAATCTTATGCAAAGCCAATCTTTGCGGCCGCTGGCTTAAAAGTTGCCCCAGGTACTGTAGTTACATCTAAAGAATTTGAATTGCCAAGCAATCTAACCTTTCCATTATTTGTTAAGCCAGCCCGAAGTGGCTCAAGTCGAGGAACCACAAAGGTTAAGCAGAAATCAGATCTGGCGGCAGCAGTTAACCACGCTCTGGAATTTGATACCAAAGTTATTATTGAGCAAACCGTGGTCGGTAAAGAGATTGAGTGCGCAGTTTTGCAAGCAGATGGGAAATTAACTGTCTCACAAGTTGGACAAATACTTCTTTCAGATAAGTTTGAATTTTATGACTTTCAAGCCAAGTATTTAGATAATTCAATGCAATTGGTTGTGCCTGCCGATCTACCTGAAGGTGTGGAGGCAAAAATTCAACAAGCTGCTTTATCAGCATTTAAGGCCGCTGGTTGTGAAGGATTGGCACGGATTGATTTCTTTTATTCAGATCAAGGTGAAATTATCATTAATGAGATCAACACAATGCCTGGCTTCACACCAACCTCTGTTTATCCAAAATTAATCGAAAAAAGTGGAATTTCTTACCAGCTTTTAATTACAAAGTTAATTCAAACTGCGCAAAATCGTTCACTTAGTATCACCCGTTAATAATTATGGATGGGGTGCTAGAAAAATCAGCAGTTAAACGGGTAATCGCAGCAAAGGAAAAACATGGCCTCACCGGTCAGATTAAAGTGTTGACTGAAACTGCAAAAAGTGCAGCAGAGGCCGCCGCTGGGCTAGGGATTGAAGTTGGACAGATTGCCTCCTCGATAATCTTTAAATTGCCCGATAATTCACCTTTATTAGTAATTACCTCTGGTCAACATCGTGTCGATACGCAGTTAGTTGCAAGTAATTTAGGTATTGAAAAATTAGAGCGAGTTGATGCTGATTATGTTAAAGAGAATTCAGGTTTCTCAATTGGGGGCGTGGCTCCAATTGGCTGGATTAATCCTGCTTCAGTTATTTTAATCGATGAGGCATTAAATGATTATGAGGTCATTTGGGCTGCAGCTGGGCACCCACATGCGGTCTTTCCGACAAGCTATCGTGAATTATTGGGTTGCACTGGAGCAAAATCTATGAAGGTTGGTATGGTTTCTAAATGAAGATCAATAAACCAAGATTGTTTGAATGGCTAGGTGTAGTTACTGCGATCATATATTCATTACTTGTTGCAGCCAACATTGGAGCTGAATTTATTGGGTTTACCTTACTTCTGGCCTCCTCTGCATTTATTGGAATTTGGGCTTTCTTAGGTAAGCACAAAGGAATATTATTTCTTCAGTTCTTTTATGCGACAGCCGGAGTAATTGGAATGATTCGCTGGTTTTAGTGCAAATTTTAAGAAGGCAAGATTTTCCAGCTGATCGAAAAGAATTTTTAACGGATTTAATCTCTGGCATAACAGTGGCAATAGTTGCCTTACCGCTTGCAATTGGATTTGGGATTACTTCAGGAATGAGTGCGGCGGCAGGTATTTCAACTGCAATTATTGCCGGCTTTATTGCTGGTCTACTAGGTGGCTCACGCTTTCAAGTCAGTGGACCAACGGGCGCAATGACAGTGGTGCTAATCCCGGTTATTCACACCTACGGAATTGTGGCAATTCCAGCCTTAGGCCTTTTAGCTGGCGCAATGGTATTACTGATGGCACTTTTTAAACTTGGTAATCTGATTAAAAAAGTACCAGTTGCAGTTGTTGAAGGCTTCACCGTTGGAATTGCACTTGTAATCTCTCTGCAGCAAATTCCTTATGCACTGGGCGTAGCTAAGGGGCAAGGGGAGCGAACATTAGCGGTTGCCGCAAATACGATTGAAAAAGCATTTGATATTGGACTTAAGTGGCAAACAATTTTAGTAGTGGTAGTAACTTTACTTATTAAGTTTAATATCGTGCGAATTGTTGAATCATTTAAAATTAAAATGTATTTTCCAGCCAGTTTTACAGCACTATTTCTTACTACCTTGATAGTAAATGCATTTGATTTAGATGTGAGCTTTATTGGTGATATTCCAAGAAATGTTTCCACCTATACCTCACCATTTTTAGACAGCAGTGATTATGTTTCCTTGCTACTACCTGCGTTTTCGATAGCAATTTTGGTTGCAATAGAATCTTTGCTTTCAGCCAGAGTTGCAGATGACATTTCTAATACACCTATCGATAAGCAATTTAGAGCTAATCAGGAGTTATTTGGTCAAGGCACAGCAACTGCCATTGCTTCAATCTTCGGTGGGATGCCTGCAACCGGGGCGATAGCTCGCACAAATGTGAATGTTCGATCTGGGGCGGTTACCCGTCTATCTGCCATGGTTCATTCAATTTTCTTACTTATTATCGTGGTCTTCCTTGCGCCGATTTTTTCACACATACCAAGCGCTGCGATTGCAGGGGTTTTGATAGGAACAAGTTTTAGAATATTTAACAAAGCATCGATGCTTGAAATTTTCAGATCAACTAAAAGCAATATCTTCATCTACATCATTACCGCTTTGGTTACAGTCAGTATTGATTTAATCTGGGGAATTGCGGTGGGAATTGCTCTCTATCTAATTATTAATCTGTTCAAGAGAGCAATTACCACTAAAAGTTTTAGAAAGTAGTAACTGGGCAGGTAAGGGTTCTGGTTATGCCAGGCACTCCTTGTACCTTTGCTAATACAGTTCGACCTAAATCTTCCATGCTGGCAGATTCGGCTCGCATGATTACATCGTATGGACCGGTCACGCCTTCTGCGATAGTTACCCCAGCAATTGCGGATACAGCTTTAGCAACACTTGAAGCCTTGCCAACTTCAGTTTGAATCAAAATATAAGCCTGGACAGACATTTGTAGCCTTTCAATTTACATTTACCAGTTCAACAATGAACGGTAGTGATATTAAAGGGTAGCCTATAGCGAGTTAATTGGGGAGTGCCATTGATTGAATCAGAAGCTGGGTTGATAGAGCGCTTACGCGATCTATTTCACACCTCATTTGAGAATGGGGTTGAGGTTGGAATTGGTGATGATGGCGCGGTAATTGCTGCGACTGAAAACAAGTTAATCGCAACTGTGGACATGGCGGTGGAGGAGATTCACTTTAAAAGGCAGTGGTCCACACCCTTTCAAATTGGTGCAAAATTAACAACTGCAAATTTAGCTGATGTATTTGCCATGGGTGCCACGCCGAAATACTTACTTGTAGCTGCTGCGATAAAAGAGGTTAATAATTCTCAAACTGTTACCGATCTTGCAAATGGGATTAGATCAGTTGCCGATAAGTTTAAAGTTTCTGTTATTGGTGGCGATTTAAGCAAATCTGAAAAGATGAGCCTGAGCATCACAGCACTTGGTGAGCTATCTGGCAAGGCAATAACCAGAGATGGTGCAAAAGTTGGCGACCTGGTTTATCTAAGTGCGCTGCCAGGTTTATCCGCAGCAGGGCTAGCGATTTTAACTCGAGGACTTAACCGACCAAAGTATGTTGTTGAGGCGCATTTAAATCCAAAATTAGTAGCTCCAAATAATTTAATTAAAGTCGCGACCGCGATGTGTGACATAAGCGATGGCTTAGTTACTGATGCAGGAAATATTGCAAAAGCATCTGGCGTGGGGATAGAAATAAGTAAAGATCTACTTAAGAAATCAGAAGATTACAAAGATCTGGCTGAACTAGCTAATGAATTAGGCGAGGATGTTTTTGACTGGATTCTAACTGGCGGTGAGGATCATTACTTCTTAGCAACTGTTTCTGCCGATCGGGCCAATGATGATCTTGGCTTGCTGGTTGGAAAAGTTGTGGCGGGAAGTGGCGCAGTTAATTTAGATGGAAAAGCAATTAAAAAGTCTGGTTACCAGCACTTTAATTAGCGAGAAACTTTGCCAGCCTTTAGGCAAGAAGCGCAAACATTCTTACGCTTGCTTTGACCATTAATAATGGTGCGAATCTTTTGAATATTTGGATTCCAACGACGACGAGTAGCACGCTTTGAGTGTGAGACGTTATTGCCAAAGCTAGGTGCTTTGCCACAGATATCGCATACTGAAGACACTTTACGTACTCCCTTGTATTTGGTTTAACTCACTTAATAGAGGCGAAAGATTACCTTGCCAGGGTATTAATTGGCTAATCCAGTGGGTAATTACGCACAGATAGCCACCAGGCGTTAGATACTTCCACTATGGCCACACTTTCAACCCGATTAACAAATATCGTGGGCGACCGAACTGCGCAGGTTTTAGAGAAATCTTTTGGAATTACAACTGTAAATGAATTGCTTCGGCATTACCCACGCAGATATGTAGTTCGAGGTGAATTAACTGACATTTCAACCTTGGTTGCCGATGATGAAGTGACAATTTTGGCCGAGATAGAAGCGGTAAAACTTCGGCGAGCAAATGGTAAAAATATTCTTGAGGTGGTGGTCACTGATGGCAGCGCGAATTTATCTCTAACTTTCTTTAATCAAGCATGGCGCGAGAAAGATTTAAGAGCAGGCAGAGTTGGCTTATTTGCCGGCAAAGTTGGAGTATTCAAAGGTAGGCGTCAATTGGCGCATCCAGATTACCAACTAATTCCAGATGGCGATGATGTGGATGCTGCTGTGGCTGAGTTTGCTGGAAAGTATTTACCTGTATACCCAGCAACTGGAAAATTACCTTCATGGAAGATCATGCAATGCATGAAATTGGCTCTTAATTCTCTGGATGATTTGCCAGATTACCTTCCTATGCAGATCACTGAACAATTTAAGTACCCATCATTAAAAAAAGCATTTCTAGATATCCATCAACCCCCTGATTTAGAGAGTGCTGAAAATGCTAGGCAGCGCTTGACCTTTGATGAAGCTCTGCTGTTGCAATTACTTCTGGTGCAACGCCGAACCCAAATAAGTAAATTGAGCACTAAATCTAGAACTCCTAACACTCCTAAATTAGTTGCAGCATTTGAAAAGAAATTGCCATTCAAATACACAGCCGGACAAATTGAAGTTAATTCTCAAATTGAAAAAGATTTATCAAATAAATACCCAATGCACCGCTTATTGCAAGGTGAGGTTGGTTCTGGAAAAACAGTGGTCGCCCTTCGAGCCATGCTCTCAGTAGTTGACTCATCTGGCCAGGCGGCGTTACTTGCACCAACTGAAGTTTTAGCTCAACAGCACTACCGAACTATTACAAAAATTTTAGGCGACTTGGCACAGGGCGGGACATTACAAGCGGGTGAAATTGGAACCCAGGTTGAATTACTAACTGGTTCATTATCTTCCGCAGAGAAAAAAGAGGTTCATGCCAAATTAGCAACCGGGCAAACCGGGATAGTAATTGGTACGCATGCATTAATTTCAGATGGTGTTAATTTTGATGACCTTGGGTTAGTTGTAGTTGATGAGCAACATCGATTTGGTGTTGAGCAACGAGATGCACTTCGGATGAAAGCAAAACAGCCACCTCACCTTCTGGTAATGACTGCAACCCCAATTCCAAGAACTGTGGCAATGACAGTTTTTGGAGATTTAGATATTTCAACCTTAAAGGAGTTGCCAAGTGGTCGAGTTGCAATCACAACTCACGTAATTCCAGTATTAGAGAAACCACATTTCTTAGATCGCGCATGGCAACGAGTGAAAGAGGAGGTGGCTAAAGGTCATCAGGTTTATATCGTTGCCCCAAGGATTGCTAATCCAAATAAGAAGTTAACGGAGCGAGAGATTGCTGCTGCCTTATTACTTGGTGAAGAGCTCCTAGACAATGAAGAGATGGTTGCAGTTGAGGAGTTGGCACCGCAATTAGCAGGAGGCGCACTTTCTGGATTAAAGATTGCAGTTTTGCACGGCAAACAATCCAGTGAAATTAAAGACCAAACAATGGCAGCCTTTGCTGCTGGGCAAATACAAGTTTTGATTGCAACGACAGTTATTGAGGTGGGCGTGGATGTACCAAATGCGTCGATGATGGTGATCATGGATGCAGATCGGTTTGGTGTATCCCAACTTCACCAATTACGTGGTCGAGTTGGCAGAGGAAGTGCACCTGGTCTTTGTTTGCTGGTTAGTAGTGCGCAGGAGGAATCACCTGCTATGCAACGATTGAATTCAGTAGCTGCCACTTTAGATGGTTTTGCATTAGCCAGAATAGATTTGGAACAGCGCAAGGAGGGTGATGTGCTTGGCAGATCTCAATCTGGCGGCAAGTCCCATCTTCGATTACTTAGAGTTTTACGGGATGAAAACTTGATAGATCAAGCGCGTGAAGTTGCGGAGAAAATCTTGAAAACAGATCCAGATCTTATTAACTTGCCAGAGTTAGCTACTGAGGTTGAAAAGCTTAAATCAGATGAGGCAGCAAGATTTATGGACAAGTCATGAGCATGCGAATAATTGCCGGTATTGGTAAGGGTAGAAAATTATTCTCACCTCCCTCAATAACTAGACCAACTTCAGATCGAGCTCGTGAAGGATTATTTTCATCACTAACCTCCACCTTTTCAACTTTGGATGGATTACATTTCTTAGATCTTTATGCTGGCTCTGGCGCCGTTGGAGTTGAGGCGCTATCTAGAGGTGCGGCGCTGGTCGAGGCGGTTGAGAGTAATTCAGCTAGCGCGCAAGTTTGTGAAGATAATTTTGCCCTGATCTCTAAGTTAGAAGGTGTTGGTAAATTTAAAGTCCATACTAAAACAGTTTTTGAATTCTTAAACCATACTGCGAGTGAGCCTTATGAAATTATTTATATAGATCCACCTTATGAGGTTGATAATATTGAGGTTGAGAAATTACTTAAAAAGATATTAAATCTTGGATTACTTAGTAAATTTGGCCTAGTGGCAATCGAGCGAGATGCTAAGACAAAAACTTTTATCTGGCCTGCAGGATTATCTGAGTTGAAGGTTCGCTCTTATGGCGCTGGTGCTATTCACTATGGCGTCTTAACTGAGCGCATTGGCTGAGAAAATGGCTAAGTGCGCAATAAGTTGCTAGCGTTTTACTCATGAGACGCGTTGTTTGTCCAGGATCTTTTGATCCAATTACCAATGGTCACCTAGATATTATCGCTAGGGCTTGCACCTTATTTGATGAGGTGGTTATTGCGGTATTGGTTAATCAAACCAAAAGTTCATTGTTCACAGTAGATGAGCGAATTGCCATGATCAAAGAGGTAACTGCTCGATATAGCAATGTAAAGGTTGATTCTTGGAGTGGGTTATTGGTTGATTATTGTCGGACAAATAAGATTCCAACAATAGTTAAAGGATTAAGAGCGGTAAGTGATTTTGATTATGAACTGCAGATGAGTCAAGTAAATCTACAATTGCAAGGGGTTGAGACTTTGTTTATGTCTACTGCGCCATCACATTCATTTTTGTCCTCTTCATTGGTGAAGGAGATAGCAAGTTATGGTGGAGATGTTTCAGCTTACATGCCCGCTGCTATCGTTGATAAGTTAAAATCTAGAGTCAATCGAAGGGATTAGCGATGGATGTTATTGAGAATTTAGAGGCGGCAATTGCAGCCGTAGAAGAGGCTCGATCAGTTCCACTTTCGGCATCCTGTGTTTTAAACCGTGGCGAAATGTTGCAGTTACTTGATCAAATCAAACTCTCATTTCCAAATGACTTAGCTAAGGCTATTTCGATTCTTAGAGACAAGGATTTGATTCTAGAAAATGCTCATACCCAAGCTGATGGGATCATTGCCCAAGCCAGAGATGAGGTTGCAAGATTGGTGGAGCAAACCACCATTGTTTCAAATGCTCGAAAAGAGGCAACTCGAATTCTTGCTGAGGCTAATGCAGATGGTAAGAAGAATCGTGAAGAGATTGATGAGTATGTGGATGCCAGATTGGCAACCCTTGAGGTAATTTTGAATAAAACTTTAGATGTAATTAGTAAAGGTAGAGATCAATTAGGTGGAGTTGAAACCAAGCACGCACTTTCTGATCTAAACAAGTAGTTCGATGGCACGTTCAATATATATCTTTAACACCCATGACCTGCCTCATCGGGCGGGTGAGATGCGGGAGTATCAGTTAGATTTAAAGATTCCAGAGCCAGTTGGTGTTGATCTGCTCTCGGTAAAGCCGAATGAAGTCATTGAGGTTGATCTTCGCCTGCAATCAGTTGATGAGGGTGTGCTTGCTACCGCTCGAGTAATGGCTACGGCAACTGGTGAGTGCACAAGGTGTTTAAAACCTATTACTTGGCCGATAGATGAAAATTTCACTGAGCTCTACTACTACGAACTCACCGCAGGTAAGCGAGGGGCTAAATCAAAATCTAGTAAGGATGAGGAGATTGATTTAGAAGAGGATGATTTAAGTTTTATGGTTGGCGATGACATTGATCTAGAACCGGCAATTCGCGATGCAGTTATTTTAAATTTAGCGGTTAATCCACTTTGTACTGAGGAGTGCCCAGGCCTTGAAGAAAAGCAGGGGCAGAGTTGGGCGTATTTGCCAGCTGAGCAATCACAAACCCCTGCCGATCAAAGATGGGCTGCGCTGAAGGATTTCCCGCTTAAAAACTAATCGTTTTTACAAGATCCAACTTTTCGTAGATAATTCTCATCTTGCGCAAAGCGCAGTTACATAAGGAGTAATGATCATGCCAGTACCAAAGCGAAAAATGTCGCGAGCACGCACTCGCTCTCGTCGTAGCATGTGGAAGACAACTCCTGCACACTTGGCAACATGTGAACAATGCCAACAACCAAAGTTGCAACACACAGCTTGTCCAACCTGCGGAACTTATAACCGTCGTCAGGTTTTAGAGGTCTGATCTGTACTCTGACCTAACCGAGCAACTCGGAATATCGGTTAAGGAAGAGTTGCTTGAACTTGCATTAACCCATCGCTCCTTTTCATATGAAGCTGGTGGCATTCCAACTAATGAGCGATTAGAGTTTTTAGGCGATTCAGTTTTAGGTTTAGTTGTTACCGATGAACTTTATAAAAGATTTCCTGATTTGGATGAAAGCAGATTAAGTCCACTTAGATCTGGCGTAGTGAACATGCGAGCACTTGCTCAAATTGCTCGAGATTTAAAATTGGGAGAGCACCTTCGAATTGGTAAGGGAGAAGAAGCTACAAATGGTCGAGATAAAAACTCGATCCTAGCTGATTCGTTAGAAGCTTTAGTTGGTGCAATTTATCTTCAATATGATTACCCAAAGGCGGCTGAAATAGTTTTAAAGTGGATGCAACCGGCATTAAGTTCAGTTTCCACATTAGGAGCAGCACTAGATGGCAAGACTGCATTACAAGAAATTGCTGCGACACTGAATTTATCAGCACCTGAATATGAAATTACCGAATCTGGTCCAGATCACGATAAAAGTTTTATTGCCATAGCAATTGTTGGGGGCGAGAAATTTCCAAATGGTGAGGGAAAGAGCAAACGTGAGGCTGAACAATCAGCAGCCAAGTTAGCTCATGAAGTATTAAGTAGCAGAGTTAACAAGAAGTAAAAATCTGAGCGGGTCATGCCAGAATTGCCAGAGGTTGAAACTGTTCGAAGCGGACTTGAAAAATATGTAGTTGGGAAGAGAATTTCTACCGCGCAAACCTTTCATCCGCGAACTATTAAGTCAGGCTCAATTGCGCCACTAGATGCTGCAGTTGGCGCAAAGATTCAGGCAGTTAAACGTCGAGGAAAATTTCTATGGCTAGAGCTAGATCGCGATTTCACCCTAGTGGCACACCTTGGCATGAGCGGTCAGCTTCTTGTGCAACCAAAAACTGCGCCAATTCAAACCCATTTGCGAGCGCGATTGGCATTAACTAGCCGGCTAGGAAGAGGAGGCGATGAGATTAGATTTATTGACCAGCGAACCTTCGGCTGGCTTTCTATCGAAGAGCAAAATAATGGAATTCCTAGATGTGCTGAACATATAGCTTTTGATCCATTTGAAACTGAGTTTGATATCAAGCAGGTAGTTACCAAAATCAAATCTAAGAAGTGTGCAATTAAACCAGCAATACTTAACCAAGAGGTATTAAGTGGGGTTGGAAATATTTATGCAGATGAGGCACTTTGGCGAGCAAAAATACATCCAGAAATAATTTGTGAGGATTTATCAGAAGCAGAGATTAAGAAGGTGATTACATCTGCAATTTCAGTAATGAAATCAGCTATAAAAGCTGGTGGCACATCCTTTGATCAGCAGTATAAAAATGTGAATGGCGAAAGTGGATATTTCTCAAGGTCGTTGAAGGTATATGGCCGTGAGGGTGAAAAATGTTCACGATGTGGCAGCACTATCCACAGAATTGCCTTTGCTAATCGCTCATCCCATTTTTGCCCGCGTTGCCAAGGGTAAGTAGCCCAGATTTTCGGTAGTTTTTAGATAGGTTTGCGCCTATGAGGGCGAAGCCATGTATTTGAAGAGTATGAACCTAAAAGGGTTCAAATCCTTTGCCTCCTCCACTACCTTAAATTTTGAGCAGGGCATTACTTGCGTGGTCGGCCCTAATGGATCTGGTAAATCAAATGTGGTTGACGCACTTTCTTGGGTTATGGGAGAGCAAGGCGCAAAATCATTACGTGGCGGAAAGATGGAGGATGTAATTTTCGCCGGCACATCTGGCCGAGCACCCCTGGGACGTGCTGAAGTTTCAGTAACAATTGATAATGCAGATGGTGTTCTACCAATTGATTTTTCTGAAGTAACAATCACTCGCGTTTTATTTAGAAATGGTTCATCTGAGTATTTATTAAATGGTGAAACCACAAGATTATTAGATATTCAAGAGTTGCTCAGTGATAGCGGTATTGGCCGAGAAATGCATGTAATTGTTGGACAAGGGCAGTTGGATGC
>JBPCSS010000089.1:0-4341 GCA_051006855.1 Candidatus Nanopelagicus sp.
ATTGCAAGCGCGGCAAGTAAAAATCCATATGAGGTAAAAAGTGCATACTGGTATGAAATTCGATCATTCCCGCCCGTTGCCACGATGGATAAAAGTTGGCCAGGGAAGTATCGATCAATGTTTGTTACAAAGGCAGATAACAAGCCCTCGATAATCAAGTTCCAAATGACTCCGATAGATATGGCAGAAATTGGAGATCTAAATAGCAATCCTAAGATCATGCCAAATATTCCATAACCAATAGTTGCAATTAAAACATTTATAAATGTGCGCACTACCGCACTCCTTGCATCGGCAGTTCCCCATGCTTGGGTTGAAATATCTTTAACACCTGCAAATAAATATGAAAGTGCAACAGCCAGCACAGCCGACAAAGTAACCATGGCAATTGCAAATAACTTCATTGAGCCTAATTTGCCAAGCAGGATCTTCATTCGAGATGGTTGACGCACCAATAAGTTCCGCAAGGTACCGTAGGTATATTCCTGAGCTGTTTGAGCTGCGAAGATACATAGTGCCACAATTCCTAACAGCCCTGCGGCATTACTAAAGCTAAGTGAAATGCCAGTTGGCAGGGCTAAAACATCTCGACCAATTCGCACTCCACGTTCGCCATTTCCTTCAGGGGAATCAACCAGCAAAAATAAAAGTGAGGTTACTAAGCCGGTTACAAATGTAACTGCAGCAATTGTAGATATTGAAAGGGATGGGCGCTTTAACTTAGTTAACTCAGCCTTAAATACATTCCACATAATTACTCACCCGTCATTTCAAAAAAAGTATCTTCCAAAGATGCCCGCACTGCCGTCAAACTCGCTAAAGTAATTCCGGCTTCAAATGCTGCTCGGTTTAGTTTGGCTGAATAATCAGATGTGCTAGTCACATGGACAGCCTCATCAATTATCTTTGCGCCATGGCCGCTAGCTTCGGCAATCTTTACTAATTTATCTAAATCTGAACTTTTCTCTGGTTTCGCGACAATCACTGGCTGCTGCTTTGCAAGCAATTCACTTGTTTTGCCGGAAAAAATTACCTTACCCAACCTAAGCATCACTAAGTGATCGCTGATCATCTCAATCTCAGACAAGAGGTGAGAGGAGACGAAAACTGTTGTGCCATTATCAGCTAGTTTTCTAAGTAGCGCTCTAACCTCTTGTATACCTGCTGGATCTAGACCATTTGTTGGTTCATCAAGAATTAATAACTTAGGTTTAGGAAGAAGCGCAGCAGCGATTCCTAATCTTTGCTTCATGCCTAGTGAATAAGTTTTATACTTTGAATTTCCTCTATCTCCTAAATCAACTAAATCCAATAATCCTTGAATCGTATTGGTATCAAAACCACCAAGCTTTGCCAACACAGTTAAATTTTGTGCTCCTGTTAATGCTGGATAAAAAGCTGGCCCTTCAATCATCGCTCCAACATTGGGTAAGTATTTTTCAGGCTGGGTAATAGATTCACCTAATACATGACCGCTTCCAGTACTTGGTGAGATTAAGCCCAACAACATTCTGATTGTGGTGGTCTTGCCTGATCCATTTGGACCAACAAAGCCACAGATACTTCCCATTGGCACCTCAAAATTTGCATGCGAGAGCGCCATTCGATCGCCATATTTTTTTGATAAATCGGCAACATCAAGTGCTAGAGGGGAGGACATAGAGAAAATTATCCCATCAAAGGGTTAAAAAACTACTTAAGCAATACACCGATTACTAATAAAAATGAGTAAATGCTGAGAAAAACTATCGATGCTTGGAATAACTTCCCAGCGTTAACCTCACTTGGCTCTTTAGTTAACTTAATTAATTGACGCTTCCATCCAGCAATCAGAATTAAAGTTATTATTGAAAGCCAAATAGGAAGATTTGCACTCCAAACAACTAATAATGAGACCAGAGCCATGGCTTGTGAGTGCAACCACATTTGATTTATTACAGATTTTATCGGGGCAACTACAGGCAGCATCGGAATACCAGCTGCTTTGTAATCATCCTTATACCTAACCGCTAGCGCCCAAAAATGTGGTGGCGTCCAAAAAAATATGAGTAAGAAAAATAGCCATGAGGTTGTGGTCAAAGAGTTAGTAACAGCTGCTTGGCCAATTAAAACTGGCATACAACCAGCAATGCCACCCCAAACAATATTTTGCGAGGTGTGTTTTTTAAGAGCAATTGTGTAGCCAAAAACATAAAAAGTGATCGCTAAAAATGTTAAAAAGGTGGCAAGTGGGGTAGTGAAGATATAGAAAATTACTAGTGAGATTACTGAGATTAGAGTGGCAAAAACTAAACCGTTATTTCTTGAAATCTCACCAGTTGCAATTGGACGATTTGCAGTTCTTTTCATCAATAAATCTGATTTAGCCTCAATAATCATATTAAAAGCATTTGCACCACCTGCGGCAAATGTTCCACCCAACAAACTCCAAAAAGTTATTGAAAGATCTGGCACACCTTCACTTGCTAAAAACAACGCAGGAAGTGTGGTGACAAGTAGAAGTTCTACTACTCGCAATTTCATCAGCGAGATATATTTTTTCATTTGCACTAACTCTACCCTTGGTAAGTATTAAATTATTACGGAGTAGTTGTAAAGGGATTGCTTTCTGCAATAGGTGGTGTTAATCCGATCACAGGTGGCTTAGTAATAGTTCCCAGCATTCGATCTATTGCACTTCGTGCTGCATCTTGCAATCTTCTAGTTTTGCCAACCCCATCTGCAATCACAACAAAGACGTACTCTTTTTCACCTGAAGTGGCAAAGCCTGCTAATGAAACTGTGTGACGTGTGGATCCCGTCTTTGCTCTTACCAAACCAACAGCTTGTGGCGCAGTTGAGTGGTATCTACCAATTAATGTTCCTGACTCACCGCTTATTGGTAATGATTCATAAATTACTCTTAACTTTGGTTCAGTTTTAACCTTAAGTAGTAATTGCGAAACTGTTATAGCTGAAACCCTATTTTCTCCCCCAAGGCCTGATCCATCAACTAATTTCATCCCGGTCACATCAACGCCAATTGAAGTTAATTTATCTTTCGCCATTTGATTAAAACCAGTTCTAGTTAATGGGTATCCATTTCTGCCGGTTGCAACCATTGCCAACCTTTGGGATAACACATTGTCGCTATATAAAAGGGCAAACCGAATCATTTTATGCAGGGGAGGTGATTTTTCTTCGGCAATTTTTTCAGTGATTAATGATTCAACTTCAACATTTTTACTTATTGGTTTATACGCCACCGAAGCTCTGCGGTTTAAAGCTTTTTTGGCAAATAAAATATCGGTGTTATTTACCCCTTTATAAATTAAAGTAATTTTCTTCAAAGATTTATCCGATGCAAAAGCCGCCTTGATTAAGGCGGGCATATATGCCCGTTTATTAGCATCCCGATACTTAGCATTTGAAGTAATCCAAGGATCATTCTCCCCCCAAATTACAAATACTCCCTTTTTCTCAGTTTTATAAATTGCGGTCCTAAAAACAGTTGAGGTATCTAAAGTTAGTGCAATCGAGGAGGTTGAGATTAGTTTTAAAACTGATGCGGGAGTTCTAGGTTTATCTGCGCCACTTTGATAAACCACCTCGTTATTAGAGCCATCAATTAAAATTATTCCAGGATTAGCTAGGTACTTAGAACCAAGATAATTAAAAAATGGTGCGGGTAAAACATCTGCAGCATTTGCCGGTTGAAGATTAAGTACCAGTGAGGTTAAAAGAAGTAGTAACATTTTTTTCATTTAATAACCACTTTTTTTCTTAAACCTGCCTTGTGAGATTGCTGCTCCCAAAATTACAAAAACTGCTCCAATTGGCTCATGCCAAGTTATTTTTTCTCCTAAAAATAACCAACCAACAAAAACCGCAACGACCGGTGTTACATCTGTAACTGTGCTGGCAATTGAACTACCAGCTGATGCAATAATTGAAAAATTCCAGATATATGCAAAGCCACTTCCTAAAATTCCTAGCGCCAGCATCGCAAAAAAAGTTGCTGGTCGGTAATAATCTCTAGCGATGCCATCGTATAAATAAAGTGGTAGCAAGGTAATTGCTGCCATACTTAATTGCACAGCTGCTGCTGCCTCTGGCTTTAAGCCAAGTGGCAATATCTTTCTAGTTGTATATGGAAATGAGTACCCGTAACAAGAAACTGCAACTAATAAGGCAATTACACCTAATAATTGATTGTCACCGACACCTTTCCAGATACCCAGCACCACCATCACGCCAAATGCGCCGATAAGTAATCCAATAATTTGCTCACTTTTTAGTTTTTCTTCTCTAAATAAAATTAGCATGAAAATAAGGGTCATAAGCGGGGTTGTGGCATTAATA
>JBPCSS010000090.1:0-8467 GCA_051006855.1 Candidatus Nanopelagicus sp.
TTGAAGCTTTATCTAAGGCTGATAAGGTTTTTGGTGATGACGCAAAAACAATTTCAGAACAATCTGGTTCTGTGGTTAAAACTCTTGCAGACAGTGTACGTAATTGGGATCAAGCGCAATCTATTGGCGGTGTTTATGCTCAACAAGTTGCTGGCAGAGAAAATAAGGAAGAGGCTATCTATTATTTCTCAGTCGGACTTGGTATTCAGGATGCAGCTTTGGCTGAATTTATCCTTGCCAATGGAAAATTTTAAGATTGGAAAGAGGGAAACAAGTGCGTAGCGAAGAGGCAAAATCTCTGTTGAAAAAACATTGGGGAATTGATGGAGAAATTTCTCCACTACCAAGTGAGCGAGATATAAATTTTAAGATTTCTGGCAAAGAAAATTACGTGCTTAAAATCTATCCAAAGGTGGATTCAACCTTGAAGATTAGATTAAATCTACAAAACAAAGTATTAAAATTTTTGGAAACAAAGAAGTTATATACCTCACCGTTCGTGGTAGGAACTAAGAGTAAGAAGTTGTTAATTAATCCAAGCAAAGGATCAGCTGCCAGAGTTCTCACCTTCCACCAAGGCTCTGCATGGGGCAGAAAGAATGAGCACTCTGGTGAACAAATCGAGCAGTTAGGCCGCTTGATTGCCACAGTGGATAAAAACTTGAGCCAATTGAAAATTTCAAAAGTAGAACAAAAATCACTCAATACTCCTTTTATCTGGAATATGTTGCAAGCCGAATCCTTGCTGTCATGGAGCGGAAAGATCTCAGATTCCAATTCCCGAAAGAGTGTTGAAGCGACATTAAATAACTATAAAAAGAATATTTTGCCGAAACTTAAGAAGATGCCTATGCAGGTTATTCATAATGATGGAAATGATTACAACATAATTGAAGAGGGAGATAAATTAGCCCTAATTGATTTCGGCGACATGATTTATGCACCAAAGGTGGTTGGCGCAGCTGTTGCTGCAGCATATGTTGGATTGAAATCCGATGATCCGCTAAAGCAAATATCTCAATTTATTCGTGGATATCACAGTGTCTATCCTCTGACATTAGAGGAAATAACCATACTGATTGAGTTAGTTAAGGTGAGATTAGCTTCAAGTGTGGCAAATGCTGCTCTTCAAACCGGAGATAATCCAGATAATGATTACTTATCAATTTCACAAAATGATGTTCCTAGATGTTTGGTTGCTTTAGATAAATCTGATTCCAACTTCGCTTTATTCCGATTACGAAATGCTATTGGGCTTGAGGCAAATCCAAATGCAAAACCGGTAAGAGATTACTTATTGTCGATTAAACCAGCCAATCTATTGGAGAAATCCTTCTCTGATTTAAAGCGGGTTTATATCAACTGGTCATTTGATAACCCTGAGATTCCACGCTCCACCAAAGCGATTGAGGATTTAATGGCTAAAAGTGGGGCAGAAGTAACAATTGGTTATTACTGCGAAAATAGAAATGTTTATCAAGGCGAGGCATTTAATCCTGCCGCTGCAAGTGCTAGAACCTTTCACTTAGGCGTAGATGTTGGCATGCCAGCTGGAACACCAATTTATGCTCCATTAGATGGTGTGATTGAAATCTTCAATAACAATTCAACTTACCTAGATTATGGACCAGTTGTTATTTTGCGGCATAAAACCGATAAGGGAATTCCGTTTTGGACTCTGTATGGACACTTATCAATTGACTCTATGCCCGATTGGAAAATTGGCAAGGAGATTAAAGCCGGTGGATTAATCGGGCGAATGGGTAAGGAGGAAGAAAATGTTGGCTGGCCACCTCATACCCACTTTCAGTTATTAACAGATCTTTGTGGCATGGGAATAGATATTTATGGTGTAGCCCCTAGGGATGAAATCTCACTTTGGCGTGGAATCTCGTTAAACCCAAATTTAGTTTTAGGAATTGAGAGTGGCACAGATGCACATGCCAAGATTTCACCAGCCAGCATTAGAAGTGATCGACGGGTTGTAATCTCGCAAAATCTCTCACTTAACTTTAAAAATCCAATTAATATTGTCTCTGGATCTGGTGCATACCTATTTGATGAAAAAGGTAAAAGTTATTTAGATTTGGTTAATAATGTTGCGCATGTAGGACATAGCCATCCCCGTGTAGTTGCCGCTGCCGCCTCTCAGATGTCACTTTTAAATACCAACACCAGGTATTTGCATCAAAGCATCGTTGAGTATGGCAAAGCAATCACTAGCACCATGCCAGATCCGCTTTCCGTAATCTTCTTTGTAAATAGCGGCAGCGAAGCAAATGATTTAGCGATTCGATTGGCTAGGGCCCACACAAAATCAAAGGGGGTCGTAGCTCTTCGCCATGGTTACCACGGTCATACTCAATCTGTTGTTGAGATAAGTCCTTATAAGTTCTTAGGTAAAGGCGGAGAAGGTGCCCCGTCACATGTTGCAGTTGCTGAGTTACCTGATCTATTCCGCGGCAAATTTACAGGTAAGGGTGCAACTGAAAAATACTTAAGCAATCTAAAAAAATGTATTTCATCTTTAAAGCAACCAATCTCAGCTTTTTTTGCCGAATCGATTGTTAGTACTGCTGGTCAAATAGTTCTGCCTCCTGGATATTTATCTGCAGCTTACAAAATGGTGCGTTCTGCCGGTGGGGTATGCGTAAGTGATGAGGTTCAAATCGGCATGGGCAGGGTCGGTGAAAAGTTCTGGGGTTTTGAATTACATGATGTGGTGCCAGATATAGTCACTCTTGGTAAACCACTAGGAAATGGTCATCCATTAGCAGCGGTAGTAACAACACCTGAGGTGGCAGCATCATTTAACAATGGCATGGAGTACTTCAATACATTTGGTGGAAATCCGGTCAGTGCAGCAATTGGTCAAGCAGTTCTTGAAGTTGTTTATGATCAAAGATTGCAATTGAATGCAAAAAATATGGGGCAATATTTAAGGGATGGAGTTAACTCTTTAGCTAAAGATCATCCAATTATTGCTGATGTAAGGGGTAGCGGCTTGTTTATCGGTGTTGAAATGATGCTGGATAGAAAAACACCAGCAACAAGTGAGGTTGCAGATTTGATGGAGTTTGCATTGGCTAAAGGAGTATTACTTTCTTGCGATGGGCCTGATAATAATGTGCTTAAGATTAAACCACCATTGATCATAACTAAATCCGATGTGGATCATCTGCTGAATGTATTTTCTGATTGGTTGGGTAAAAAATGAAACCACCATTGACAGGAATTAAGATTGCAGATTTCTCAAGAGTATTGGCTGGTCCATATGCCACGATGTTATTGGCAGATCTTGGCGCACAGGTTATTAAAGTGGAGCGACCTGAAGTTGGCGACGACACTAGGGGTTGGGGTCCACCTTTTGATAAGGATGGTAATTCAACATACTTTTTATCAGTAAACCGAAATAAAGAGGGCTTAGAGTTGGATTTAATTAAGGAGGCAGATCAAAAAGTTGCAGTTGATTTAATCAATTCCTGCGATATTGTGGTCGAAAACTTTGGGCCAGGTGGAATGGAGAAGTTCAATCTTGGTTACGCAAAGTTAATTGGAAGTAATCCAAAATTAATTTACTGCTCAATCTCAGGGTTTGGCACCTCTGAAAAGGCGGCATCACTTCCTGGTTATGATCTTTTATTGCAGGGAATGAGTGGATTAATGAGTATTACTGGGAGTGATGAAAGTAATCCTTCTAAGGTCGGCGTAGCTCTAGTTGATGTAATCACAGGATTACATGCAGTTGTTGGAATTCTGGCAGCACTTCGGGCGCGAGATGAACAGGGAATTGGACAAAAAGTTGAGTTAAATTTACTTTCATCAACTTTATCGGCATTAGTTAATCAAGCATCTGCCTACATTTCAGGCGAGATAATTCCAAAGGCGATGGGAAATGCTCACCCATCAATTGCTCCATATCAAGTATTTGATGCAAAGGATAAGAAGTTTATCGTTGCAGTTGGAAGTGATCCACAATTTATTAAATTTGCTGGCGTGATTTTACCGGATTTAATTGGTGATAAACGATTTGCAACAAATAAATTACGAGTTGAAAATCGAGATGCGTTAGAAAGCCAACTGTCAGCAATCTTTGTAACTCAGACAGCCGAACATTGGATTACCACCCTAGGAAAGGTGAATATTCCAGCAGGAGCGATTAACAACATTAAAGAAGCTTTTGATCTAGCACAATCCTTAGGTCTTAAATCAATTGTTGAGGTGGATGGAGTCAAATCTGTTGCTAATCCAATTACTTTTAGTAAAACGCCAGTTGAATATCGTTTGGCCCCACCAAATCTAAAGGGATAGGTGCGCTAGCCTTATCAAATGAAGGCTGAAATCTCTACCAAATTCTCAATCCTTTCTCTTCTTTGGGGAGTTTCATTCCTACTACTTTTAAGAGTGGTCGAGGCATTTGATTGGGCAGCTGCAATTAGTGTTAGAGCTTTTATTGCCAGCGGCAGTGTCGCATTGCTGGCTCTGATTATTAGGCGAAAATTAGATTTTTCAATTGGCGTAAAGCACTTTGCGGTATTGGGTTTTACATCTGTTTCAATGCAGTTAATTGGACTTTCACTGGCGGTGCCAAGAATCGGCACTGCTTTAACCGCAATTTTAGTTGGCGCGATTCCACTTTTTTCCTCAGTTATTGGGCGCTTGATGAAGATTGAAAGTATCGATGGCTTTGGTTTTACAGGATTAGTTTTAGGCTTTATCGGAATCATTTTTTTAGTTGGATTTCCGAGTGGACAACTTGGGAGTCAATTTTTTTTAGGTTTTTTTGTCTGCGTAATTGGTTGCATTAGCGCCGCATTTGGCAGCAACTACTCAAAGCTTAAGATGTCAGCAGCAGGTAATTGGGAACAGGTAGTGGGTGCATTTTTCTTTGGTGGTTTATTCACCTCACCAATCTTGTTGATTGTTCCAATCAAGCCTGGGCTGACACCAATGGATTGGCTCTATATGGTCAGCCTGGCAGTTTTCTGCAGTGCATTTTGTTATGTCATTTACTTCTCACTAGTTGCAAAAATTGGAGCAACTAGATCAATCTCAGTTGAGTTTTTGGTTACGGTTGTGGCTGTCCTAATCGGAGCTTTTTATTTAAATGAGGCTATCTCGTTGATTCAACTATTTGGCGCACTCTTAGTAATTATTGGATCTATTCTAATTTTAGATCTACTATCTCTTTCGAGGAGAGGATCTAAGTGAGTAACAACCCACAAAATAGTTATTTAGATCTTCCTGACAATTTACCGATTCCGCAAGATGATGGCGCATCAGATCATTTACAGGGAACAAAGTTGCATTCAATTCTCCTTTCCTCGACAAATGGTTCACAAATTGATTTATCTCAATTATTTGGAACTACCGTAGTTTTTATTTACCCAATGACTGGTGTGCCAGGGGTGGCACTGCCAGATGGTTGGGATGATATTCCAGGTGCACGGGGGTGCACCCCGCAAGCATGTTCATATCGAGATAATTATGGTGAGTTAAAAAAACATATTGATAATCTATTTGGCTTAAGTGTGCAAAGTAGTGAGTATCAAAAAGAGCTCAAAGATCGAGTTGAGTTGCCGTATGAGATTTTATCTGACTCAGAATTTAGGTTTACCAACTCTTTAAACCTTCCAACATTTGAAGCAAACTCGATGAAGCTATTAAAGCGATTAACCTTGATTATTCAAGATGGCGTCATTGTTAAGAAGCATTACCCGGTTTTTCCTAGCAATAAAGATGTAGATTGGGTGCTTAATTCTTTTTCTGCTTAGGTTTCACTAGTAACTCATCCAACCCAATTCGGTGCGCTTGAAATGAATTTACCGGTGCATCAGATGGATAGCCAACTGCAATTCCACACAATAATCGGTAATCTTTTGAAACTTCAAACTCAGCTCTAACCGCATCATCCCAAAAAGCTACTGCGCCTTGGGCGCAGGTGCCAAGTCCATGGGCGTGTGCAGATAACATTAAATTTTCCATCATTAATCCAGCATCACATGCTGCATAGATATGTAAGCTCTTATGAATATATACAAACATCGCAACTGGTGCGCCAAAGAACTCATAGTTCTTTCCCCATTGTCTGTTACGTTCATCTTTATCTCCGCGCGCTACACCGAGTGAACCATATAACTCCTTGCCAACACGTTGTGCTCTTGGTTTTAACTCGGCAACGTATGGTTTAAGAATTATGCGATTACTAGTAGGCAGACCATGGCGCTTGATAAATAATTTAATTTTGCTCCAAATACCACCGCGCATGGCAGCAGAAAGTGCTTGCCAACGGGATAAAAACTCATTGCTAATTCGATCTCTAACCTCACCCGTTGCAACCGCCACCTTAAACGGCCTGGTGTTTGACCAACTAGGGGCCGTTAATGAATCTTTTAATATTTGCTCAATAAGTTCTGTCGGAACTGGGGTTGGTAGAAAATCTCTCGTGGTTCTACGAGATGAGATGAACTCAGAGACCCAAGCGCCATCTTCTTGAGCTAAATAACGCTTCATTACTGAAACTACTTTTTATTTACTGAAGCGTCGAAGATTGATTGGATAGTTGTATCCAACAATGCATCAAACTGATCATCGCTCTGCTTTGCAGATAAACCTTCAGTTAGAGCTCTTGAAAATGAGGCGATTACGCCGTTATTTTCAGCAAGCATTTTATTGGCAACATCTCGGCTATAGCCACCAGAGAGGGCAACTACTTTAAGCACTCGTGGGTGGTTTACTAAATCCTGATAAAGATTTGGTTTAGTTGGCAGGGACAGTTTTAGCATTACTGTTTGATTCTCATTTAATTTATTCAAGTGGGTAATCAAAGAGGTTTTTAAGATTTCCTCCGCCTGTTCTTTTTGCTCACTCTTGATATTTACCTCAGGCTCAATAATTGGAATTAGACCACCGGCAATAATCTCTTTACCTAACTCAAATTGTTGAGCGACCACTGATTCGATACCTGCCGCATTAGCAAGATTGATTACAGATCTCATTTTGGTCCCGAAAACTCCATGTTTATTGGCCGCTGCAATTCGAGAGGTTAACTCAGGAATCGGCTTCATTAATTGCACATCATTACTTTCGGCAGCTAAACCATTATCAATCTTCAAAAATGGCACAATTTTCTTCTTACTCCATAAATATTCAGCACTGCCAAGCCCATCAATCTGGCGTTCCATTGTCATTTCAAACAAAATGGCACCAACAATTCGCTGCCCATTAAACACTTTGGACTTAATTAATCTGGATCGCATTTGATGAATCAAATCAAACATTGCAGCATCACCTGAATACTCAGTTTCCTCGACACCATAAAGCTTTAATGCCTTTGGCGTGCTGCCACCACTTTGATCAAGTGCTGCAATGAAACCTTTACCAGCCTTAACCTGATCAAACATTTGCTGATTCATATTTCCTCCTTCGATTCAATAGGTTTTAGTGTAATAGGTAATAAAGTTGGATTAGGACAGGGGCGATAAATATGGCATTTCTTCGAATAAATGGTTTACGTAGTATTGAGTTTGGCACCCCGGGACCCATGCGAGATCATTTGAATGATTTGATTATTAATGCAAATAAACGAGCCACTGCGGGTTTATTAAAGGAGGATTACATTGATGAGGGTGAGGAAATTGAGTTTGTTGGCGAACAGCTAGCAATTTTAGATAACCAGCAGAAACAGATTGGCATCATCAAAGTAACCAGAGTTGAGGTTTTGGAGTTTAAGGATGTACCGACTGAGTTTGCACTTGCAGAAGCAGAGGGGGACTTATCAGGGGATGATTTTCGAAATAGTCATTTGAAGTTTTGGAGTTCAGTTGGGATTGAAGTTAAGCCTGAGACCAAAGTGGTAACTGTTTACTTTGATTTAGAAAAATAACGTGGACGATACTGGGATCGATTCGTGGAAATTTTCGATTTGGACATACATTTAGATGAAATTCCTACTCGGTTCAGATATCACACGATTGGATAGGAAAATAGTAGATTTGGATCGTGGATTCTGGACATTTATCCTACAGATGTGTTCGGGGGAATTAGAGCTCAAATGAAAATTATAGTTTCGTTAATACTGTTAATCGTATCTGTTCTACACCTGCTGCCTGTTGTGGGCGTTTTAGGTTCAAATTCATTAACAAAACTTTATGGAGTATCTATATTGGACTCAAATAATGAAATCCTGTTGCGTCACCGAGCTGTCCTATTTGCAATCATTGGTCTTCTTTTATTGCTATCAGTTTTTAAGAGTGAGTATCAGCCAGCAGCCATTTGTGTTGGATTAATAAGTGTAGCTTCATTTTTACTGTTAGCTTTGTCAATCGAAGGGCTAAATTCCGAAATTAACAGGGTTGTAAAGATTGATTGGGTAGCACTGGTGCTCTTAATAGTCGCTGGAGTAATTAACATTCTTATTTGATATCTTCGAATCTGTGTGGACGATACTGGGATCGAACCAGTGACC
>JBPCSS010000091.1:0-5575 GCA_051006855.1 Candidatus Nanopelagicus sp.
TCACTTGCACTTGATTTCACAAGCTCTACCGACATATCGTCTCTAAATATGATCTCATCACTCATGGTTGCGACCCTATCTTTGGTGATTGGTGATTGGCTGGATTAAAGTGTCGGAGTGTCAGTAAATCCAAAGAGAAATCAGGTAGATCGCACCGCCCTTAGTGTTGCATTTACCGTTGGACTTTACGGCGCGGCCTTTGGGGCCGCTGGTGTGACTGCAGGTTTTTCCATCCTGCAAACCTGCTTGCTCTCGATTTTGCTCTTCTCAGGTGCATCGCAATTTGCAGTGGTCGGAATTATGGGAGCCGGCGGTTCAGCAATTAGTGCAATTGCAACTGCGACCTTGCTTGGGTTTAGAAACGCTCTTTATGGCCTACAACTGGCACCGATTTTAAAAGTTAAGGGATTGAAAAGAATACTTTCTGCACAAATAACTATTGATGAATCCACAGCGGTTGCAACTTTGCAGGAAAATGATGCTGATCGAAGAAGAGGTTTCTATATAACTGGTATTGGTGTTTATTTATTTTGGAATATATTCACCTTCCTGGGCGCATTGGGTGCCAGTGCAATCGGAGATCCATCTGTATGGGGATTAGATGCTGCAGTTCCAGCGGCTTTTTGTGGCTTGATTTGGCCGCGTCTTAAAAACAAAACTCACTTTGTAGTTTCAGCGATAGCTATTGGATGGGCTTTATTACTAACGCCAATTACGCCAGCTGGTATTCCTATTATTACTACAGTTTTACTTGCAGTAATTTTTGGATTGAAAAAATGAGTGCCATTTGGATTGCAGTTTTAGGGGCAAGTTTGACCGCTTTTCTCAATAAATATATCGGCCATAGCGTTCCAGAAAAATGGTTAAATCGACCAAGCTTTATGAGAATTAATGCACTGGTGCCAATAGTTCTGCTTAGTGCATTAGTGGGAGTACAGACCTTTTCAAATAAAAAAGAACTTGTTATTGATCAGAGATTTGCTGGCGTAATAGTGGCGCTAGTTGCTCTTAAGTTCAAGGCACCATTTCCAATAGTTGTTATTTCAGCTGCAATCACATCTGCTGCAATTTACAACTGGTTTTAAAGTACTTTTAGCGCTTCTAATTTCTCTTTTAATGCTGCATCTGATGGTTCGGTAAGGTGTGTTCCATCTGAAAATAGAATTACTGGGATTGAGCGCATGCCTCCGTTGATTTCAATAACCTTTTCTGAGGCTGAGACATCTGCTTCAACATCGATGTAGTTGTACTGGACGTTATTAGCATCTAAGAATTTCTTTGATCGACGGCAATCCCCACACCACTCTGCACCATACATAGTTATCTGACTCATTACATACCTCCCATATAGTTTTCCAAACCTACGGTAAGGCCCGGATTCTTTGCAACATTTCTAACTCCGATTAGCACTCCTGGCATAAATCCTGCCCGATTTATTGAGTCGTGGCGAATTGTTAACGTCTCTCCTGCATCTCCAAAAATTACCTCTTGATGTGCAACATATCCATGAGATCTAATTGAGTGAACCGGCACATCCCCAACTTTTCCACCTCGTGCGCCAGGTAACTCAGATTTTGTTGCATCGGGCATCACTGACTTCTTATTTTGCTTTCTGGCATCTGTAATCATTTGTGCAGTTCGAATTGCGGTCCCAGATGGAGCATCAACTTTGTGTGCATGGTGCATCTCAACAATTTCAACACTTTCAAAATACTTTGCTGCAGTCTGTGAGAATTGCATCATCAAAACCGCGCCTAAGCCAAAGTTTGGGGCAATCAGCGCTCCAACCTTTGGATGTTTACTTAACCAGGATTTAAGTTGCTCAAGTTTCTTTTCATCAAAGCCTGTAGTGCCAACTACAACATGGATGCCATTGTTGATCGCAAACTCAAGATTTTTCATAACTGAATCAGGGGTGGTGAAATCAACTATTACTTCGGTACCAGTTGAAACTAGTTGATCTAGTGAATCTCCTAGATCTAAAGCAGCACTTAGTGATAAGTCGGTTGCAGAATTAATTGCTGCCACAACCTCTGCGCCCATTCTTCCTTTGGCGCCTAATACTGCAACCTTCATTTGATCAGCCTTTCAAATTTACTGATAGATCTAAATGGTCCCACTACCGCAAGGGTAGGAGATTCGGTCAGGATTTGGCGGGCAATTTCCTTTATTTGCTCCTGTGTTACATCAGCAATCTCGCGCAGGATTTCATCAAAACTTAGAACCTGCCCATATACCAACTCACTTTTACCTATTCGAGTCATACGAGATCCGGTGTCCTCTTGGCTTAGAACCAGTGCACCAGAGACCGCCCCCTTTGCACGCAAGATCTCCTCTTGCGTTAATCCATTGGCTGCCACATCTTGCAGGATTGATTGAATGATTTTAATCGCTTCTTCAGCTTTTTCTGGCTTGCAGCCAACATAGAAAGATAAAACTCCACTGCCTGCAAATTGTTGATTGTATGCATAAGTTGAATAGGCAAGGCCACGCTTTTCTCTAATCTCTTGAAACAAACGCGAAGACATTCCACCGCCAAGAGCTGAAGATAAAATACTTAAGGCAAACCTTTTCTTATCATCTCTAGCTACGCTCGGTACACCATAAATTATGTGAGCCTGCTCGGTTTTGCGATCAAGCAAAGTTACTTGGCCTCGTCCTGGCACCTTAATTTTTCCTGACTTTCGCAATGCATAATCACTCTTTGGTTGATCCAAGAAACCATCTTTACTTAGCGCATCTTCAACCATATTCACAACATTTTTGTGCTTAATGTTTCCCGCAACTGCAACCACAAGATCACTAGGTTGATATCGATTTTTATAGTAATTAAAGACTGTGCTTCGCTGCATAGATTTAATAGATTCAATGGTGCCTAAAATTGGCCGCCCCAGGGGGGTATCTCCATAGTATTTTTCAAGAAATAGATCATGGATTAAATCACTTGGATCATCATCTCGCATAGCGATCTCTTCTAAAACTACTTTACGTTCTGCATCAACATCCTCTTGTTTTACAACCGAGGAGGTAATTAGGTCACTTATTACATCAACTGCTAGGGGCAAATCTTTATCAATAACTCGTGCGTAAAAGCAGGTGTATTCCTTGGATGTAAATGCATTGGTTTCACCACCAACAGCTTCAATCGCTGAGGATATTTCTAGGGAGGTTCTTCGCTTGGTTCCTTTAAACAAAAGGTGTTCTAGAAAATGTGAAGCTCCCGCAGTTGAAAGTGATTCATCTCGGGAGCCAACATTGACCCAAATACCAAAAGCTGCTGAGCGAACAGATTTTTCCTCTTCAGTGACTATTCGCAAGCCACTAGGAAGAACTGTTCTTGCCAAATTACTCGCTCTTAGCTTCCTCAGGAAGATTTGCAGGAACTAATGAGTACTTACCCTTTGGGTCAATCTCATTAATAACTACTTCAACCTTCTCTCCAACCTTCATTACCTCTTCAAGGTTTTCAATTCGCTTACCGCCATGCATCTTGCGAATCTGCGAGATGTGTAGCAAGCCATCTTTACCAGGAGCTAGATTTACGAAAGCGCCAAAGGTAGCCAATTTAACTACTGAACCATTGAACTTATCGCCAACTGATAACTGCACTGGATTTGCGATCGCATTAATTTGTGCTTTCGCAGCCTCAGCAGCTGATCCCTCCGTTGCGCCGATATAAATAGTCCCATCATCTTCGATAGTGATATCAGCACCAGTCTCATCTTGAATCTGGTTAATCATCTTGCCCTTTGGCCCGATAACTGCACCGATCATGTCAACTGGCACCTTGATGGAAATAATTCTTGGAGCTAGGAGTGACATTTCATCAGGTGATGAAATTGCTTGATTCATCACATCTAAAATGGCAAGTCGTGCTTCCTTTGCCTGCAAAAGTGCAGCAGATAGAACTGATGCAGGAATTCCATCAAGTTTTGTATCTAACTGAAGTGCAGTAACAAACTCTTTTGTACCAGCAACCTTAAAATCCATATCGCCGAATGCATCCTCTGCACCCAAGATATCGGTCAAAGCTACATATTCAGTCTTACCATCCACATCATCAGAGATAAGTCCCATTGCAATACCTGCAACAGCTGCCTTAAGTGGCACTCCTGCATTTAGCAACGACATTGTTGAAGCACAAACTGATCCCATGGAAGTTGATCCATTTGATCCAAGTGCTTCGGAAACCTGACGAATTGCATATGGAAACTCTTCACGAGTAGGTAGAACAGGAACAAGAGCTCTCTCAGCTAATGCACCATGCCCAATTTCACGTCGTTTAGGAGATCCAACTCTTCCAGTCTCACCAACAGAATATGGCGGGAAGTTGTAGTTATGCATATAACGCTTGTGATCCTCTGGTGAAAGAGTATCTAGTTGTTGTTCCATCTTAAGCATATTTAATGTTGTAATACCCAAAATCTGAGTTTCACCACGTTCAAATATTGCAGAGCCATGAACTCGAGGAATTACCTCAACCTCAGCTGTTAATGCGCGAATATCACGTAATCCGCGGCCATCAATTCGAATTTTATCTCGTAATACACGTTGACGAACTAATTTCTTAGTTACTGATCTAAGGGCAGCTGAAATCTCTTTGGTGCGATCTGGAAAATCAGCTGTGATTTTCTCAGTAACACTCTTATTGATTTCATCTAACTTACTCTCACGTTCTTGCTTACCAGCAATTGTTAGCGCCTTAGCTAGTTCATCTTTAGCAGCCTTTTCAACTACTGCATAAATGTCCTCTTGGTAATCAAGGAATACTGGAAATTCTCCAGTTGGCTTTGCTGCCAATTTCGCTAATGCAAGTTGTGCCTCACATAGTGTGCGAATAAATGGCTTTGCTGCTTCAAGTCCTTGACCAACAATCTCCTCAGTTGGCACTGTTGCGCCACCCTTTATTAATTCAATTGTCTTAACAGTAGCTTCAGCTTCAACCATCATGATTGCAACATCACCATCTGAAATTCGACCAGCAACTACCATGTCAAAGACAGCTTTATCTAGATCAGAGTGATTTGGGAAAGCAACCCATTGACCTTCGATTAGTGCAACTCTCACACCACCGATTGGTCCAGAAAATGGCAGTCCTGCCAATTGCGTGGACATTGATGCCGCATTGATCGCAATCACGTCATACATGTGATCAGGATTTAACGCCATAACTGTTACAACAATCTGAACCTCATTACGCAACCCCTTAATAAATGATGGGCGCAGTGGGCGATCGATTAATCGACAGGTAAGGATTGCATCCTCTGACGGACGTCCTTCGCGACGGAAAAATGATCCTGGAATTTTCCCAGCAGCATACATTCGCTCTTCCACATCAACAGTTAGTGGGAAGAAATCAAATTGATCCTTCGGATTTTTTGATGCAGTTGTTGCAGATAGCAACATGCTGTCATCATCTAAATAAACAACGGCTGTTCCCGCTGCTTGCCGAGCTAGTCGGCCAGTTTCAAAGCGGATCTCCCGCTTTCCAAATTTACCGTTGTCTATTTTTGCAACGGCTGATTGCACATCTTGACCCTCCATGGGTCATCTCCATTTCTCAACACTTTAAATC
>JBPCSS010000092.1:0-2513 GCA_051006855.1 Candidatus Nanopelagicus sp.
GCGCGACCCTTACGGACCAGCTGCTGAATTGTTGGCACTACATCTCCTATAACTTGTAAGTTAATAAATAATTTTTAAATTATTTATCTAAACTTTTTTCTCACTTATTAACCACACTTTCCCGACCCACGAGGTCGGGCGTGTTGCCCATTCCTTGCAGATCAGATGCAATCGAAATTGCATGATTTAGTGCAGCTCCAAAGTTGAAAAGAGCAGGACGGGAAGGGTAGCCCAGTGCGAGGGCCCCGGTCAAAACGATGCTTTTACTCCTACCCCCACCAATCTGCCTGCTGCGACACGCCGAAGGTATCTGCCCATAGCCACCTATAGTTAATAGGTGAAGAAGCCAAAATTGCGCGGGATTGTCCACTTAGTTATGTCGCCAATTAGTTTGGTCGCGGGGTTGTCCTTAATTTCCTTAGCCGATGAGCTTCGTGGACGAATTACCTTAGGTATTTTCACCTTAACCGCAGTCACCTTATTTACCTGCAGCGCCTTGTATCACCGGATTGCTTGGAATGATAAAAACAAAGCGATCTGGCGCAGAATCGATCACTCAAATATTTCGATTCTGATCGCAGGTACCTACACACCCTTTGCTGTCTATCTATTGGAGCCAAATCAAACCAAAATCCTATTAATTGTGGCTTGGGGCGGAGCGCTGCTTAGCTCACTACTTAGAATTTTTTGGTTATCAGCACCGCGTTGGTTATACGTCTCAGGTTATATCGCACTTGGTTGGGCTGCGGTAATTTATTTACCAGATTTCTTACAATCTGGCGGAGTTGCAATATTTGTACTTATTTTAATTGGTGGAGTTTTATACTCAGCAGGTGGAGTTATCTACGCACTTAAGCGACCAAACTTTTCAATTAACTGGTTTGGTTTTCATGAGTTGTTTCACGCAATGACAGCTGCTGCATTTATTTGCCACTTCGTTGCTGGCGCACTTACGGTGTTTTTGAAAGGTTAAAAGTTGGCTAGAAAAAATATTCTTATCCCAATTTCAATTTTAATTGTTGCTTTTTTATTTGGATTATTTCAACCTAAGTTTTTCCCATCAAATACAAAACTTCAAAGCTGCTACCACGCAACTGTTGGTGATTCAAACTCTCTACTTCAAATAACTGATCCAAATGCTAATCAATTAACTGGTGAATTAATTTTCCAAAATTATGAGAAAGATAGCTCATACGGTGTATTTATCGGAAAATTAAATCAAGATCAATTAATTATTGATTTTACCTTTCAATCTGAAGGGGTGGAATCAAAGCGGCAAATTACATTAACTAAATCAGCAGGTGAGCTAACCGGTGAGGGATATACCTATAAACCAGTATCTGATTGCAAAAAGGTGTTTTATAACCAAGGTTTAGGGCTTATTCCATTTGATATGAAACTTCCTCTTTATTTATTCCCCCAAATTAGATTACAACAAATGAGTCAGGAACAAGTGGGCTGGACATTTGGACCGGGTGGATTTAAACCGATCCAATCGGCAAAGATTGTTTACACACCAACTAAGGGTGAGCCAGTTGATGCGGTTCTCTTTTATCTCTGGCAAAAGAGTGTGTGGGATGTAATTGCTAATCCAAATGAAGCTCCAGATTGGGGTGTAGCGCAGTGGAGTGATCAAGCTAATGTATTTAGCGTCAATGGTGTGCAGGATTGTGTTTATCCTAATGAACCAGATTGTGGAAATATCACCAATATTTTTAATCTAATTTATGATAAAAATTCATATGTGAATAAGGTTCCAAAATATGCACCAGCACAAGTAAAGGTTGTAAAGACAAAAACCTTCCATGATCCAGAGACTGGTTACTACGTTCTTTCACAATTTAATATTTTAGGAATCAAGGCCAATCAAAGTTATCGCTGTGATCTGATCGCCTTTGATAAATCAGGTAAGGAAATTATTTCCTGGAAAACGGAAGGATTAAGTTTTTCTCCAAATCCATCAATAATTTACTCTGGTCAAACAAACATCACGCCAGATCAAGTACCAACAGTTGGAAGTAGTACTGTTAAATGCGAAGTGGCCGACGCAATTATTTAGCGCCGGCCACTTTCGTAATTAATTTATTTATCGAACTTCGAACTCATCCAAACGAACTGCTTCTCCTGATCCTTGTGACTCAAATGGCGTGAACTCGAATTCATCGTAAGCTGCATATACGGCAGCCTTTGCTTCCTCAGTTGGCTCAACTCGAACGTTGCGATAACGAGCTAGTCCAGTTCCAGCTGGGATTAACTTACCGATAATTACGTTTTCCTTTAGACCAAGCAGTGGATCACTCTTCTCAGACAATGCTGCATCTGTTAACACACGAGTTGTCTCTTGGAATGAAGCCGCTGACAACCATGATTCAGTTGCGAGTGAGGCCTTGGTAATACCCATTAACTCTGGTCGACCAGAGGCTGCTTTGCCACCAGTTGAAACTACGCGACGGTTCTCCTCTTCAAAGCGACCACGCTCAACTAGCTCACCTGGTAGTAAGTCTGTATCACCT
>JBPCSS010000093.1:0-12390 GCA_051006855.1 Candidatus Nanopelagicus sp.
AATAGTTTGAAGTATTTCAAGCAAGCTTTCCATTGGAGCAGATTTGGTGACAAAGGCAACTGCACCTGCATCTTTAGCAGATTCAAGAGTTTGAGTGTCATCATGCATTGTTAGCACCACAAATTTGCTCTTTGAATCTGATTTCCTCATTTCTTTTATGAGATCTACTCCGCTGCTTGTTCCCAAATTGATATCAACTATGACAATCTCAGGTTTGTGGGTGTTAATTAAGGCTGATGCCTGGCCCAAAGTGCTCGCTTCAGCAACTACTTGATGATGATGCTGAGTTAGAAGGTTGGCTAGTCCTGCTCTAATTAATGCGTGATCGTCAACTAATAAAATCTTCATTATCTAAATTGCAATTGTGATTGTGGTTCCAGATGAATTTGAATCAATCTGCATGCTTAATCCAATTAAATTCAGCCGCTCCTTAACGCCATCTATTCCATAAGAGTTATTCTTTTTAGTCACCCCGCCTTGGCCATTATCTTTTATCGTAATCAAGGTATTTGTTAATTGGATTGAGATTATTGAACAATTGGAATGACGTTTTGCATTGAGAACTAACTCTTTAATTGCCCTTAACAACTCAAATTTATTTTCAGCCTTGACATTAATTTGGCCATCTATTTCAAATGCAATCTCAGAGCTGGCAAGCAGTGTGTCAATTTGTTCGGTTAACTGTTGGGCAAACTCTTTGCTCTTATTACTTCTTAACTCATAGATTTCATCGCGTACTTGATTAATTACTGAAGTTAAGGATAGGCGCAATTCTCGTAATGTCGCCCGATTAGAGTTTCCTAGATTCTCATCCCCAATTACCTGATCGAGCCGATAACCAAAGGCGGCTAACTCTTGGGCCAAACCATCATGAAGCTCTCGAGCAAGTCGAGTTCGTTCAGAATTAGGCGAAGAGTTCATCAATCTCGCGAGCAAATTGCTGCGATACCACATGCCGTTTCACAGAAAGCTTGGCAGTCAAATGACCACCAGCAATTGTGAAATCAACTGGCAAAATTATAAATTTTCTAATTGATTCTGCTCGGCTAACTGCTTTATTGGTTTCATCGACAGCGGTTTGAATAACAGCTTGCAGTGTTGGATCCTTTGCTAAATCAGCAATGGATGCGCCCTCTTTTTTATTAGCAATTGCCCAAGGCTTGATTGCATCTGGATCAATTGTGATCAGCGCAGCAATGAACGGCTTATTGTCGCCCACGACCATACATTGGCTAATTAATGGATGTGATCGCAATCTGTCTTCTAGGACAGCTGGCGCAACATTTTTACCACCTGCGGTAACAATCAACTCTTTCTTTCGGCCAACAATTGATAAATAACCTTGGTCATCAATCTTTCCAAGATCTCCAGATTTGAAGTAACCATTGGAATCAAATACCTCTTTGTTTGCGGCGTCGTTTTGCCAATATCCCTGCATAACAATTGGGCCTTTAATTAAAACTTCACCATCTTCGGCAATTTTGATGGTCGTTCCTGGAATTGGTTTTCCAACTGAGCCAACTCGATGTGCTGAGGTTAGATTCAATGTTGCACCAGCTGTGGTTTCAGTTAATCCATAACCTTCTAATACCCGAACACCTGCGCCGCGATAGAAATGTCCTAGTCGCTCACCTAACGGAGCGCCTCCGGAAATTGCTGCCTCCACCCGACCACCTAAACCAGCACGAATCTTGGAGTAAACCAATTTATCAAACAGGCCATGTTGTAATTTAAGAAGTGGTGAAATCTTTTTAGTATCAAGTGCTTTGCTATATGCAATTGCCACTTCAGCAGCTTTATGGAAAATCTTTCCCTTACCAGCAGCATCTGCCTTTGCTTCGGCACCGTTGTAGATTTTTTCAAATATACGTGGCACAGCAAGTACGAAGGTTGGTTTAAAGGAGGCAAGATCTGCCGGTAATTTAGTTAGATCACTGCAATGAGCAAGATGTAGACCAGCTGTGATTGAACCAATCTGCACCATACGTCCAAAGACGTGAGCAACTGGTAAAAATAGGAGAGTCGATCCACCTGGCTTTAAGAAGAGATCACTTGCACCATTAACAACATTGCCACACTCAGATAAGAAGTTGCCATGGGTTAGTTGAACTCCCTTTGGCTTTCCAGTTGTACCGGAGGTGTAGATCAAAGTTGCTAAGGTTTCAGGTTTTAACTTTTCTCGCCTTTTTGTAATCTCATCATCACTAACACCTTTTCCTTCATGGGTTAATGTGGCAATTGCGTTATAAGTAATATTCCAAATCTTTTTACAGGTGGCAGGCATAACCGGCTGGACTAATTCAGCTAGAGCAGGAGTTTCAACCACAATTGCAACCGCTGCTGAGTCAGTTAAAATCCAATCAACTTGTTCAGCACTTGAAGTTTCATAAATAGGCACTGGCACAGCGCCGGCATACCAAATTGCAAAATCTAATACCGTCCACTCGTAACGAGTTTTTGCCATAATCGCAACACGATCACCAAACCCAACACCGGCTGCAATAAATCCTTTGGCAACCGCTTTGATTTCCTCTTCATACTCTTTTGCAGTAACTGCCTGCCATCGATCACCCATCGGCCTTGATACAAGGACTCGCTCTGGCTCAAAGTGGGCCCGCTCTGAAATTAGATTAGTTAAGTTGCCTGCAACTGCAGCTGGAATAATCGCTGGAATAGTTATCTCATTCATGGCCCCACGCTACTGGCTCACACTTATTTGCGCTAGAACCCACCCCTTTTTTGTCTGGGCAGTGAAAAAAACTGGCGCTACTTCGGGGTAACCTACCCCCATGTCTAATCCAACCTCTTCAACAGTAAGTATCGCCGCTAGTGCAGATGATGTAAGGGCTGTGCTCTTTGATATCGCAAACTTTCCAACCTGGTCAACATCTTTTAAATCTGCAACAGTGCTTGCCTCCAATAGTGAGGGTAAACCTACTCAGGTAAAACTCAGCGTTGATGCCGGCGCCTTAAAAGATAAGCCAACTTTAAATTTTGATTGGTCTGCTTTCCCAGATCGAGTTGATTACTCACTTGAGGATGCGGATTTGTTAACTGATATGACCGGTGCTTATATTGTTAAAGATAATGGTGATGAAACTGAGGTAACTATTGAACTAACAGTTGCACTTTCAATGCCAGTGCCGGAGATTATGCGTACCAAGGCTGAGAAAGCCACAATTGATTTGACCTTAAAACAGTTAAAGGAAAAACTGGAAAACTAATTGAGCACCACAATTAATAGCTCAGCATTAACAATTGGGATTGATATCGGTGGTACCAAAGTATTAAGTGGGGTAGTAGATAACGCCGGCAAAATTATTGACTCCGCAAGAAGACCAACACCACTAGCTGGCGGCAAAGAGTTGGTTGCCACCATAATCGATTTAGTAAAAGAGTTTCAAAGCAAACATGAGATTGCCGGAATTGGCATAAGTGTTGCGGCATTAATCTCAAAAGATCAGGGCACAATTGTTGGCGCGCCAAACATAGCAAATCTAAGTCAACTAAATTTTGTTGCTGAGATTAAAAAAGTATTCAACCTGCCAGTAATTGCAGAAAATGACGCAAATGCTGCAATGTGGGCGGAGTATAAGTTTGGTAATGCCCAAGGATTAAATCCAGTTATCTTTTTTATAATCGGCACCGGCATGGGCGGTGGATTAGTAGTTGATGGTAAATTGTTTAGAGGCGCAAATGGAATTGGCGCTGAATTTGGTCACATGATTGTGCAACCAAATGGTGTGCAGTGTGGTTGCGGGGCGTATGGCTGTATTGAACAGTATGCATCTGGAAGTGCCTTAATGCGTTATGCCAAAGAGGCGATTGCATCAGATCAGGCAAAGGGAAAAGAGCTATTAGATCTTTGTGGGGTAGAGCTTTCTGCCTTGACTGGTTCGGCACTAACTCAAGCGGCACAAAAGGGTAATGAGATTGCCCTGGCAGCATTTAATAAGCAGGCAGATTGGCTAGGTAGCGCCTGTGCTTCTTACACATTATTGCTAGACCCTCAAGCAATTGTGGTTGGTGGCGGGGTAGTTGAGGCTGGTGAATTGTTTTTAACACCGGTGCGAAGTGCAATGGAAAAATACATGCCATTTGCGGGCACGCATTTACTGCCAAAAATTATTGCTGCAAAGTTTGGAAATGATGCTGGCTTAATTGGCGCAGCAGATTTAGTTAGAGGCTAGCCCCGTCATCGAAATCATCCTCTTTTCGGGCAGTTCGCCAGATGATTGTGGCAACTGAGGAAATAAAGCCAAGCACAGCTGGCCAGGCACCAAAGAAATCAAAATCAGTTAACCAAAACAAAATCAGATAGAGAAATGAACCAACAAATGCAACCGCTGAAAACCGTTGCATTTGATCTAGATTAATTTTGCCAGGATTTGGCTTCTTAAATCGATCTGCTTGATCGAAATTATCTAACTCATCTAAATAAGTGGTGGGGGAAGATTGATCAAGGGAAAGCCCTGAAACTATTGAATCAAACTCAGCATTTACTAAATCATTTTCATTAAAATCAGAGCCTCGTTTAACGGCGCCACTTAAAACATCTTCGATAAATATCTTGCTTTCAATGTTTAGCTGCTCAACATCAAAATCAAGCGCCACATTGTGAAAGGAGTTCTCAAAGACTACTTCACGAATATCGACGGAAAATACATTATCTATAACAGTCATGGCATTTTCTGGATCAACCGCATGATCATTTACAGAGTAGGCGACCATAATGGGTAGATCTATTAGATAAAGATCTCGCTCAACTAATGCCCATAACTTACGTAGTGAATCTAATGCTTTTAGTGGGGTGCGATCATATGCATGAATAGGCGGGTTAGGTGCTGCGATATCAGTTGGACCTTTCGCTACTGATGCAAGAATGAATTTTAATATTGGAACATACTTCATAAACCATCTGCGATCATGAACTGATGGATTTAATACTATTAGTCCTTCAACCTCACTGCCTCTAATTTGGCATAATCTAAGTGCTAAGGCTGCTCCCATGGAAAAGCCGGCAATGAAAACGCGATCACAACTTTGTTTTAACTCTAAAAAGGATTTTTCAACCTCGTCATACCAATCCTGCCAAGTAGTTTGATTCATTTTTTGCCAACTGCTGCCATGGCCGGGAAGTAATGGCGCAGTAACGGTGTAGCCAGATTTATTTAAAAACTTTGCCCAAGGCGCAATGCTTACCGGTGATCCAGTGAATCCGTGGATCACCAAGACGCCAATTTTTCCACCAGGTAAGGTGAAACCAGCTGAGTTTGGAATGGAATTCACGCTCGAATGGTGTCATAGATTGGCTTAGCCACTAAATTAGCCCCGTGCCATACAAGATTTTGAAATCCTTTTTAATCCCGCTCTTGATGTTTATTTTCAGACCTAAGGTAACTGGCTTGCGCCATGTGCCAAGTAACGGGCCAGTAATTATTGCCTCAAACCATCTCTCATTTAGTGATTCAATCTTTATGCCGCTAGTAGTTCCTAGAAATGTCACCTTCTTGGCAAAGAGTGAGTACTTCACTTCCCCTGGGCTTAAAGGATTTATCAAGAAGATTACATTTATTGCTTTGGGCCAGGTTCCAATTGATCGTTCTGGCGGAAAACGTAGTGAGGCTGCCATTTTGACTGGCCTTCGATTACTTCGTGAGAATCATTGCGTTGGAATTTATCCAGAAGGTACTAGATCACCAGATGGCCGGCTATATAAAGGGCGAACTGGAATTGCTCGAATGGCGATTGAATCTGGAGCGCCAGTTATTCCAGTTGCGATGTTTAATACCGCAGAGATTCAACCAACTGGACAGGTAGTGCCAAAGGTTAGAAGAGTTGAAATGGTTTTTGGTGAGCCAATGTATTTCTCTGGCGATTCATCGGATCAGGCAGTTTTAAGAAGTGCCACCAATGAGTTGATGGAAAAAATCGCTGAGTTATCTAAGCAGGAGTATGTTCCAAATATGTATGCTTCCGATGCTAAGGATGCAATCAAGAAGAGCTTAAAAGAAAAGATTGATTTTGAAGAGGATGATGTTTAACTACTGAGCACCAATAAATTGTCGGCGCTGAGTCAAGTAATTACACATATCGCAGTTATCTTTTGCAGCTGGCATATCTGAGCTAACTACCGTAATAAAATCAGTAAGCCTGCTTGCCAGGGCTGCTGGATTTCGCTCAATTGGTCGCCAAGTATGTTTTAACTTCAAACCAAATCCCTTTGTCACATCACCGGCTGGCTCAAGAAGTGACCAGACTAGTAATCCCATAAGAGAAACCTTCTTTGGTGCACCTGCGGCTGGGTTTTCTAGCGCAAATGCATAAGCTTCAAGTTGTGGCTGGTAGAGATCGGTTTTATCAGAATCTTTTGCTTGGAACTTACAATCAATAATTCCGTATGTGCCATCGGCAAACTCAATTAATAAGTCATACTTTCCGCGAATGGCATACTTTGTAGCCGCCCCATTTACATTGATCAATGATGATTTAACCCAACCACCAAGATCTGCCACCTTGCCTTCCGGTAGCACAGGTGCAATATCTGCAGTTGTTTTTGCAGCAAAGTAATTTTCTTGCATGTTTGCCAGATCTCCCACCAATGGCATAAAGCCTGGTGTGCGCAAGCCGTGGTTGTAATTAAGCCAAAGACAGCGATGACATGATCCCCAAGAAAAAGTTAAATCTGATGGTGAAATAAACTCTCTAGCATTTCCAACCGCATTTGATGATGCCATGATCTCTCGTTTCGTTACGCACCTTAGTTAGTGCCTTTGTTTGAACCGCTTAAGGTGTAAGTCTGCCCGTAGCCACTGACAATCTGTGCTAACGCCACGAGTGGCTAATTAGCCAATAATTAAGGCGGAGAAGATGGTGAATATGCCTAGGCCAATCATCACGACGCCACCAAATCTGCGCATAAAAATTAACCGTTTAACATCCCCAGCCAACCAGCTACGAACAGTGCCAGCGAGCAAGCCATAACTGCCATCTGAGATCAGGGCGATTGTGGCAAAGATTGCGCCCAGCAAGAGTAATTGTGCTGTGACATTATTTTTATCTTGATCAACAAATTGAGGCAAAATCGCAGCGAAGAAGACAATAGATTTTGGATTTAAGACACCAACCCAAAAACCATTTTTTAAAGATGTGAAAAAAGAGGGTTTACTTCCTTCCGTATTTTGCATCCCTTGGGCATCAACTCTGCTAGCTGCGATTGCAGCGTAGCCGAGATAGATTAAGTAAGCACCGCCGGCCCATTGAACGCCGTTATAAAAAAGTTTTGAGCTTTGCAAAAGTGGACCTAAACCAAATGCCACCAGAACTGAAACTAAGAACATGCCAAAGGCATTTCCAATTACAGTGGCAAGCGCTGCCACTCTGCCCCAGGCGATCGCCCGAGCGATGGTGAAGAGCACCGATGGGCCAGGAGCCAGAATGATCAAAACAGTGGCTATTAAGTACTCCCAGAGGCGGGAGGGGATCGCATCTGAGGTGAACACGCGCTAATCCTATGGGTTGCCAATTTGGGGGCTAATAGGATTAAATACTCGATAGTATCGATTCGATATATCTATTAGATAGGAGCTGGTGGTGCGTTCTCGCTCTGAATCCCTTGAGTTCGCTCTCCTTGGCCTGCTCTCACAAGGTGCCCTGCATGGGTATGAATTACGTAAACGAATGAGTGCGATCTATGGTCCATTTCGCGCATTGAGCTTTTCTGTTTTATATCCCCAGCTGAGAAAGATGGTGGAGGCAAAACTAATTGAGCAATCTTTCACCGATGCTGGTGGGTTATCTAGGCGATCAAGAATTGTTTATGAATTAACTGCAAAAGGGCGCGAGCGATTTTCTTCACTAATGCAAAATGCTTCACCAGATTCATTTGAGGATGAAGGTTTTGAGGTTCGATTCGCATTTTTTGGACCAACACCTAGAAATAATCGCGTCAGAATTTTAGAAGGGCGTCACCGACGTTTAGTTGAAAAGGCGGAGGTAATCCGCAAAGACCTATCGAAAATTCCAGAAGGTATCGATACCTACTTAGTTGAGTGGCGCCGTCACTCATTGGAATCAGCAGAGCGCGAAATCGCTTGGCTGGAAAAGATGATAAAAACCGAAAGGAAGAGCTCGTGAGCGTAGAAAATAAAGGTGAGATCCGGGTAGCAATTGTTGGGGTAGGAAACTGCGCTAACTCTTTAATCCAAGGAATTACCTATTACAAGGATGCTACTAACGAAACCGAGATTCCTGGTTTGATGCACCCAGTCCTTGGTGGTTATCACATCAAAAATATTAATTTCGTATTAGCGCTAGATGTTGATGCTAAGAAGGTCGGTTTAGATCTGGCCGATGCGATTTGGGCAAGTGAAAACAACACCATTAAATTTGCCACAGTTGCTAAAACTGGGGTAACAGTTAAGCGCGGAAAGACATTGGACGGACTAGGTCGTTACTACAAAGAGACTATTAAAGAATCAGATGCTGCCCCAGTTGATGTGGTGGCAGAGTTAAAGGCGAGCAAGGTTGATGTGCTGATTTGCTATCTGCCAGTTGGCTCCGAGGAGGCGGCAAAGTTTTATGCCCAGTGCGCCATCGATGCCGGTTGTGCTTTTGTTAACGCACTTCCCGTATTTATCGCATCTGATCCAGTATGGGCGGAGAAGTTCACAAAGGCTGGTCTACCAATTGTTGGCGATGATATTAAATCTCAGGTGGGTGCCACTATTACTCACCGAATTATGGCCAAATTATTCCAAGATCGCGGTGTTCACTTAGACCGCACCTACCAATTAAATGTTGGTGGAAATATGGATTTTAAAAACATGTTAGAACGTGATCGTCTTGAATCAAAGAAGATCTCTAAAACTCAATCGGTAACCAGCCAATTAGATTATGACTTGGGTGCGAAAAATGTTCACATCGGTCCATCTGATTACATCCCATGGCTAGATGATCGCAAGTGGGCATATGTTCGCCTAGAAGGTCGTGCCTTTGGCGATGTGCCATTAAATCTTGAGTACAAGCTTGAGGTTTGGGATTCACCAAACTCAGCTGGGGTAATTATTGATGCACTTCGTTGCGCCAAGATTGCACTAGACCGCAAAATTGGTGGGCCATTACTTTCACCATCTAGTTACTTTATGAAATCTCCACCAATTCAATACACAGATGAGCAGGCATACCAAAAGGTTGAGCAATTCATCGAAGGAAATATCGAAAGATAAAATAATCAGTTAGCAAGTAAAAACCCCTAAGGTGTTTTAAACCTTAGGGGTTTTTGCCCTCTTGGAGAGTGAGGGCCTTAAATCGTCGCGTCAGCTTCTACGCGACGAAGATGCGCAAAGCCGAGTAGGGTAAGTACGAGCATTAACAAACCACCAACTGCTGCGGCCCATGCTGCATACATTGCAATTTGGCCAATTTGCCAGAATGCAAATGAGTAAAGCAATAGCCCACGTAATGTTTCTCCCATAAACAATGTGGTTCGCTGTCCCATTAAGTTTGCAGATTCGGCTGCAAGTGCAGCATTTGTTGGATCAGCTTTTGATTTAGCAGAGGCGGCTAACGCCATGCCACTAACCTCTGAGTAAACCTTGCCACCGGCAACACCTTTTAGGTGAGAGCCAATATAGAAATCAGCATATGCCTGTGCTTGCTTGCCAGTTGTTAATGGCAATTTTGAAAATGGCGCCAAAGCTGCTTGTGCTTCCTCGGATAATGCTTTGAATCCAGCACTATCTTTATCTGGCATAGTTATTTTTTGTTGTGACAATTGAGTAGCCACAGATTGATTTGCAAATGATGCCCCCCAGTTTAAAAGAGCTGCTGCAACAAACAAGAACACAGAAAGGCCCAAACCGACAAAGCTGACGATTCGATCGAAGGTGCGACGTTTCATTATTAATTTCTCCTAATTTCTCCAGTTGTAATGCGTTGAGAAGTTATGTACTTCTCACTGCTATTAATACTCCTGAATGAAGAAGTTAGAAGGTGATAAGTGTGGGGGTAGCACTTACCCAGTTTTGATAAGAGGTAGCACTTAGATTTAGATCACTAAATTGAAGGAAGGGCTAATCTGTATGTTTTGCACAAATCTGCTCACCGTTTGGACCAATGATTAGGTGAGAACAAGCAACTCCTAATTTATCAAATGCTTTATCACCAAAATGTGCTCGATAGGCCAATGCCAGTAATACTCTGACATTAACTTCACCATTAGATTTAATTGAAAAAGCATGAGCAACTCGGGATACGGTATTTTCAATTACCTTTTCCGTATGGGCGGTATTTCTAGCAATCGCTGCATTTGTTAAACCATCACAAAGATGTTCACAGACCAATTTTTCAAAGGGGGTTAATTCCCGCACCAAAATATTAACTTCCAAGGTCACTCTCCAATGATTAATCCCTATTCTGCTCCTTCATCCAGTCATTTCTCAACTAGATGCAAAGTTTGGCGATTTGCGCCTACTATTGCGCCGTGAGTTTCATTAAATCTGAGCAGATTGGCGCGGTTCTGCGCCTTACCTTAGATCGACCAGAAAAGAAGAACGCAATTACCCAAGAGATGTATCAAAGCTTGGCAAATAAAATCAATGAGGCAGCCTCTGATTTTGGCATCAGAGCTGTGGTTATCTGTTCAAACGGTGATTCATTTACAGCCGGCAATGACATTAATGATTTTGCAAATGATCCTCAGATGGATGAAGGATCACCGGTATTTAGTTTTCTTTTCGCTATTCATAACTTTCCAAAGCCATTAATTGCTGCCGTTAAAGGCAGAGCGGTTGGTATTGGTACTACCATGCTGATGCACTGTGATTTAGTTACTGCAAATCCCGATACAAAATTTTCCATGCCATTTGTTTCTCTTGGCTTAGTAGCCGAAGGTGGTTCTAGTTATCTATTTCCTCGCCTGGTCGGACATGCAAAGGCGGCTGAGATATTTTTTACTGGTCGAACATTTTCTGCCGATGAGGCATTAAGCATGGGTCTGATCAATCAAATTTCAGGCGATGAATTGGCAGCTGCAATGGAATTTGCTCAAGAAATTGCTGAGCAACCACCAACTGCAGTCATTAACACTAAGGCATTGTTAAAGAGTGGCTCTCATGAGGCCTTAAATCAGGTGATGCTGGCAGAGGGTGAGTTGTTTAAGATAGCAACTCAATCAGAGGAAGCTCAAATAGCATTCATGAATTTTTTAGCGAAGAAGAGTAAGGTCAAGTAATGAGCTTAGCTGGCAAGCGAATTTTTGTTACTGGAGGCTCTCGCGGTATTGGGCTCGCCATCGCATTACGAGCAGCAACAGATGGTGCATCAATTGCAATCGCTGCCAAAACCACTGAAACTCATCCAAAATTGCCGGGCACAATCTTTACCGCAGCAAAAGATATTGAGGCAGCAGGTGGTAAAGCACTTGCCATTCAATGCGATATTCGTGATGAAAATCAGATATCAGCTGCAGTCGAAAAAGCTGCTGCTGAGTTTGGTGGCATTGATATCTTAATTAACAATGCATCTGCGATTAATTTAACTAATACGGAAAATACTCCAGCTAAGAGATTTGATTTAATGATGGGAGTTAATACCCGTGGCACATTCTTAACCTCACAAGCTTGCCTGCCGTACTTGAAAAAGAGTGCACAAGAGGGAAGAAACCCACATATTTTGATGCTCTCACCACCATTATCAATGAAGGGCAAATGGTTTAAGCCACACCTTGCCTACACAATGGCAAAGTATGGAATGAGTATGTGTGTGCTGGGATTAGCAGATGAGCTAAAGCGAGATGGAATTGGTGTTAATGCACTTTGGCCAAGAACTGCTATTGATACTGCAGCTTTAGCCATGATTCCAGGAATTGATACCGCATTTTGTCGAACCACAGAGATCATCTCTGATTCTGCTTACATAATCTTAAATCGGCCAGGCAAAGAGTGCAGTGGAAACTTCTTTATTGATGATGAGGTCTTAGCCAGTGAAGGGATTGTGGATTTAGATAAGTATGCAGTGGTTCCTGGAACCAAAGAGTTTATAAATGATCTATATGTTGATTAAAGCTTAAATTCAGTATGTTCATGATCGGTTTCAGCAATTCCTGAGGAGTAACGCTCTTCATAACGTCCGACTCGCCAGATTAAAACTGAGAGCAACCAAGCGCCCACAAAGGATGCGACAATAAAGAAGCCAACTCGGTTTAAATCTATCTCGGCTATTGCTGTAAATGGCTGATAATTAGCAATATTAGTTTTAGAGGCAAGCACTCCTATAAATTGAATTGTGCCAATAACAAAGGCAACAAATATTGAAAGCCCAGTTGTAGTTATGTTGTAGTAGATCTTGCGAAGGGGTGAGGTAAAGGCCCAGGCGTATGCCTTGGTCATA
>JBPCSS010000094.1:0-3979 GCA_051006855.1 Candidatus Nanopelagicus sp.
AGTTTGGAGTGGGCGATTGATTATCCAGAGTTAGTGGCAGCGATCTGCACAATTGGCTCATCGGCAGTTGCAACCGGGGATCAAATTGGCGCAGCTTCAATTCAAGTTAGAGCGATAAAGAGTGATCCAAATTTTAATAATGGTGATTATTATGAACAAAGTGTTGGCCCAACTGAGGGCATGGGAATTGCCAGAAGGATTGCTCATTTAACCTATCGAACCGAGTCGGAGATGGATGTGAGATTTGGTCGGGAGTTGCAAGGGGATGAAACTGGTAGATATGCAGTTGAGTCTTATCTAGATCATCAAGCGCAGAAGTTGGCAAAAAGATTTGATGCCAATACCTATATTGCATTAACTGAGGCAATGAACTCCCATGATGTTGGTAGAGATCGTGGTGGGGTGGCAGCTGCACTTGCCACTATTAAGGTGCCAATCCATGTGGTCTCAATTGATACTGATCGGCTCTTCCCACCTCGATTGCAACAGGAGATTGCCGAGCTTGCCCCAAGCCAAGTGATCCTGCATCAGTTTTCATCCCCATTTGGTCATGATGGCTTCTTAATTGAGGTGGAATCTGTGGGGCAGATCATCCAAAATGCGCTAAAACTTCAAAAAATCTCAAATTAGCCAATATGGATGTGCATTTAGGGCTGTGGACAATTTATAATATAGCCAAGGGTCGGAGCGGTTTAAAGAAACCGTAAAAAGTTTAAGACCTAAAAACAAAGGATGAATTGTGGCTGTATCTCGTGCGCCCAAAAAAGGTGCCAAAGCAGGCAAGAGTAAGAATAAACCTGCTGCAAAAAAGAGTTCAGCGAAAAAAGTTGTTGCTAAAAAAGTAAAGGTTGCAAAAAAGCCGGTAAAAATTCCGCAAAAGGCAGTATTAGATGACAAAGATGTTTCACAAATTTTAAAGGTAAAAGAGTTAGTTATTCAGCAAAAATCTGTATTGGCTGAGTTAGAAAATCGTGGAATTACCAACATTCATCGCATTGTAAAAAAAGCGGATCAAGATTTAGTTTTAATTGCTCGTGAATTAGAGGAATCAGTTCCCAAGCAGATTGAAAAACTTCGCAAAATTGGTTTATCCCCATTTAGAATGCTTAAGAAAACTGAGTTAGAGCTGGTTGCTCCACCTGCTCCTAAGCCAGCACCAGCTGTTAAGGGTGGCAAAGTTGAGAAGGTAAAGATTGATGGCGAAGAGGTTGAGTTAGAAGAGGTTGAGATTGAAGATCTTGAAAACTTAATTGATGACAAAGAGGAGACGCCAGCGGAGGAGGGTGCCTCTGAAATTAGAGTTGTAAATGTTGCTGAAGAGTCACAAAATGAAGAGAACTCATTTGTACTTAAGGATTCAGAAGAGGATGACGCGCCAGTCCAGACAGTCTTAACTGCCGGTGCAACTGCAGATCCGGTTAAGGATTATTTGAAATTAATTGGTCGAGTGCCGCTGCTTAACGCAGAGCTTGAAGTATCCCTGGCTCAATCAGTGGAGGCTGGTTTATTTGCTGAGGAGCGAATCGCCAAAGATAAGAAGATGGATAAGAAATTAAAACGTGAGTTGCAACAGATTGTTATTAATGGCCGTCGAGATAAGAACCATCTACTTGAAGCAAACCTTCGATTAGTGGTCTCCCTTGCAAAGCGTTATACCGGTCGCGGAATGTTGTTCCTGGATTTAATTCAAGAAGGAAATCTAGGTTTGATTCGTGCCGTTGAGAAGTTTGATTACACCAAGGGTTATAAGTTCTCAACCTATGCAACTTGGTGGATTCGTCAGGCGATCACAAGAGCGATGGCAGATCAAGCAAGAACAATTCGTATTCCAGTACACATGGTTGAGGTTATTAATAAGTTGGCCAGAGTTCAGCGCCAGATGTTGCAGGATTTAGGAAGAGAGCCAACACCTGAAGAGCTAGCAAAAGAATTAGATATGACACCAGAAAAAGTTGTTGAGGTGCAAAAGTATGGCCGTGAGCCAATCTCACTTCATACTCCACTCGGGGAGGAGGGTGACTCTGAGTTTGGTGATTTAATTGAAGACTCTGAAGCGATCGTGCCAGCTGATGCGGTTTCATTTACCTTACTTCAAGAGCAACTTCACTCAGTGCTAGATACATTATCTGAGCGCGAGGCTGGGGTAGTGGCAATGCGATTTGGATTAACTGATGGTCAACCAAAAACCTTAGATGAAATTGGCAAGGTTTATGGGGTTACCCGTGAGCGTATTCGCCAGATTGAATCTAAGACTATGTCCAAACTTCGCCATCCCTCCCGATCTCAAGTACTTCGCGATTACCTAGATTAAGAAGTTAAACCAAAAATCATGAGCGATAAAATAAAAATGCAGGTTAAGAAAAATGGATCAATTCGGGTAACTGGCGAGGTTGATTTTGTTGATGCAGATGGCAATGTGCTTGAAACTAAAACAGATTTTTCACTTTGCCGATGTGGTCACTCCAAGGAGAAGCCATTTTGCGATGGCAGCCACCGCGATGCTGGGTTTGTGGCAGAGTAAGTTAGTTTGCTGCTTGATTAGCTAGTTTTTGCGTCTCATCTTGAATTACCGCCGCAACTGGCTTTAAACCTTCAGCATAAGATTTTGCATGGTGGGAACAAAATAGTAATTGACCACCTGAAACTAAAATGGCACGAACATAGGCCTGTGCTCCACAACGGTCACACCTATCTAGTGAGTTCAATGGGGTTTGCTCCATTGTGATCTGGCTACTCATCATCTCTCCATCTGCTTGTGTCATCAGGGGAACATCAAACCATGAATACTTTATTCCCCGCTCGATATTTGGTTTCAATTAAGTAAATTTTTTGTGCTCAAATGCTGAGAATTTGTTGCAAATATCTCATTTTTATATCGATTAGCAATAAATATGGGTCCTACTCGGCGAGGATCATCAATAGGTGGTATTAGCGCCGTTAATCTTCTCACCCGTGGCAACCAAAAGCGCAAAAACTGATGATGGCACCTCAGCTGCAATTATCAGCAGCTACACCGCCAAAGATTTATCTGTCCTTGAAGGATTAGATGCAGTTCGTAAACGCCCGGGTATGTATATCGGCACCACCGATTCACGTGGTCTTATGCATTGCCTTTGGGAAATAATTGATAATGCAGTTGATGAAGCATTAGCTGGACATTGCCAAAAAATTGAAATTAATTTAGCAGCCGATGGTTCAGTTGAAGTTCATGATGATGGACGTGGTATTCCTGTTGATAAGGAGCCAAAAACTGGATTAACTGGTGTTGAAGTAGTAATGACAAAACTTCATGCTGGTGGAAAATTTGGCGGCGGATCTTATGCAGCATCCGGCGGCTTGCATGGTGTTGGTGCATCAGTTGTTAACGCACTTGCCTCCCGTCTTGATGTTGAGGTGGATCGCGATGGAAAGATTTATTGGATGTCCTTTAAACGTGGTCATGCCGGAATATTTGAAGGCGAGGGACCAAATGCATCATTTATGGAAAAATCAGGACTGCGGGTAATAGGCAAGGTTTCAGCCAAGGTAACTGGCACCAGAATTAAGTGGTGGTTTGATAAACAGATTTTCTTAAAAGAGGCAGAGCTAGCAATTGAGGATATTTACGCAAGGGCAAGACAAACTTCATATTTAGTTCCAGGTTTAACATTAATTGTTAATGACAGTCGAAGTAAGGCAAAAACCACCGAAACGTTTTTTCACAAGGGCGGTATCTCAGAGTTCGCCACCTTCTTGCGCCCCGATGATCCAGTAGGAGAGGTAATTCGAATTTCTGGAACCGGTGCATATACGGAAAATGTTCCAGTCCTGGATGAAAAAGGTCATATGACTCCAACTGAGGTTGAGCGCGAGATGGGCGTTGATATAGCGATGCAGTGGGGCAATGGTTATGAGGCAACTGTTGCATCCTTTGTAAATATTATTTCAACTCCAAAGGGCGGTACCCATGTTGCCGGTTTTGAAAAGGCAATTACCAAAG
>JBPCSS010000095.1:0-11449 GCA_051006855.1 Candidatus Nanopelagicus sp.
TCATTTTTACCTCGATTGGCTTGAGCTTTGGTAAGAATCTCAAGTGCTTCATTTGGTGTAAGGGCATCTGAGATATATCTGAAATCAACTAGATCTACTATTTCTTGCGGCGATAAATCTGAAAGATACTTCCAAAGTGGCTTTCCACTTACTTTGCAGACAAGATCCCAGGCAGCATTTATTACCGCCCCGGCTGCCATGTGAGTTAAACCTTTTTCCGGTCCTAACCAACGCATCTGTGAATCTCGAACTAAAGATTTTGCAAAATCCCCCATTGATTTAGCTAAATCTGAGACCTCACGGCCGACTGCATAAGTTGCTAATAAATCAATTGCTGCACATTGCAGATCATTACCGCGTCCGATTGTGAAAACCAAGCCATATCCTGACAAATTAGGATCATCAGTTTTAAGTTCTAAATAAGCTGCTGAGTAATCTGGGTCTTGGTTCATGGCATCGGAGCCATCTAAACCACGTGAGGTAGGAAAGCGCACATCGGTAGTCTTAAATCCGATTACCTTTGGCATCTACTCTCCTTAGAAATAATCTGACCTATTCGTTTACTGCTTAAAATCCTATACGATAATCAAATAAGGAAAGGGATAACTTGGAAATTAAAAGAATTGGTTCAGTTATTGGGGTTAAGCCAGATCAGATTGCTGAGTATGAACGAATTCATGCCGATGTTTGGCCAGGAGTTTTAGCAACACTTAAACGCGCCAATGTCACAAAGTTTTCTATTTTCCGTCATGAAAATATGCTTTTTTCTTATATGGAGTACAGCGGATCAGATTATGAAGCTGACATGGCAATGATCGCAGCAGATCCAATTACCCAAGATTGGTGGAAAGTCACCGCCCCTATGCAAAATCCAGTGCCACAAAAAGGTGAAAATGAATGGTGGCATGAAATTCCAGAGGTTTTTCATCTAACATAAGTAATTGACCAATACAGAGAGCGAGTCGAAGATGAGAATTGATTCACACCATCACGTATGGGACTTAAACGTGCGCGAGCAAGGATGGATGGTTGGTGAGGCGCTAAACCCAATTAAGAAAAATTTCTCAATTAATGATCTGCGACAAGCAATAACCGGGTGCGGTATTGATAAGACCGTGGTGGTTCAGACAGTTACAAATTATGATGAAACTCCAGAGTTACTTGAGCTTGCAGATACTGATGATTTAGTTGCAGGTGTTGTCGGATTTCTTAAAATTGATGCCGAAGATGCAATCTCCCACCTAGATTCATACCAATCTTTGCGCGGATTTAAATACTTGGTTGGCATAAGAGATATTGCTCATGATTATGAAGATGTTAAATACCTTTCAAAACCACAAGTGATTAAAAATGTTCAAGAGCTTGGAAGACGTGGTTTGGTATATGACTTATTAACTAAGACCCCACATATGAGAGCTGCAATAGATCTAGTTAAGGCGTGCCCAAATACAAAGTTTGTTTTGGACCATATCTCTAAGCCATATATTGCAAAGGCAGATATGCAACCTTGGGCCGATCAAATCACTGAGTTAGCCAGCTTTGAAAATGTGGTGGTAAAGGTTTCTGGTTTATTTACTGAAGCTGATTGGAAGAATTGGAAGAAGGAAGATTTCTGGCCATACCTAGAGCACATTACTAAATCATTTACGCCAAGCCGAATGATGTTTGGTTCAGATTGGCCAGTTTGTTTACTTGCTGCTACATATAAGCAAAGTATTGATTTAGTCGAAGAGTTCACAAGCAAATTTTCAGAGAGTGAAAAGAGTGCTTTTTGGGCAGGTACTGCAAATAAGGCTTACGGTTTAAATCTTATTTAATTAGGCATACCGGGCGTGAAGTGCGCCATCAACCATTAAATCTGCTCCTGTTATAAATGATGCATCCTTTGATAGTGCAAACAAAATAACATTTGCAATCTCCTCTGGGGATCCAAATCTGGCATTTGGTGCAACTGATAATGCATGAGCTTTTTCATCAGGAAACTTCTCCATATAACTTTTTAATAATGGTGTGGCAGTTGTGCCCGGGGAGACTGAGTTAACTCGAATCCCATACTTACCCTCATCAAGAGCTAAGTTTCTAGATAAACCGATGATTCCACCTTTAGCTGCAGAGTAAGGGAAGAAGTTTGGCCGAGACATTCGGCCATGAATAGATGAGATATTAACTATGGAGCCATACTTTTTCTTTCGCATATCTGGCAAACATAATTTAGCTAGGTACCAGCTAGATTTTAAATCTAAGGCAAAGAAATCATTCCACTCCTCTTCGGCATACTCCACCGCATCGGCATATGAGTTTCTTCCCGCATTTGATACTGCCACAGTTACTGGACCAAAGGTTGAAACTAATTTGTCATATCCTGCTTTAAAGGTTTCAAATTTTGAAACATCTGCATTTTGGTACTGAACTTGGTGGCCTTCACTTGTTAGTTTTTCAACTAAAGCATTTGCCTTGGCATCATCAATATCTACAAATGAAACTTTGGCGCCCTCTTTGACTGCGCCTAAAACAATTGCTTCACCAATTCCGGCTGCTCCACCAGTTACAAATAAATGTTCACCCTTTAATATCATGCTGATCTGGCTCCCAATCCGCCATCGACTGCCCAATCTGAACCGCTTACATAGCTAGATTTGTCGGAGAGTAAAAATGTCACAACCTTTGCTACCTCATTTGGTTCACCCATGCGTCCTAGTGGTTGAATTGAATTAGCTCTTTCACTTCGACCAGATTCAGCTGCCAGCCAACCCTTTGTTAAATCGGTAAGTATGTAACCAGGTGAGACTGCGTTAACTCGTATCTCATGCTTTCCTTCATCTAAAGCTAAGTTTCTTGTTAAACCAAGAACTGCTGATTTTGCTGCGCCATATGGGAAAAAGCCTGGATAGGTAAGTCGGCCATGAATTGAGCAAATGTTAACAATTGAGCCACCTTTAGCTTTTCGCATTGCAGGCAACGCCAACTTTGCAGTTAACCAAACCGGCTTCATATCGACTGCAAAAAAATCATCCCACTCTTTATCTGTCATTGTTACCGGATCAGCATGGGAGTTAACGCCAGCATTATTGACAACGCCAGTTACATCACCAAATTTACTAACTGCTTGATTAAATGCACTCTTTAACTCTTCAAAATTGGCAACATTAGCTTTGGCAAAAAAAGCTTTCTTTCCGGAACTATTTAATTGAGCTGCTAATTTTTCACCAGATGAGTGATCAATATCGATAAATGAAACCGCCGCACCTTCATCAGCTGCATCTTGCACAATTGCAGCACCAATTCCTTTGGCACCGCCGGTTACAAAGATATGTTTATTGGCTAACTTCATGTTTATAAACTACCTTACTAGCCGCATCAATTGCACTTCTAAAAGCCAAAACATTTTTTCGCACGCCTGATGCACCATCTTTAGTTAGTGGGCCACCTAACCCAACCAAGTCTGCGCCAGCCTCAAACCACTTTGGAATGGATTCCAAAGTTACGCCGGCTGTTGGACACCAGCGATTATTTGGAAATGGCTCTCGGATAGATTTTAGGTGAGCAGGTCCTAAAACTGATGCTGGAAATAATTTCAAAATATCAGCCCCGGCATCAACTGCAATGCCAACCTCAGTTGGAGTTGAAACACCGGGCATTGAAACTAATTTCAATTTCTTAGTAGCGGCAATTACATCTTCATTGGTATCCGGGGAGACAATAAATCGCGCTCCAATTGCTTCAACCTTCTTGACATCTTTAGCGGTTCTAACCGTTCCGGCGCCAACTAATAGATCTTTATTTTTTAAAAGTTTTTCAATAATTTTAAGTGCGCCCGGCGTCGTTAGAGTTATCTCAATAACTTTCACACCAGCATCAACCAACGCATCAGCCATTTCCTGGCCTTCATTTTGCGTATTGCACCGAACTAAGGTCATCATCTTTTCAGCAAGTAATTTATCTACTGTTTTCATTAATTACCCCTTACCTTATTAATAATCTCTTCATCAATCACGCCGTTGGCTCCAGTTGGTATGCCAGTCCAGTCCCCAAACATACTTGCAACCAACGCACCACAGATACTTCCTTGTTCAAGTGCTTGCCTACTACTCATGCCACTTAGTAATCCAGCAATCACCCCACCAGTAAAGGCATCGCCAGATCCAACTGGATCAACTGCTACCACCTTTGGCGGAGTGATCTCTTCATAATTTCCATCAATGCTAAAACGCATTTTTTGATCACCTTTTGTCATAACTGCAATCTTGCAACCTCTTTTATTAACCTCTGCCAAAATTTCCTTGGCAGGTGTTTGTCCAAAAACTACTTGGTACTCATCCTCTCCCCCAATTAATAATTCAACATCATGAGCCAATGGAGCTAAAACTATTCTTGCCTGCTCTTGACTCCACAGTTTTCTTCTTATGTTTAAATCAAAGCTTGATTTGATCTTTAGTTGGGCAGCTTTCTCTAAAGCATGCTTAACCGTTTTAGCACCACTTTCAGATATTGCGCAGGTAATTCCAGTCACATGCAACCATCTAGCAGATGAAATATATGAATCTAAAATATCGGCAGGTTCGATTGTTGAGGCGGCAGATCCTTTTCTTAAATAACTTATTTCCACTGGTGCAGATTTGCCGGGATTTCTAACCATTGCGCCAGTAAATGAATCAACTTGCTTTGCAAGTGAAACATCAACACCTTCAGCTGCAATATCTGCCAGCATTACTGAACCTAATTGATCATTACCAAATCTAGAGAAATATTGTGATTTAAGACCAAGACGTGAGAGTGCAACTGCCACATTAACCTCAGCACCTGCTGTGACTCGTTCAAACTTCTTAGCACTCATTACTGAGTCGGAATCACTAGAAATGAAGACAGAGAGGGATTCACCAAATGTGAATAGATCGGTGCTCAATTAAGCACCAAATAGATTTGTTTTTTTACCAACAACTCCTGGTTGGGCAATATAGATAAATCCAGCTTGCGGATATTGATTTAAATCCATTGGCTCACCTGGATTTCCTACTGCAGTTGTAATTATTAATTGATCAAGTTTTTCACCAGCAAAGCAGCAGGATGTTACTTTTTGAACTGGCAATTTAATCTCTGCAATCTGCTTTCCGGTTTTGCCGTCAAAGCCGCGAACACAGGAGCCCATCCAAAATGCTACCCAAAGATTATCCTGCGAATCTGAACACATTCCATCTGGGTATCCCATTGTCTCGTCTATCTTAATTAATTTCCTTCGGTTGGAAAGATTCCCATTTGAATAATCGAATACATCCACACTCATTGCAAAGGTATCAATATAAAACATTTTGGTTAAATCATTTGACCAATCCATGCCATTAGAGATTGCAACATCACCAAATAATCTTGTTAAAGCTCTGCCGTCACTACTAAGTCGATATAGCGCACCCTCATTGGTTTGATTCTCATAAGCCATTGAGCCTAAAAATAGATTTCCATCTGGGCATACCTTCGCATCATTCCAGCGCAATACATTTTTATCTTTGTAGCCATCAGCAATTTCTCTAGTGGGAAGTTTATGAATCGTTCCATCCAGATCTCGAAGAATTGGTCCATTGGCAGTTCCTAAAATATCCCCACCGTTTTTACGTGGAACTTGAAATCCGACTGGCTCATCAGTTTTATATTCACCGATCTCACCGGTGATTAAGTTTTTTGATCTAATTAGTTGTCCATAGATGTCACACCATTGAACATGGCTGTGTTTATCACCAGTTGCAGTTGGTCCTTCACCTAATTGATTGCGCCTTGAATCAAAAACCTCAACTGCAATCGACATGCTTAACCCTTTAGGGAGCCAGAGAGCAATCCTCGTAGGAAGTAGCGACCTAGGAAGATATAAACAATCAATGTTGGCAGTGAAACTATTAATGAAGCAGTCATATTCACGCCGTAATAAACCTGATTTGATGAACCAGTAATAAAGTTAAGGGCGGTAGTTGCAACAGATAACTTAGGTGAACCACCGGTTAAGAAGATCGCAAACAAGAAATCATTCCAAGCTGAGGTAAATTGCCAAATTAATACCACCACAAATGCTGGGATCGAAAGTGGCAAAATAATTGATCGATAGGTTCTAACCATCGATGCCTTGTCAACACGCGCGGCCTCAATTAATTCATTTGGAATTGCTTCATAGTAATTACGGAAGATTAAAGTACAGATTGGAATACCATAAATAATATGTGCGAGCACCAACACATAAATAGATCTATTTATATCTAGGGTGGTTGCAATTCTGACCAATGGAATCATGATTGCCTGGTATGGAATAAACATTCCAAATAAAAATAGGGTGAAGATTAAATTTGAACCTTTAAACTTCCATTTGGCAAATACATACCCATTAATTGAGCCAATAATTGCTGAGACGATCGAGGATTGAATAACAAAAAATAAAGTTCTTCCCATTGATTCAGATATCGATTGTGGAAAGTAATCAGTTCCACTCCAGGCTACTGACCAAGCTGAGAAATCTAACTTTTCCGGAAGCTTAAAAGCATTTGTTAGGTAAACATTTTTAACACCCTTAAGTGAGTTGATTACCATCACATAAATTGGCATTACTACTAAGAACCATATGAAGGTAAGGGAGATGTAACGGAAGATCAGCCAGAATCTTTCTTTACCAGTTAGTTTGCGCTTCTTATTGCGCACATCATGTTTGGTGGTGATTAAATCAACTAAATCTCTACTCATCAGCGGTACGCCTGTTGTTTGTTGTTATAACGAAGGTATGGCACAACCACAATTGCAATCATGATTAATAGCACGATGGCAATTGATGTTCCCTTTGCATAATCTCTAGCATCAAAGGTTGATTCCCACATGTAAACGGCAACAACCTGAGTTACGTAAGATTTGCCATTAATACCAATAATTAAGTCAAAGGCCTTCATTGAGATGTGGCCTAAAATAATTAAAATTGTAAGAAGTGTTGGTGTTAGTTGTGGGAAAAGTACATGTCGATAAATTTGGGATTCACTTGCGCCATCAACTCGAGCCGCCTCCCGCAAATCATCTGGAATGCCACGAAAACCAGCCAAGAATAAAGCTAATACATAACCAGACATCTGCCAGATCGCCGGAAGTGCCATCGCATACATCGCACCTTTTTCTGAGACATACCAATCATTTTGCAAGAAGCCCAAACCAATTTTTTGCAGAGCAAGATTTAAGCCGCCTGCCTCTTCATCTCTGGCTGAATTAAGCAACCAGTTAAAAACAGTTCCCATGGCAATAAATGAGATCGCCATTGGATATAGGTAGAAGGAGCGGAAAAATCCCTCACCCTTAATACCTTTTTCAAGTAGCAAGGCCATGATAAATCCAGTAACTAGCGCACCTAAAATAAATACGATTGTGAATTTAACTAAATTTGAAAGTGAGTGTGTAAAGCGCTCATCTTTGATTAAATCGGTGTAATTCTTCAGCCCAACATACTCAATAGCTTTTTTGCCGCCAGAGTTTTGGTTAGTAAGTGAGACATTTACCGACCAGATAATCAGACCATAAACAAAGATTGCAACGGTAATTATTGAAGGTAATACGAAAAATAAGCCACCAACGCGAGCGCTAAAAGATCGTTTATTCTTGGCTATTTTATTCACCGAAGCGATCCCCTCATCTTTATAAGTAGCAGGTGGTGGAGCCTAACGATTTGTTATCTAATTAGAAAACTTTGGTGGGCAATCTCTTGCCCACCAAAGTTGTTGTCCTATCTTTGTTGCTATTAAGCCTTGCCTGCTTCGTAAGCTGCAGCAAGATCCTTAGCAAGTCCGGCGTTATCTTTGAATCCGCCTGAGAAATACTTACCAACGGCTGCGTTGTACTTAGCCATCAGTGCGTTATTTCCATTTACTCCGTGAACTGTTGAACCGACTAAGCGATCCTTTGACCAGTCTGAAGCAGCTGATTTTAGATAATCATCGTATAGAGATAGATCTGAGTCTGTACGAGCTGAGATCGATCCCTTCTTTGGATTAAATGCATCCTGGCCTTCCTTAGATCCACAAACCTTCAACCATGCAATTGCAGCGTTGCGGTGTGGTGCACCAACTGGAAGTGTGAATGAGTCAGATAGCCATTGGTATGTACCAACAGTTCCTGGAGCTGCTGCATATGTGTAGTCAGTTCCAAGCTTTAATCCATCTGATTGCCACTGAGCAGAGGCCCAGTCACCCATGATGAAGAATCCTGCTTTGCCAGAAGTTACTAACTTACCTGCATCTGGCCAATCAAGATTTCCGGCACCCTTATTTCCATAAGAAAGTGCTTTCTGGAAGTTCTTAATACCGGCAGCAACCTCTGGACCTGTCCATGAAGTTGATCCGTTGTATAGACCTTCGAACTTATCTGCACCCATTGATGCTAGAAGCATCCAGTCAAGAAGGTGAGCAATCGCCCAGTCTCCCTTTCCTGCAAGTGCTAGACCAGTTACGCCAGCCTTCTTAAACTTCTCAAGATCTGCAAAGAATTCATCTAGAGTCTCAGGAGCCTTAGTGATGCCAGCCTTTGTTGCAGTTGCTGGATTCCACCAAAGCACATTTGCTCTGTGAATGTTTACAGGTACTGAGTAAATCTTTCCATCTACAGTAAGAGTCTTAATTAGGTCTGCTGGGAAAATCTTGTCCCAACCTTCAGATGCGTACAAAGAAGTTAAGTCTTCTAGTTGTCCGCCCTTTACATAACCATCAAGCTCCATACCAGCGTGTGCTTGGAATGAATCAGGTGGCTCGTTAGCATCTAAACGGCTCTGTAGTACAGCCTTTGCGTTTACACCTGCACCACCAGCAACCGCAGCGTTAATAAACTCTGTGTCTGGGTTTTGTGCTGAGTAAACATCAATCATTCCTTGTAGGCCAGCAGCTTCGCCACCAGATGCCCACCAGGTAAAGATTTCAAACTGTGTGTCTGTATTTGCTGCGTCATCAGATGATGATGAACAACCAGTTACCGCAAGGGCAATAGCTGCTGCAGCTGCAACAAGACGAAATGAACTTTTACGCATTCATTTCTCCATTTCTTCTCTATAGGAAGTGGTACAACGAGGATCGTCGAACCTGAGGAAATCCTGCTACCGACCAGTTAGGTAGTCAATGAAGGCGGGCTAACAATTGGTTAATAATCACTTCTTTATCCAAAAGTTATAAATACCCACGCCCAATGCCTCAAGTAATACTTAAGGGTCTATAAGTAGTGGACAAATGCCCCTAATCTTTAGGCCATGGCCAATAAAGATTACGATTTAGCAAAACTTTCCACCATCTTCACCGCAGCCTTAGCCTCTGATTGTTTAGATCATATGGATTTGCGTAATCAAGTTTTAAAACCAGATATCCAAATGCTTTCCGGTGATGGTGTGATGATGGGTTACGCATTTCCAGTAAGAGTTGAGGCAGTTTACGCCGCACCTGAAGTGCCATATGTTGGATTACTTAAAGCATTGGATGCAGTTGGTAAAGATCAAGTTTATGTAACACCATCAAATCGAAACAATGGTGGAAATCATCCAGCCGCATTTTGGGGAGAGTTACTTTCAACTGCTTGCAAACACAAAGGTGTGGCAGGTGCGTTAACTGATGGACCGGTAAGAGATACCACCAGAATGCGCGCATTAGGTTTTAAAGTCTTTGGCGTTGATACATCTCCATTAGATATCAACTCTCGCTATGAAGTTATTGAGCACAATGTGCCGGCGGTAATTGATGGGGTAACGATTAATCCCGGAGATTTAATTGTTGGCGATATTGATGGCGTAGTAGTCATTCCGGTTGCAGCCATTGATGAGGTAATTGCCAGAGTAGAAGAGAAAAACTCCGGCGAGAATTTATTTAGAAATGCTGTGCGAGATGGCATGGCACCTAGTGAAGCCTTTGCAAAGTTTGGCGTTTTATAAATGAAACCAATTGTGCAGGTCTCACTTGATCTAACCGATATTAAAGAGGCGATGGAGATGGCACACACCGCGATGCGAGCCGGTGTTGATTGGCTAGAGGCTGGTACACCGTTTATTTTGGCTGAAGGATTACATGGTGTGCGCGCGCTTCGCAGTGAGTTTCCAAATATTCCAGTTGTCGCAGATTTAAAAACTATGGATGGTGGATATTTAGAGGCGGAGATGATGGCAAAGGCTGGTGCAACTCATGTGGTTGTAATGGCAAGAGCTCATCCAGAAACAATTAAAGTTGTGGTGCAAGCTGGTAAGGATTATGGAATTACTGTGATGGGTGACAATTTAGGTTGTGAAGATATGGTGGCAGGTGCTCGCCTGCTAGAAGATTTAGGTTGTGACATGGTCATTCACCATATTGGTTATGACGAACGACGTGGCATTGCGGCAAGTGGCAAGAGGCCGCCTAATCCACTTGATCAATTAAAAGCTGTTGTCGATGCAGTTGGTGTTCCAGTCCAAGCAGTTGGTGGCTTATCTCTAGAGCAAGCAATTGCATCTCCTTCATACGGCGCACCACTTGTTGTAATTGGCGCACCACTTGCAATTGATGCTGACTCATTTTCAAAAGGTGCCGGCAATGTTGAAGAGGTACTTAGAAAAATTTGTGAAAAGGTTCATGCCTATGGCGATGTTGCTATTACTCCAAGAGTTAAATAGAAGAGGAAATAATGAAATCAATTGGCGTAGTTAACTTTTCATCCAAGCCAGGCAGTGTTGAACTGCAAGAGATTGATCGTCCGGTTGCAGGTGATGATGATGTAATTATGCAGGTTGAAGCGGTAAGTGTTTGTGGCTCAGATCTTCACCAATGGCATGGCACCAACTCTTGGGCGGTTAATTACCCAGTTGTTCTAGGACATGAGTTTTGTGGCGTAATTGCCGAGCTTGGTAAAAATGTAAAAGCTGCTGGTAAGTGGCAAGAGGGCGATCGAGTAGTAACTGAAACCGCTGCGGTAATTGATGTTGATTCACCAATGAGTAGAGCTGGTAAATACAATTTAGATCCAAACCGAAAAGGTTTTGGTTATGGTGTTAATGGCGGAATGACTAGATATGCCAAGGTTGCATCCCGCCTACTTCATAAGATTCCGGCCAATATTTCATTTGATTACGCCGCAATGACTGAGCCATGTGCGGTGGCCTATAGCGCAACTATTGCGCCCGGTTTAGTAAAACCAGGTGATCGAATTGTGGTTTATGGCCCAGGTCCAATTGGTGTCTTAGCAGTTGCGATGGCCCGGCTTGCCGGTGCTGAGGTAGCGCTAGTTGGATTAGAAAAAGATCGTAATCGGTTAGAGATTGCAAAAAGTTATGGCTGTGAAGTAATTATTGGCGATGCTAGTGAGTGGGCAAAATCTGTTGATGGACTTGGCGCAGATGGTGTTGTAGATGCTGCCGGTGTTAGCGCATCTCTTAAAAATGCTCTTGAGGTAATTCGTCCAGATGGTTGGATCTCAAAGGTTGGCTGGGGCCCAC
>JBPCSS010000096.1:0-20072 GCA_051006855.1 Candidatus Nanopelagicus sp.
TTCCCCTGAAGTTAAAGTGTGCCCAGATAATATTGGTGCGGATTTTCGTTCAGATTTAGCAACATAAGTTGCAACTCCACTACCAGATATAAATGAATTTTCATTTTCGGCAGATAACCCACCACCGGAGCAGCTAGTTAAAAGTAGCATTGAGATAATAATTGTAAAGATCTTCATTATTTTTGAGGAAGTAAATGTCTTGCTGGTTCTAAATAAGAAACACCACTAACCATTCCTTCATTATCTAATTCAAATGATGTTACTGACGCAAGTGTGCACTCACGTTTTCTTGGATCATGAATAAGCCGTCTGCCTTCAACAGCGCTTCTCAATATCCAGATGGGCAGCTGATGAGAAACACAGATTGCATCCTTATTGCCTGCCGAATCACGTGCAGTAAACAAAGCTTTAAGCATTCTATTTATTATTTGATCATACGGTTCACCCCAAGAAGGGCGCCATGGGTTATATAAATAACGCCATGATTTTGGATGCTTTAAAACACCACTTCCTAATTCAAACTTCTTGCCTTCAAAAACATTGCCAGCCTCAATTAAATTTTTATCTGTAGTTAGTTGTAAATTATGTGCCTTAATTATTGGCGCAACTGTCTCTTGAGCTCGTTGTAATGGTGAGGCATGAATTGCACCAAGATTTAGATCCTTTGACCACTGCGCAATAACTTGCGCCATTTGATTGCCACGTTCACTTAGTTTCCACCCCGGTTGAAGTCCATAAAGAATCTTTTCTGGATTATGAACCTCGCCATGTCTTACGAAGTGAATTACTTGAGCCATAAGGTAAGCATAAAGGAGAGGAATTCAGGCTCGTTCGCTAGGGTAGTGATATGGCGCTCACAGAAAAGCGAATTGCGTTTTTTGACGTCGACAACACCTTATTAAAGGGATCAACGCTCTTTTTTTTAGGCCGTGGCATGTATCAAAGAGGTTTTTTTACCAAAAAAGATATCTCAGCATTTGTTCTGGCCAATATCAGGTATCGCCTTACTGGAAAAGAAAATAAGGAAGAGATTGCTAGATTTCAAAATGCGGCAACTGATTTCATAAAAGGTCATAATGTAATTGAAATTGAAAAAATAGGTCAAGAGATTTATGAAGAGTATGTCTCCCCTGCTATTTGGCAGGGAACAGTTGAAATTGCAAAGGAGCACCTTTCAAAAGATGAAGAGGTTTGGCTAGTTACAGCTACCCCACTTGATATGGCTAATTTAATGGCGAAACGATTGGGATTTACTGGCGCACTTGGTACAAAAGCCGAAATTGAAAATGGTGTTTACACTGGCAAAATGATTGGAAACCTTTTACATGGTAGAGAAAAAGCTAAGGCAATTAAATCGTTGGCAGCTGAAAGAAGTGTTGATTTAAAAAATTGCTACGCATATTCAGATTCTCATCATGATATTCCGCTGCTTGAGGCAGTTGGCCATCCAAGGGCTATTAATCCCGACGCACTACTTAAAATCCGCGCTTACCGAGATAGCTGGCCGGTTTATGATTTTAGAAGGGCCAGGCGCATTAAGAAATTATTAGGACCAATGGCTGGTCGCATGGCAGCACTTGGTTCACTCATCTCTCCGCGTAAGCAAAAACGTAAGGGGTAAATAGCTCAAGCAAAACCCGAGTAAAGTAGGCCAGTTATGTCTACTGTCGCGATCACTTTTGCCGATGAACTGCGCGCTAGATCAGATAAAGATTTAGCTACGATCTTTAAATTAAGACCAGATTTAGTTACTCCTGTTCCAAATGATTTTTCAGCTCTAGCTGCACGTGCATCATCCACTCCTTCATTGGTTAGAGCTCTTGATTCACTTAATCTCTGGCACTATCAAATTGTTGAAGCTGCCTGCGCACTTCCTGAGCCTTTTAAAAAATCAGAAATAGTAGCTGTTACTAGTGAAGAAACAGCGTTTGCGCTGGATCGCTTATGGCAGATGGGGCTACTTTATAAAGAGGGCAACAACTATCGCACTCCAACTAATTTAAAGTTACTGATTGGAGAAGAACCTGCCGGTCTTGGTCCAATTTCAGTTAAGAAGTTTGATCTTGCAACGCTTAAACAAATTCCGAAAGCAACACAAGAGGTTCTAGCCAAATTAACTTGGGGTCCACCGAGAGGACAGATTGCCAACATCAAAAAACCTGGAAGCGCGATTGGCTGGTTATTAGAAAACAATGTGCTTGTAGCAATTGATTCTCACACAGTTGCTCTTCCAAGAGAGATTGCCATAAAACTACGTGGCGGCAAGATTCATAAGGAGATTGTCAGTACTGCGGCTAATTTAAAGGGTAAGAAAGTAGATCAAAAACAAGTAGATCTTGCAGCGGTAGCAAATATTTCAACCATTCTTCGCTGGTGCGAAGAGCTGCTACATAACCTTTCAGATGAACCACCAACTGCATTACGTACTGGTGGTTTAGGAGTTCGCGATCTGAAAAAAATTGCAGAACATCTAGGGGTTGAGGAAACTTGTGCCGGATTTGTAGCAGAACTTTGTTATTTAGGTGGATTAGTGGTGGTTGATTCTGATGACCAAATCTTGCCTACATCTGCCTTTGATATTTGGCTGACTAAGTCAGCGGAAGAAAGATGGTTTTCACTCGTTGTGCTTTGGCTAGATACTTCAAGAGCAAGTGGATTAATTGGAAAGGTGAGCGATAAAAACATTGCTCCTCTTGGTCCTGAGTTAGATCGAGCAGGAGTGTCACTAATTAGAAGAACCACTCTTAAAGTTTTGCTGGATAACCCACAGATTTCACCAGAACTTACTTCAATGCAAGAGATTATAAAATGGTGGAATCCACAACGAGCAAATAATGAATTTGTAGAGTGGAATCTTCGTGAAGCAGAGTGGTTAGGCATCACTGGTCAGGGCGTCATCTCAACTTTTGGTTTAAATCTATTAACTGAAAAGGAAGATTTAGGTATTCAGTCTGCTTTGCCAAAACCAGTTGATCATATTTTAATCCAAGCAGATAACAGCGCTGTTGCACCTGGTCCACTAACTCCAGAGCTTGCTTCAGAAATGGGAACGATCGCAGATATTGAAAGCAGGGGTGGCGCAACTGTTTATCGCTTTAGCGAAGGATCTATAAGGCGTGGATTAGATCATGGCAAAACTGGCGATCAAATTAAAACTTTCTTAAGCAAGATCTCAAAGACTCCAATGCCGCAACCACTTGAATACTTAATTGCTGATGTTGCAAAGCGACATGGCAGATTAAGAGTCGGATCTGCTCATTCATACATCAGGTGTGAAGATGAGGGATTAGTGCAACAAATTTTGCATGATAAAAAATGTGAACATTTAAGACTAAGAAAGATTGCACCCCAGGTTTTAGTTACTGAGTTTGAACTTACTGAAGTAATTGGTGAGCTGCGCGAGTATGGATATCTACCTGCTGCTGAAAATGCTGGCGGAGTTTTGCTATCTCAGCCAAATTTGCGTAGAGCAAAATCAAGACCCAAACCACCTAGAATCATTTCTGAATTTAGTGCACCAAAAGATGCAATTGTTTTATCAGCAGTTAAAACTATTAGGGCTGGCGAGCGCAGTCGTAAAGTTGAGCCAATTGTTGCAGGCACCTCATCAAATGAAACTCTGGCTTTAATCAATCAATACATAAGTGAAGGTAAAACTTTGATGATTAGTTATGCCGATAATAATGGTGGGGTTTCCAACCGAATTATCGATCCGATCTCAATCTCCTTGGGCACCCTTACCGCTCGGGATGAAGCCAGTGATGAAATTGTTCAATTTCGCATACCAAGAATCAATGGCGTAGCACCAGCCCTCACGGTTTTAGGAAATAAGGCAGACTTAGACCTATGACCGCACTCTCTGATATCCAGCGCCTGGTTGAATGCGAGTCACCAACTGAGGATTTAGCAGCTTGTAATCAAGTTATTGATATCGCTCTTGATATTGCCAGCAAAGTTTTAACATCGAAGGCTGAAAAGATTATTGAAAATGGTCGTCCAGTTTTTTGGTGGGGATCTAAGAGTCCAAAAATTCTTTTACTCTGCCACTTAGATACAGTCTGGCCAAAGGGAACATTTATGCCGACTTGGCAGGTTGATGGCGACAAGGCAAGTGGTCCTGGTGTCTTTGATATGAAATGTGGATTCATCCAAGCAATGCATGCATTAGTTGGGATCAAAGATGCTCAAACCAAGATCGCATTGGTGGCTACAACCGATGAAGAGACTGGTAGTGCTACATCAAAAGATTTAATTGCTCGCTTATCAAAAGGTGCCGATGCGGTCCTGGTATTTGAAGCATCACTTGATGGCAAGGTAAAAACAGGACGTAAGGGAACTGCGATGTACCAAATTAAAGTTACTGGACTAGCATCCCATGCGGGCCTTGAACCTGAAAAGGGAATTAATGCGACAACTGAATTAGCAAAATTAGTATTACAGATTGCTTCATTAGAAAATCCAGAGTTTGGAACTACTGCGGTGCCCACAGTAATGAAATCAGGAACTACCACTAATACAGTTCCAGCACTTGCAACTTTAGATATAGATGTTAGATCTTTTACTAATGCAGAGCTGGCACGGATTGATAAATCTATTCGTAATCTTAAAAGTGATGTGGCAAAGGTAGAAGTCACTGGTGGAATAAACCGGCCACCGTTAGAGGAAAGTAGCACCATGGCTCTTTATGAAAAATTAGAACAGGTTGCTGCCTCACTTGGAGTTGCAAAGGTTGGAAATGCCAGCGTTGGTGGTGCCAGCGATGGAAATCTTGCAGCTGCAGCAGGTGCCAAAGTTTTAGATGGCCTGGGTGCTGATGGACATGGCGCGCATGCCCCGAGTGAATACATAAAGATCTCTACAATCGAGCCGAGAATTAAATTAACTAATGCTTTTCTTATCGAGTTGTTGAAATGAGCGATGGCCCGTTAATTGTTCAAAGTGATAAAACACTTTTACTAGATATTGATCATATTCTCTCCGATGAGTGTCGCAGATCAATAGCATCATTTGCTGAGCTTGAAAAATCTCCAGAACATATTCATACATACCGACTAACACCGCTTGGGCTTTGGAATGCCAGAGCATCTGGCCATGATGCTGAAGAGGTCATTGATATATTAATTAAGTACTCTCGTTATGCAGTCCCACATGCATTGCTTGTTGATATTGCCGAGACCATGTCTAGATATGGCCGACTTCGCCTGGAAGCCCATCCTGTTCATGGCTTAATTTTAGTTTCAAATGATGCTGCAGTATTAAAGGAAGTAACGCGCGGCAAGAAAGTTGCGCCGATGTTGGGCAAACAACTAGATGATGAAACTATTGTGGTTCACCCAGGACAACGCGGCTTTTTAAAACAAGCACTTCTTAAATTAGGTTGGCCGGCAGAGGATTTTGCAGGTTATGTTGATGGTGAACATCACGAAATTTCATTGCGGCAAGATGGTTGGAAGATTCGTAAGTACCAGGAGTTAGCTGCTGAAGGATTTTGGCATGGTGGCTCAGGCGTGGTAGTTCTGCCTTGTGGAGCTGGAAAAACAATTGTTGGCGCAGCTGCCATGGCACATGCAAAGGCAACAACTTTGATCTTAGTAACCAACACGGTTGCAGCAAGGCAATGGCGCGATGAATTACTGCGTAGAACAGATTTAAATGAAGATGATATTGGTGAATACAGTGGTGCTAAAAAAGAAATTCGCCCAGTAACTATTGCCACCTACCAAGTTATGACAACTCGCAAAAAAGGTGTTTACGCCCACCTTGATCTATTTGATGCTATTGACTGGGGATTAATTATTTACGATGAAGTTCACCTTTTGCCTGCACCAATCTTCAGATTTACCGCTGATATTCAATCCAGGCGTCGCTTAGGACTAACTGCAACATTGGTTAGGGAGGATGGCATGGAAGGGGAAGTCTTCTCATTAATCGGCCCCAAAAGATTTGATGTGCCATGGAAAGAGATTGAAGCCCAAGGTTATATTGCACCAGCAGATTGTGTTGAGGTAAGAATTACACTAACCGATGCCGAACGTTTAAATTATGCAACTGCTGAGCAAGAAGATCGTTATCGGTTTTGTTCAACCTCACAAACTAAAAAAGATGTAGCAGTAGCTTTGGCTAAACAACATGCAAATGATCAAGTTTTAGTTATTGGTCAATATATAGATCAGTTAGATCAATTATCGCAAGCTTTAGGCGTTCCAGTTATTAAAGGTGATACGCCAATTAAAGAGCGTGAAAGACTTTATGCATTGTTTAGAAGTGGTGAACTTAAGTGTTTAGTTGTGTCTAAGGTGGCTAATTTTTCAATTGACCTGCCTGAAGCAACTATTGCAATTCAAGTCTCTGGCACCTTTGGCTCTCGCCAGGAAGAGGCACAAAGATTAGGTCGAATTTTAAGGCCGAAAGCCGATGGCCGAGGCGCAAGGTTTTATTCACTAGTTGCACGTGACACCATTGATCAAGATTTCGCGCAAAATCGACAACGATTCCTAGCAGAACAAGGTTATGCGTACCGAATTATTGATGCAGATGAGATTTTAAATAAGAATTAAGCTTTCACTGCTTTTGTAAAACGCTCTAAATCAACTCGCCAATAATCATGAACTTTCCCTTCAATTAATATAACTGGAACTTGTTCGCCATACTCTTCTTGCAATTTAAGGTCATCGTCAATCAATTTAATATCCAGTTCAAAGTTTAAATCACTCTTTGTAGATTTAATTCGATCAATTGCGATCTCACATAAGTGGCAACCAGAACGTGAGTAAATGGTAACTTTTTTCATAACCGGTAACTAAATCTTTGAATAAAGGCGTGAAGTTTCGCCGCAGTAATACCTTTTTGCTTAAATATTGCTGATAGATCTGTACCTGGCATAGACCAATCATCTCAGACTGTTAGCCTTGCCCCTGTGCGATTGAAATCTATTCTTACCTCAACCCTGGTTTTGAGTTCAATTCTGATCGCACCAATTACAGTTCCAAATTCAAATGCACTAGGAATCAAGATTGCGCCAGCAAATACTGGTTTTATTTATGCCAGCGGCAAAAGCACCTCAATTCAATCCACTCCTCGTCTTCCTTCTGCCAATCTAGAGAAGAAAAGTAACTTCTTAATTAACTTTAATACTGTTCCAGCGGTTGCAAGAGCAGCAATTCAGAATGCTGTGGATGTTTGGTCTGAAAATTTTGCCTCCTCTGTTCCAATCAACGTAAATGTGAAATGGGGAAGTTCTGCCAGTTACGGAGTTCTAGCTTCAGCGAGTGGTAAAAATAACTTTTCTAATTTTGTAGGCGCACCTGATAAAACCCTTTACTACGCCTCAGCCTTAGCTAATGCGCTAGCCGGAAAAGATTTAGATCCAACTAATCCTGAAATTGAAATTTCAATTACATCAAATGCTCCTTGGTATTACGGTACGGATGGGAAGTGTCCGCCAAGAAGTTATGACTTAGTCTCAGTAATTCTCCATGAAATGGGCCATGGACTTGGATTTGTATCTGGAAATTACTATGACGTGTTTTCTGGCTATGGCCGCATTGATCAACCAACTCCATTTGATGCATACGCACAATTGCCTGATGGTCGCAGATTGTCTGATATGCCTTCACCATCTCTTGAAACTGGCAAAGCCATGACTACAGATTTAGTTTGGTCTGGTGAAAATGCTGTGAAGGCCAATGGTGGAATAAAGCCAAAACTTTATACACCAACAACTTATGAACCTGGATCCTCAGTTGCACATTTAGATGAAAGAACTTTTTCGCAATCAGGTGACAATGCCGTAATGACACCCAATTTAGATGCAGGTGAGGTGTTTCATCTTCCAGGTTCTTTACTGCTGGCTATGTTTGAAGATTTAAGACAAAAACCTCCTGCTGGAATTGCTTCTGGTACACCACAGCCACCGCAAAATGTTAAAGCTTTAATAAGTGATCGAAGTGCAATTATTCAATTTGATCCTCCTGTTAATTTCCGTCTGGCTCAAGTTTCAAATTATGAAATTAAAAATATTCAAACTGGTGAGTCAATTAATGCAACAGAAAGTCCAGTTATTTTCCAGGGTTTGAAAAACGGCGTTAAATACACTTTCTCTGTTTCAGCTACAAATTCTTTGGGAACATCAAATGCCGTAAATTCTAATTCAATCATCCCAGAAGCAGCGTGGAAAGCAACGGTAGTAGATGGTGCTGCAGATGCAAAATACCTTGCCACTGCAACCTATGGAGGTAGACCTGTAATTGCCTACAGTGATAGTAAAAATGGCGATATACAACTTGCCACCTTTACAAACAATAAATGGACGATTAAAACTATCGATGGCAATTCAAACGCATTGGGTAAAACTACAAATGATGTCTCAGGTTATATTTCACTTTGCACATCTGTTACCGGCAAAACCAATTATTTACATCTGTTTTATGCAGATCTTAAGGATAAAGATCTTCGATATGCAGTTTTTGATGGCAAGAGTTGGTATTACGAAGTGGTTGATGGTGATGCCACTGCCATTCAAGATTACAAAGAGTTTCCTCGCAAGCGTGGAGGTTCGGATGTAAGTGTTTCTAGCGCCTGCGCAGTAACAAGTGCTGGCGTTCAAGTTTTTTATCGTGATGAATCACAAGGAATTTTATTAGGCGCAGTGAAGAATAAACTTGATTGGCGTTATGAAATAGTTGATGGTGATAAAGATACTGAAGATAGAACAACAGGAGATGTTGCCTTTCATTTAAAAGCGGTCACCGTTGGCAAGAAAATTCACCTAATTTACGACTCTGTTCGTGGTTTTGATATGGAAAGAAATGTCACTAGAAGCGATATGCGATATGCAACTAGAAGTAGTGCATTTGTCGAAGACTGGAGTTATAAAACATTAGATGTACCAGGAAATGGTGTTTCAGTTGCTGGGTTTGATGTTGGAATTTCTAATGGTGCTAGAGGAGTAAATGTTGGTTGGTTTACCGGAAGTGGGGCTTCATTTCCTAATCCAAGTCAAGTTAGATCTCAATTGCTAGGAGCTAATACATTCACAGATGTCACTACTTCCGAATATGGATTACCTAATTCACCACTTACGATTGATGACAAAACCATTATGTTTGGATGTCAATCAAGACTTTGTGCATTGAATCGATCAAATGGATCAGTGAATTTAATTTCTAGTGGAAATATTCAATTGGGATCATCTAGTAGTTGGATTACTTTAAATAAAATCAGATACGCCGTTTCCGGCGTATCTGGAAAATTAACTCTGCTTAAACCTTAAGCCAGGCTATTACTTTGCGTTACGGCGCTGAATTCTGGTTTTCTTAAGAAGCTTTTTATGCTTCTTCTTAGCCATTCGCTTACGACGCTTCTTAATTACTGAACCCATTTTGCTCCTTTATAGATACTAACTATGGCTAAAGATTACTAGTTAACGACTACTAAACCAAAACTTACACCCGAATCGGTGATTACAACTGTTCCAATTTCATTATTTGAGGAGATTGCAACTGCCGGAGCAGCTAATGTGTAAGCAGACAAGATCTCACCTTTCTTGCCTAATTCCAGCACTACCGCAGTAGAACTCTTTGGCTTCCAAGCAGTTATGTTCTTAATTGCACCAGCTGATACAAATGTTGCCCAGGAGTTATTACTAGAAGTTGCCAGCGCAGTAGATTTAGAAAGATACCTAACATTCCAAACTGGCTTACTAAGAGCGGAAAACTTTGTTATAGCTGCCTCTGTTTTATTGGAATAACTAACTTTGCCTGCTTGAAGTAATCCTGAATCGATCGAACTCCAATTTCTTGTGGTGCTCTTCAAAGTAGCTCTAGCGACCTGTTGTAGTGCTCCCGTTGCGGAAATCTTTAGAGTCACAGCATCTGCCTTACTAAGTGGCTTTGCTTTCAACAGTAGCTCACCACTGGATCCAACTGCAGTTATCGTGCCATCGGAATTAATTATTGCATCATTTAAAGAAGTGTTTTTGCTGCCAATTTTAATGATTGGTGAAAAGCTTCCAGTTTTTGTCGCTATGGTAGAAAAGCCTGAAACTAGATTTTTCTCATAAAGATTTCCTATGATAAATAAATTACTTCCTGCGATAAGAATCTTCTTAGGATTTACTATGTTTTCTGACAAAAACTCAAATGAGTTAAGTAAATTTCCAGTATTACTAACCTGCCAAATCTTGATCCGCTTGAGCGGAGTTGAAGATAGTTGTTGTGAATCAACAATCACATTGTCGGGATTAAGCACTTTTGCCGGTGTTGGCGCAACAGTAGCTGTTGCAGGTGAAGAAGATGCACCGAGCACCCAGATACTGCCATCGCTATCAACTGCGGCTGCAGTGGCTATTTCATCACTTACTCCCCCTAATCTTAAGTTCCACATCGGGGCGCCAATTGATGAGTAACTGGTTACAAAACCATCGCTAAGACCACCTAATGCTCCATTAATCCAGGTTGAGCTAGGTGATTCAGTTGTCCCAACCAACAAAATGCTTACCGGTGTAAGTAATACATCACTTACTTGATCAGATTTTGTATATGGTAATTCAATTAACGATTTAGTTGCTTTCATAGTGGCTGCGTTTGCCGGATAAGGCAGAGACGTAACAACTAATACCAATATAGTTAAGATTTTTTTCAAGCTAATTCCTGTGCCCTTTTTTTAGCAGCAGACATTGCTTGCAAGATTAGTGAATCGAAATTGTTATCTGAAAAAACTTGCAGTGCTGCAGCGGTTGTTCCCTTGGGGCTGGTTACATTCTTTCGTAGTGTTTGGGCATCTAACCCACTTTCCTTAAGCATCGCAGCTGAGCCAGAGATGGTTTCGATTGCTAATTTAGTAGCAATTTCACTTGATAATCCAAGTTCAACGCCTGCTTTGACCAATGATTCAACAAAATTAAAGAAATAAGCCGGTCCAGAGCCACTTAGTGCAGTTACTGCATCCAGCATCTCCTCGGTAACTTCAACAACCTCACCTGATGCTAAGAATAATTTGGTTACTAACTCCATATCCGCTTTTGAAGAGTTTGATCCTGCAGCAATTGCAGAGATTCCCTTGCCAATTTGGGCCGGAGTGTTAGGCATAACTCTTATTACCGAAATATTTGAAGGTAAATGTTTTTCGATAAATTCAATTTTCTTACCCGCGGCAATTGAAATAACTAAAACTTCCGGTTTAAGTGTCTGCTTTAATTCAAGCAAAACAGCTTCAAGGTCTTGTGGCTTTACCGCCAGAAAAATTACATCACAATTTTGGCCAATTTCTAAAATTGATTTAATTTTTACTTTGTAATTACTGGCAAGCTCCTCTGCTTTTTCGACGCTTTTATCGCTTATGCAAATCTGTTCAGCGTTAAGTGAGTGCTTAAGTAAACTTTTTATAATTGAAGAGCCCATAACACCAACACCAACAAAGCCAATACATTTATTTGTTATTGGAGTGCTCATACTTAAAGCCTACCCAATTAGTCATTAACCATACTTAACCCTTAAACTATGGCGCTATGGCTACGAAAAAAAGAGTAAATTCAAAGTTCTCTAAGAATGAGGTAGCTCCTAATTTCGTGCGTGATTGGGTTGAGTTTGAAAACCCAGCCAATCCTGAGGAAATATTCAAGTGTGATTTAACTTGGTTAACCTCATATTGGCAATGTATTTACGGCAATGGTTGCTGCGGCATAGATGGCGATAAACCCGATGCTGGTTGCTGTTCAGATGGCGCTTACTACACCGGCAAAGAAGATGAAGCTCGAGTTTTAAAAGCGGCAAAGAAATTAACCAAGGCGCAATGGCAATTTTATGACCAAGCACGGCCAAAGAAATCTGGCGGAAAACTACAAATTTCTGAGATTGGTTTAGATAAGGACCGCAAGACTAGAAAAGTTAAAGACTCCTGTATCTTTTTAAATCGTGTTGGGTATGAAGCACCAGGTTACTCTGGATCATTTGGTTGTGTACTACACCATTTAGCGATTAAAGATCAGGTGCACTTTGTAGAGACTAAGCCAGATATTTGTTGGCAACTTCCTTTAAGAAGATCTTGGGAGAGTAGAGATAATGGTGATAAAGAAATCACTGTTGTAGTAATTGGTGAGTACACAAGAAATGCTTGGGGTGAAGGTGGTGCTGATTTTGATTGGTATTGCACTAGTAATTCAGAGGCCCATGTTGGAAGAGAGCCTGTATATAAATCCAGCAAGGTTGAATTACTAACCATGATGGGTCCTAAAGGGTATGCGGAGTTAGAAAAATTATGTGACAGCAGAATGGCTGCAATCTCAGCATCGCGTAAAGCCCAGAAAAAGCGTGAGCTTCCACTCTTTGTGATCCACCCAGCGACTAAGGCTGTGCAAGAAGGAAGATAGTCAGTCCTTGCCATTAGATTAACGCCATGGCAAAAGCACCTGCAAAAGATCCGTTCCGATGCGTTGAGTGTGGTTGGAGTGCCACCAAATGGGTTGGCAGGTGTGGTGAGTGTCAGGCTTGGGGCAGCGTTGAAGAAATAGCTGCGCCAAAGAAGTTATCACTTGTTGCCGGTTCAGTGACTTCAGCTGCAAAACCAATTGGTGATGTTGATTTAGCAAGTGCAAAAGCTAGAAGTAGTGGTGTTGGTGAGTTAGATCGCGTGCTTGGTGGCGGTTTAGTTCCAGGAGCTGCAATTTTATTGGCAGGTGAACCTGGTGTTGGTAAATCAACATTGCTATTAACAGTTGCAGCAGAAACTGCTAAACAAGGAATTCTTTCGCTATACATCAGCGGTGAAGAATCTGCTTCACAGGTTAGATTAAGAGCCGAACGGCTAAAAGCAATTGATAAAAATTTATGGCTCGCAGCTGAATCTGATTTAGGCGCAGTGATCGCCCATATTGATTCAGTTAAGCCAGAGTTATTAGTAATTGACTCAATTCAAACTATCTCTAGCTCCACAGTTGATGGCGCACCTGGTGGTGTCACCCAGGTTCGCGAGATTGCTGCAGCCTTAATCAGAATTGCTAAGGAGCGATCCATAACGTTGGTTTTAGTTGGCCATGTGACAAAGGATGGTTCGATTGCTGGTCCAAGATTGCTTGAACATTTAGTTGATGTTGTTCTTAACTTTGAAGGTGAGCGCCACTCCAGACTTAGATTAATAAGAGCTATAAAAAATCGATTTGGTGCATCTGATGAAGTTGGTTGTTTTGATTTGAATGACTCTGGAATTGTTGGATTACCTGATCCAACTGGATTGTTTACCTCTCGTCATAGTGACCCAGTTCCTGGCACATGTGTAACAGTTGCATTAGAGGGCAGACGGGCTTTGCTTGCTGAGATTCAATCATTGGTAAGTGCTGCAAATTCAGATGGACGTGATTGGGGCAACTCCAGACGAGTAACAAGTGGATTAGATAACTCACGAACTGCAATGACTTTAGCTGTATTAGAGCTTCGCGCAGGGATTAAAATCTCAGGAAGAGATGTTTATGTTGCAACTGTTGGAGGTATGAAAATTACTGAACCCGCTGCCGATCTTGCAGTTGCACTCTCAGTGGCATCAGCGGCAAAAGGTTTGGCACTTCCAGCAGATTTAGTGGCAATTGGTGAGGTTGGATTAGCTGGTGAAATTCGAAAAGTAACTGGAATTACTCAGCGAGTTTCAGAGGCTGCCCGTCTTGGATTTAAACGCGCAATCGTTCCAGTAGGAAGTGATTTGAAGATTGCCGGAATTGAAATACTAGAAGCAGCTCGAGTTGAGCAAGCAATTAGTAAGGTGAAGATTAACTAGTAGCTTCTGCTAAATCACCGGGAGCATCTGGCAACGCAGATTTAGGTGTTCCTTTAAAGGTAAAGGTTGCAGTATCAGTTGCATCTGAAACATCTACCAAAATAATTTCACCAGCCTTTAGATCACCAAATAGCATCTTCTCGGACAATACATCTTCAAGCTCTCGTTGAATTGTTCGTCGAAGTGGGCGAGCGCCAAGTACTGGGTCATAACCACGCTTTGCCAACAATGACTTAGCACCGGTTGTTAACTCAATTCCCATATCTTTTGCCTTCAAGCGCTCATCTAATTGAGCAACCATTAGGTCAACAATCTTGATGATTTCATTCTCAGTTAACTGATGGAAAACCACGATGTCATCAATACGGTTTAAGAACTCAGGCCTAAAGTGAGTCTTTAGCTCATCCCCCACCTTGGCCTTCATGCGCTCATAACTTCCTTGCGCATCTGCCACGTTGGCAAAACCAAGCGATAAAGATTTTGAAATATCACGTGTGCCAAGGTTGGTAGTCATGATGATGATGGTGTTCTTGAAGTCCACCACCCGGCCTTGAGCATCAGTTAAACGACCATCCTCTAATACTTGCAGAAGTGAGTTGAAAATATCTGGGTGTGCTTTTTCAATCTCATCAAATAAAACTACAGAGAATGGACGACGTCGCACCTTTTCAGTTAATTGACCACCCTCGTCATAACCAACATAACCAGGAGGGGCGCCAAACAAACGAGAAGCAGTGTGTTTTTCTGAGTACTCAGACATATCTAATTGAATTAATGCATCTGCATCACCAAATAAGAATTGTGCAAGTGTTCTTGAAAGCTCTGTCTTACCAACACCAGATGGGCCAGCAAAAATAAATGATCCACCAGGACGTTTTGGATCTTTAAGTCCAGCACGAGTTCTGCGGATTGCTTGTGATAAAGCTTTGATGGCCTGGTCTTGGCCAATTACCCGGCGATGTAGTTCATCCTCCATTTTGAGTAATCGAGCAGTCTCTGCCTCAGTTAACTTAAATACTGGAATGCCAGTTGCAGTTGAAAGTACTTCAGCAATTAACTCCTCATCTACCTCGGCAACTACATCAAGGTCGCCGGCTTTCCAATTCTTCTCTCGCTCTGCCTTTTCAGTGATTAAAGTTTTCTCTTTATCACGTAGTGATGCAGCCTTTTCAAAATCCTGCCCATCAATTGCCGACTCTTTTTCTTTGCGAGCAGCTGCGATCTTGTCATCATATTCACGAATTTCAGGTGGCACGGTCATTCGACGAATTCGAAGACGAGAGCCTGCCTCATCAATTAAATCAATCGCTTTATCTGGCAAGTGACGATCTGAAACATAACGATCAGCAAGTGTTGCAGCTGAAACCAGCGCGCCATCTGAAATAGAAACCTTATGGTGGCTTTCATAACGATCGCGAAGTCCTTTTAGAATTTCAATTGTGTGAGCAACTGTTGGTTCGGCAACTTGAATTGGCTGAAAGCGTCGCTCAAGAGCGGCATCTTTTTCTAAGTGCTTGCGATACTCATCTAAAGTAGTTGCACCAATTGTCTGTAACTCACCACGGGCAAGCATTGGCTTTAATATCGAAGCTGCGTCAATTGCACCTTCAGCCGCACCTGCTCCAACTAATGTGTGGATCTCATCAATAAACAAAATAATGTCGCCACGGGTGCGAATCTCTTTTAAAACCTTTTTCAATCGCTCTTCAAAATCTCCGCGGTATCTAGAACCTGCAACTAACGCGCCAAGATCTAATGAGTAAAGCTGCTTGTCTTTAAGAGTCTCTGGGATATCACCCTTCACAATTGCTTGAGCTAATCCTTCAACCACTGCTGTCTTTCCAACTCCAGGTTCACCAATTAAAACTGGATTGTTTTTGGTGCGGCGCGAGAGAACTTGCATAACTCGCTCTATCTCTTTTTCACGGCCAATTACTGGATCAAGCTTTCCTTCACGAGCTGCTTGAGTAAGGTTTCGACCAAACTGATCTAAAACTAATGAGGTTGATGGTTGACCCTCTGCTGGTCCGCCGGCTGCAACCGCTTCTTTTCCTTGATATCCAGAGAGTAATTGAATAACTTGTTGGCGAACTCTTGAAAGATCTGCGCCAAGCTTTACCAAAACCTGTGCGGCAACTCCTTCACCCTCTCTAATTAAACCTAAAAGAATATGTTCAGTACCAATGTAGTTATGTCCCAATTGCAAAGCTTCTCTAAGAGATAACTCCAAAACTTTTTTAGCCCGGGGCGTAAATGGAATATGACCAGATGGTGCTTGTTGACCTTGACCAATAATTTCTTCTACCTGTGAGCGCACTGCCTCAAGTGAGATACCAAGAGACTCAAGTCCTTTAGCAGCAACTCCTTCACCTTCGTGAATTAAACCTAAAAGAATATGTTCAGTACCGATGTAATTGTGGTTGAGCATGCGTGCTTCTTCTTGCGCCAACACAACAACGCGTCTGGCACGATCGGTAAACCGTTCAAACATTGCTCATACCTTTCTTCACTTAATGTAAATAGCCTAATACCAAGATGGGACATCGCGCACTTCGAATAGGCTGTGAATAACTCACCCATATATTGGGTGTGTTACGGCTTTATAACCCCATAACTGGGGTGTTTATGCCCAGAAACTTAAAGAATTTTCAGCATTCTGGTATTTCCCAGTGTGTTGGGCTTAACACTCTCTAGGTCGAGAAATTCAGCAATACCCTCATCATAGGAGCGCAGAAGTTGCGCATAAATCTCTGGATCAACTGGTGCGCCTTGTATTTCTACGAAGCCATGAGATCCAAAAAACTTTGTTTCAAAGGTTAAGCAAAATACTTTTTTAACGCCAACCTCTTTAGCTTTTGCCAAAATACTTTCTAATATTAAGTGACCAATACCTTTGCCATGCATTTTTCCTACCACTGCAACTGTTCTAACTTCAGCGATATCTTCCCAGAGCACATGCAAAGCTCCGCAACCAACTACTTCACCATCAACTTCAGCAACAATAAACTCCTGAACGCTTTCAAATAAGGTAACTGTTTCCTTTGACAAAAGCTTTCGCTCTACTGCATAGGTATCAATAATTGACCTAATTTTTTTAACATCTGAAGTTTTAGCAGATCTGATTAATGCACTCATTACTCATCTCCTGCAGTTGGCTTAACTAATGGAAATAAAATTGTCTCCCTAATCCCAAGTCCAGTCAGCGCCATTAATAATCGATCAGCACCCATACCCATGCCGCCCATTGGTGGCATGCCATGTTCCATCGCTCTTAAGAAATCCTCATCTAATCCCATCGCCTCTAAATCACCTGAAGCGCCAAGTTTTGCTTGTTCAGTTAATCGCTCACGTTGGACTACCGGATCAACTAACTCTGAGTATCCGGTGGCTAACTCAAATCCTTCAATATATAGATCCCACTTCTCTGCCACACCTGGTATTTCACGATGGGCTCGAACTAATGGGGAGGTGTCAATTGGAAAGCCCTTAACAAATGTTGGCTTAGTTAATTTTTCAATCGCTACATGCTCAAAAATTTCTTCGGCAATTTTTCCTTTAATCCAATTAGGATCAAGCTTTATTCCGAGCTTTGCCGCAATCTTTTTAAGCTCTTCGATTGAACTCTCGCCCGTTACTTTTTCGCCAACTGATTCTGAAATGGCATCAAATAAAGATATCTCACTCCAAGTTCCGCCAAGATCTAATTCTCGTCCATCATGGTGCTTGACTTTGTGGGAACCAAAAACCGCTTTGGCGGCATCTTGCACCAAAGTTCTTGTTAATTCAGCCATTGTGTTCCAATCACCATAAGCCTCGTAAGTTTCAATCATGGCAAACTCTGGTGAGTGTGATGAGTCAGCACCTTCATTACGGAAGTTTCTGTTAATTTCAAAAACTTTTTCCAAGCCGCCAACCACACAACGCTTTAAGTAAAGCTCGGGCGCAATTCTTAAAAACAAATCCATTTCATAAGCATTGCTAAAGGTTTTAAATGGACGTGCAGCTGCTCCACCATGCATTACCTGCAACATCGGAGTTTCAACCTCAATAAAATTTCTACTACTAAAAGTTTGGCGTAATGACTTCATAACTGCCGGGCGCAATCTGGCATTACTTCTTGCTTCTTGCCTAACAATTAAATCCACATAACGCATGCGAACCCGGCTCTCTTCAGAGAGTGGCTTGTGCTCCACTGGAAGTGGCCTTAAAGCTTTTGCAGCCAATGTGAAGGAGTTGGCCAAAATTGATAACTCACCACGTTTTGAGGTAATTACCTCACCCGTTACCGAAACAATATCTCCCAAATCAATTTCAGATTTCCATATTTCAAGTTTCTCTTCACCAATTTTATCAAGTGAAAACATTGCTTGAAGCTCTGTGCCATCACCTTCGCGTAAATTAGCAAAACATAATTTTCCAGTATCACGTTTGAAAATTACTCGTCCGGTGATTGATTCAATCTCGCCAGTAGCAACATCTATTGGCAAATCTTTATGTTTAGTTCTAATCTCTAATAATGTGGTGGTTCTAGGGACAGAAACGGGATACGGCTGGCCACCACGTTTTAATATCGCAGCTCGTTTTTCCCGCCGGATACGTAGTTGTTCGGGTAGATCATCCTCATCAGCCATGATGTATTAAATCTTAGCGGGTGAGGTGAGCGGTAATGATTTAATTTCGCTCATGAACTAAGCGCAATCCAATTAATGTTAGATCTGGCTCATGAAACTCGATCATCTCGCTAATTCCTAGCACCAATGGCGCAAGGCCGCCGGTTGCAATAACACAGACATCGCCAGAATCAGGATATAGATCAGCTAGTTCATCAATTATTCGATTTACTAATCCATCTACTTGACCAGCAAAACCAAAGATGGTTCCTGATTGCAATGCTTCCACAGTGTTCTTACCAATAACAGATTTTGGCTTTACTAGTTCTACCTTTCGAAGTTGAGCAGCTCGTGCAGCTAGCGCATCAACTGAAATCTCAATACCTGGTGCTAAAGCACCACCTAAAAACTCCCCCTTTGGGGAAACAACATCCAAATTAGTTGAGGTACCAAAATCAACAACAATTGCTGGTCCGTCAGAGCCATACAAAGAAAAAGCTGCTAATGAATTAACAATTCGATCAGCACCAATCTCTTTTGGATTGTCTACCAGTAGAGGAACTCCTGTTTTAACACCTGGTTCAATAATTGTGGTCTTAATATCCTGATAATGATCTTCAAGTAATTTTCTGATCTCTCTAAGAACTGCCGGCACAGTTGAGCAGATCGCAACTCCGGTAATATCAAATCCCTCAACCAATGCTGAGTACTGCAGCCACAATTCATCAGCAGTATCTCTTGGGTCAGTCTTTACTCGCCAAGATTGTTCTAATTTGTCTTTATTGAAAACTCCAAGAACTGTGTTGGTATTTCCAACGTCAATTGTGAGCAACATTATTTACCCTTTCTAAAGTCGAGGCCAATATCTAATGCTGGGGCGGAATGCGTGAGAGAACCGACCGCTAAATATGTGACACCTGTATTTGCATAAGCTTTTGCATTTTCAATTGTTAGGCCACCAGATGCTTCAAGCGCTACCTTGCCAGCAACTATTTCCACCGCTTGTTGGCACACTTGCACACTCATATTGTCGAGCAGAATTACATCTGGTTTTAACTCAACTAACTCTTTAAGTTGATCAATTGAATCAACCTCAACCTCAATTGATTTTCCAGGAAACATCTTTTTGGTTGCATTAAAAGCTGCGGTGATGCTGCCGGCGGCGACTATGTGATTATCTTTAATTAACGCTGCCTCTGAAAGTGAGAGTCGATGATTTGTAGCACCACCCATTCGGGTTGCAAATTTCTCCAAAGTGCGAAGACCTGGAGTTGTTTTTCGGGTATCTCTGATCTGACATTTAGTACCTTCAACTTCGGCTACCCACTTACTAGTTAGTGTTGAAACTCCACTTAAGTGTGAAAGAAAATTCAGAGCGGTTCGTTCTGCTAACAACAACTTTTGAGTATTGCCTTGTGCTGTAATTAAAACCTTGCCAGCAGCAACCTTTGCCCCTTCATCAACTAATACCTCATAATGAGTAACGCCGCAGTATTCAAGGACTGCAGCTGCAACATGCAAACCGCTAACTACGCCAGCTGATCGGGTAGTGAAGTCTGCGATTGATACCTGAGAGCTAGAGATAGTTGCAGCTGAAGTTACATCCTCTCCGCCAGCCAAATCTTCAGCAATGGCATCCTTAACCAATTGAAAAATCAGATTTGGTGAAAGACCTAGTTTTTTTAAATTATCTCGAAG
>JBPCSS010000097.1:0-2879 GCA_051006855.1 Candidatus Nanopelagicus sp.
GTGAAGGTGCCAAATGTGGTTGGTCTAACTGAGGATGAGGCAAGGGCATTACTTAAAAACTTTAATGTAAATATTGAAAAAGCACCGGATGCGAAAATTCCAATCAATAGAGTTGCATCTCAATTACCACTTGCCACCTCAGATGTGAGCGCTGGTAGCAGTGTCACATTAACAATTTCTGAGGGGCCAGGAAATACCACAGTACCTGTTGGTTTAATTGGTCTCTCCCTAGAGGATGCCAGATATAAATTAACCTCAGCAGGTTTATTAATTTCACAAACTATTGCAGTTGATTCAGATCAAGCACCTGGTGTTGTAATCAGCATTAAGCCACTGCCTGGCACCACAATTACTGCTGGAAGTGGTGTGGTGCTTGAGATTGCAAGTGGCAATGTGCAAGTTCCTTCCTTAGTTGGTTTAAATGAGATTGGCGCAAAAACAGTATTAACTCAAGCAGGATTTTTAATTAGAGAGATCACAGCTTTTGATTCAAGTAAGCCGGTTGGTGAAATTCTTGCGCAAGCTCCAGAAGGTGGTGCCACAAAAACTATTGGCAGTATTGTGACAATTACAATTAATAAAAATTAAGCTCTAACTACAACTGGAGATAATCCTTCAGATCTTGCGCGAGCGCCTTTATCACCACATATCTCTAACCAATTGCCGATCATTTGATAACCATGTTCAGTTAGGACTGACTCTGGGTGAAACTGCACACCACATATCGGTAATGTTTTATGTTGCACAGCCATCACCACCCCTGACTCAGTTGCGCCAGTAATCTCAAGTGAATCTGGCAATGTATCTTTTTCAATAGCAAGTGAGTGATATCGAGTTGCTGTAAATGGAGATGGAATATTTTCTAGTACTGATTTATTTTTATGGGCGACAACAGATGTTTTGCCATGTAGTAACTCTGGTGCCCGGGAGACAGTTGCCCCATAGGCAACTCCAATTGCTTGGTGGCCAAGGCAGACACCAAGAAGTGGAATCTTTTTTTCTGCGCAGTCCTTAATTAACTCAATACTTATGCCGGCTGCTTGCGGCGTACCAGGCCCTGGTGAGATTAAAACACCATCATATTTATCTGCTTCACTGACCTTGATTGCATCATTTCTAACTACTGTGCAAATAGCACCTAATTGCTGTAGGTATTGAACAAGGTTAAATACAAAGGAGTCGTAGTTATCAATAACTAGGATCTTGCGGGCCCTGGTGCTCATAGGCCAATTGTGTAGTAATCTGCTGCCATGCCGAAGTCAAAGGTTCGCGATAAGGTCAAAAAGAAGCAGAAGATTGCTCCGGTAATTGAGCAGATGGCTGCTGAGGATGACAAGCTGGAATCTCCTAGCTGGCTTGCCCCAGTTATGGTGGCAAACTTCATTTTGGGACTGATCTGGATCGTTATTTTCTACATAAGTGGAACTAATTACCCAATCCCTGGCATTGGCGCTTGGAATATGTTGGTTGGCTTTGGATTTGTGGGTATCGGCTTTTCACTTGCCACCCGCTGGTACTAATTACAACACTGTAATTCTCCACACGGTGGATAAGTATTGTGGATAAGTCTCGCCCATAAAATACCGATCCCTCACCTACCCTTAACCTGTGCTCGCACTCCTTGCTTACCTACTAACCGCTGCTGCAGTTGGCATCTTTGGTTATCGTGGCCTGGAGCTCTATAAAAAAATATCAGCAGGTCAAAGCGATCCATCTCGTTTTAACAATAAGAGCAAAAGATTAAAAAATATGTTGGTGGAGGTTTTATCCCACACCAAGATGCTTAACTTCACTGTAACTGGAATTGCACATTGGTTTGTAATGATTGGATTTGGCGCACTCCTTGGCACATTGGTAACTGCTTATGGCCAATTAGTAAATCCAAAATGGGTGCTTCCGGTAATCGGTCATTTTGTTGGTTATGAATTCTTTGTTGAGTTAATTGCTGCTTTAACTGGAGTTGGAATTGTTGCCTTAATTGGTATTAGACAATTTACTAGAGTTTTTAGAAGGGGAAGAAAATCTAGATTTTTCGGATCAGGAAATAAAAAGGCTTACTACGTTGAGGCAACAATTTTGGCAGTTGTCTTCTGTGTTATATCTCTACGTGGCCTAGAAGGAGCACTTGCTGGGGTCACCGCTTGGAATTGGCATTACGCAATCTCCTATCCTGCAGTTTTATTCTTTAACAATTACTCAACTACCCAAATTGAAAACTTAATTCAAATAATTGCCTTCGCCAAAATCACTGTTTCAATGGCCTGGTTTATTGTGGTTGGAATTAATCTGACAATGGGAATTGCTTGGCATAGATTTTTAGCGTTTTTTAATATCTTCTTTAAGCGCAATCCAAATAAATTAAATGCTTTAGGTCCGCTACCAGTAATGCTCTCTCATGGCAAAGAGATAAATTTTGAAGATCCAAAAGAAGATGATGTTTTTGGTATTGGTAGCGCCGCTGATATATCTTGGAAAGGCCTGCTTGATATGTCTACCTGCACGGAGTGCGGCAGATGCCAATCACAATGCCCAGCCTGGCACACTGAAAAACCATTATCTCCCAAGCTTTTAATCATGGCGATGCGAGATCATGCATTGGCCAAAGTTGGAACTGAAGCAGCATCTGCCACCAAGATTGTTGGTAATGCTCATGAGAATGCAATCTCATTAGATGTTTTATGGTCTTGCACCACCTGCGGTGCGTGTGTTGAAGAGTGCCCAGTTGATATTGAACATGTTGACCACATAGTTAATATGCGAAGATTTCAAGTATTAGTTGAATCTGAGTTTCCAACAGAACTTGGTAATACATTTCGTAATTTGGAAAAAGCAGGAAACCCTTGGGGGGCAAATAGAACTGATCGTGATGCTTGGATTAA
>JBPCSS010000098.1:0-7872 GCA_051006855.1 Candidatus Nanopelagicus sp.
CTTCTTACCTTTGTTGAATACTCACTCACTAGGGCAGATTATTTGATAAAAACAAAGGGCCCGCAGTATTACCTGCGAGCCCTTTAGATTTAATTTAGGAAAAATCAGGAGCAACCTGAGGTATTTCCGCAACCTTCACAGACAAAGCATGAGCCAGCCATTCTCATCTTCACACCACATGTCATACAAAGTGGTGCATCTGATTTAACGCCAGCCATCTTCTCAAACAACTCCATTGATGAGCCAACCGTTGAATTATCAACTGGCGCCTTCTCAATCTTTACCTCTTGTTTTTTGCTCTCAACTTTTTTTGTTGGAGCTGCAACTTGGGCAACCGGTTTTTCATCTGCGGTGTACTCACCACTTTCTAGGGCGCGAGCGCGCTCTGCCGCTGAGTAAATTCCAAGGGCAGATCGTGACTCAAATGGTAGGTAATCAAGTGCTAGTCGGCGGAAGATGTAATCCATTACCGATTGCGCCATTCTGATATCAGCATCATCTGTCATACCAGCTGGTTCAAATCTTTGGTTGGCAAACTTCTCCACAAAGGTTTCAAGTGGCACGCCATATTGCAATCCAATTGATACTGCAATCGAGAATGCATCCATCACACCAGCAAGGGTTGAACCTTGCTTGCCTAGCTTTAGAAATACTTCAGCAAGTGCGCCATCTGCGTAAGCACCGCTGGTCATATAACCCTCAGCACCGCCAACTGCAAATGATGTGGTTTGGGCAGGACGTGTTTTTGGCAATCTCTTTCGAACCGCGGTGTGGGAAATTTCAGCCGATGTTGCCTCATCTTTTTTACCCTTTGAATCAGATAACGGCTGACCAACCTTGCAATTATCACGGTAAACAGCGAGTGCCTTAAGTCCTAACTTCCAACCTTGGTAGTAAACCTCTTCGATCTCAGCCACTGTGGCATCTGCTGGCAGGTTCACTGTCTTTGAGATCGCACCAGATAGGAATGGTTGGCAAGCTGCCATCATGTGAACATGTCCCATTGCGCTAATTGATCTAACACCCATTGCGCAATCAAAGACTGAGTAATGCTCACTCTTTAATCCTGGGGCATCAATTACATTTCCATTTTCAGCGATGTACTCAACAATTGCTTCAATAGTCTCATCGGTATAGCCAAGTTTTTTAAGAGCAAGTGGCACAGTCTGGTTCACAATCTGCATTGAACCGCCGCCCACCATCTTCTTAAACTTAACTAGTGCTAGATCTGGCTCAATACCGGTGGTATCGCAATCCATCATCAAGCCGATGGTGCCAGTTGGGGCAAGTACTGATGCTTGTGCATTGCGCCAGCCATTTTTCTCACCCACTGAATTTCCAGTAGACCATTGCTTAATCGCCTCTGCCCAAACATCTTTATCCAAAGTTGAAACTGATTTAGCTGACTCAGTTGCATTTTGGTGCTTGCGCATTACCTTGGTGTGAGCGGCAGCATTTCTGGCATAACCATTGTATGGGCCAACAATTCCGGCAAGTTCAGCACTTCGTCGGTAGGAAACTCCAGTTAATAAGGAGGTGATTGCACCAGCAAGGGCGCGGCCACCATCTGAGTCATATGCAAGTCCTGATGCCATAAGTAGTGCGCCCAAGTTTGCATAACCAATTCCTAATTGACGGAAATCTCTAGTGGTCTGACCAATTGCCTGAGTTGGGAAATCTGCGAAACAGATTGAGATATCCATTGAGGTAATTACTAACTCAGTTACCTTGACAAAGTTTTTAACATCAAAGGAGCCATCTGCCTTTAAGAACTTCATTAAGTTCAAAGATGCCAAGTTACATGATGAGTTATCTAGTGACATGTACTCAGAGCATGGGTTGGATGCATTGATCCGACCAGTCTCTGGGTTGGTGTGCCACTCATTAATAGTGTCGTCATATTGAATGCCAGGATCAGCACATGCCCAAGCTGCCTCTGCCATCTTTCTAAATAACTTCTTGGCATCAACGCTCTCCACCACCTCACCAGTTGATCGTGCGGTCAAACCAAATGACTCACCCTTTTCATATGCCCGCATAAAGGCATCTGAAACACGAACTGAGTTATTAGCATTTTGATATTGAACCGAGACAATATCTTTGCCACCCAAATCCATATCAAAGCCAGCATCGCGCAGGGCGCGGATCTTGTCCTCTTCGCGCACCTTGGTCTCAATAAACTCTTCAATATCTGGATGATCAACATCTAGAACTACCATCTTGGCAGCTCTTCTAGTTGCACCACCTGATTTGATTGTGCCAGCTGAGGAGTCAGCTCCGCGCATAAATGAAACTGGGCCGCTTGCGGTGCCACCTGATTTTAAAAGCTCCTTAGATGAGCGAATTCTTGAAAGATTAAGACCAGCACCTGAGCCACCTTTGAAGATAAAGCCCTCTTCTTTATACCAATTAAGAATTGATTCCATGGTGTCATCTACTGAGAGGATGAAACAAGCAGAGACTTGTTGTGGTGCATTTGTTCCCACGTTAAACCAAACTGGTGAGTTGTAGGAAAAGATTTGGTGCATCAACATATGGGTTAATTCATGTTCAAAAATTTCCGCATCCATTGGCGTAGCGAAGTAGCCATTTTCTCTTCCAGCCTTTGTATAGGTTAAAACCACACGATCAATTACCTGCTTAAGTGACCACTCACGATTTTCTGCTCCAACTGCGCCACGGAAGTATTTGGTGGTAACAATTGTTGATGCATTTACTGACCAAAACTCTGGGTACTCAACACCTTTTTGTTCAAAGATCACCTCACCAGATTTCCAGTTGGTCTGAACCACATCACGTCGCTCCCACTTGACGCTGTCATATGGGTGAACTCCAGCGGTGGTGTAGATACGTTCGATGGTAAGACCTTTGCCAGTGCCGGTCTTTGCCGCTGCTGGTTTATTCACGATTGACATTTAGATATCCCCTTAACTAGTTGTTTAAAATTTCTCTGGTTCTTCTTCATTTACTTCTTTACTAAAAAAACTTTTTCTACTTATCTCTTCGCGCTACTTATCTCTACTTCTTATCTACTTAAAGGGAGTACTTAATTAACTCTTGCTGGTTGGGAAATTTTTAAAGCTTTTGAATTTCTGGAAGGTTCAGCACGCAAAAGTGCGATCTCACCTTCAAAATCTTCTAGGGAGGAAAAACTACGGTATACCGAGGCATAACGTAGGTAGGCGACCTCATCGAGTTCTCGGAGTGGCGCAAGTACTGCCATTCCAACCTCTTGGGCCTCAACCTCTGCCACACCATCGGAGCGAAGAAACTCTTCAACCCGTTGGGCAAGCAGTGCTAGATCATCATCATTGACTGGTCTGCCTTGGCATGCCTTGCGCACACCATTGATTACCTTCTCCCTTGAGAATGGCTCTGAGGCACCTGATCTTTTGACCACTAGCAAGATGGAGCTCTCAGCGGTGTTAAACCTTTTGCCACAGCTGGTGCACTCGCGCCTTCTGCGGATCTGGTTACCCTCATCAGTCGGACGTGAATCAATCACTCTGGAGTCTTCAAAACGGCAGAATGGACAGATCACGAGCGGCTTACTCCTTACTTTCCTAGTTAAGCGGGGGGAGGAAACACTAGTGGAAAACCACTACTTATGGAAGCCACAAGCGCGATAACCCCTATATGTTGGGTGAACCATAGACCCGCGCTTTAGGGTTTAAAAGCACCTGAATCGGCGTGTTTAGGGAAATCTTTTTTTTCGCCCCACAACAAAATCGCCCAATAGCGACTTAAGATGCTAACCTTATTTCAAGATTTATCAAGAAAAATCATGAAAGGAGGATCAGGTGATGAAAAATGAGAAGGTTAAGTTCTCATCCCAACTTGACCCAAAGATTTTAAATAAGGCCAAATCATTAGCTAAATCAGAGGGGCGGCAACTGCAATCAGTAATTGAAGCCGCACTTGTTGAGTACTTAGAAAAATCCCAAAGTGATCGGCCAAGCCCGGCAGTCTTAGCCGCCTTCCGGGAATCTTTGCAGGAGTATGAGCAGCTCTACTCAAATTTAGCCAAGTAAGTTACAAAGTAAAAAAATTAAATGAAGGTTTACTACCTGACCCTGGCTGACCTACTAACCCTGCACTCGATATCAATTAAATTACATGGCGGCTCAAATGGGATTCGAGATTTAGGTGCCTTGGAGGCTGCAATCTACCGCCCCCAGAGTGGCTATTACGATGATTTAGTTGCCGAAGCCGCTGCTCTATTTGAAAGTCTTGCGGTAAATCACCCATTTATTGATGGTAATAAGCGAGTTGCATTTGCTGCCACCGACATCTTTTTGCGAGTAAATGGTTACAAAATCAATGCCAACTCCGCTGTGATTTACAAACAGATGATGGATTTATTTGAAAACAAATCCTTTAGATTTGAAAAACTCGAGCCCTGGCTCAGATCTATTGTGGTTAAAAAATAGGCAGCTAGGAAACCGGCACCAAAATTTTCATGCCCGCTCGCAAATCAGCACTGCCCAACTTATTTACCTCAACAATATCTGCCACCACCGCATTAATCTGGCCAGGTTTTGCCACCATGGCTGCGATTGACCAAAGGCTCTCACCAGGTGTGACTACCACCTGAAGATACTTACTTTTCACATCACTTTGATTGCTAGGGCTTTCACTTGCTGATGAGATAGAGCTAAAACCAGCGCCAATTACTACTAGTAAGGATATGGTTGAAACTGTTCTTGCCAATCGCTTGGCCTGTCTTGCCTTCATCTATTACTCCTAAGATAACAGTGTTCGAGGGGATTCGAACATCTGTTCTAGGTAGTATTAAACACCACCCCACTGACATTGTCTACTTAAAATCGAACAAATGTTTGCTTTTTTTCCCTCCCCCTGTTAACCTTCACCTATGGCTAAAAAGAAGGTAAGTGAGCTGCCAGATGGTCCAGCAGATGACAATGGCTTGACCCCCCGCCAGCTAAAGATTTTATCTGTTATCAAAAAAGCAGTTGAGGATCAGGGTTACCCACCCTCTATGCGGGAGATTGGCCAAAAAGCCGGCCTATCCTCCACCGCATCCGTCACCTATCAACTGCAAATTCTTGAGGAGAAGGGTTGGATCCGCCGGGATGCCGCCCGCGGAAGAGCTATTGAGATCACCCTGCCGGGTGAGGATGGCACAGCCGCCCCACAGGATAAGACCCGTTTAATTCCATTGGTTGGAAAGATCGCAGCTGGTAATCCAATTTTGGCTGAACAGGTGGTGGAGGAGGTATTGCCACTTCCAGAGTCGGTAGTTGGTAAGGGTGAGTTATTTATGTTGCAGGTTAAAGGTGATTCCATGATTGATCTTGCAATCTGTGATGGTGATTATGTGGTGATCCGCTCCCAAAAGAGTGCGGAAAAGGGTGAGATTGTCGCTGCCATGATTGATGGTGAAGCAACTGTTAAAACCTGGTCGAAAAAAGATGGCCACTTCTGGTTACTTCCGGCAAATGATGATTTCACACCAATCCCAGCAGATGAGGCACAAATTCTGGGCAAGGTGACGGCAGTTCTTCGCACCGTTTAAATTATTTTTTTGGTTTAAATACCTCTTGGGTAATTGAATTTTTAATTATTGTTCTGCCTTGCGCAAGTGAGTTAATCAATCCAACAGATTGCATCTGCACCATAATATTGCCAAGCACCGTTGCCTCCGATGGTCCGGCATAAACAGGTACTCCGGTGGCATCTGCGGTTAATTGATTTAATAATCGATTAGCACTGCCACCACCAACAATATTAATTGCATTTATCTTCACATTAGCTGCGCTTTGTAATTGCTCTAAAACCTTTACATAGGCATCTACTAAGGAATCAAAGATGCATCTGGCATAGCCGGCGGCAGATTGAGGAGTTTGCTGATTACTTTGTTCACACAGCAGGGCAATCCGCTCTGGCATTGCACCTGGTTTTTCAAAGATTGGATCATTGGCATCAATTACCGCACCCTTTGGCAGTTCCGCTGCCGCCTGTGCTAATTGCGCTGCGGTGTAATGCTCACCCTTACCTGCCCAGTAATCCAAGGACTCCTCTAATAACCACATACCTGCCACATTTTTTATAAATCTAATTCGATCATCAACACCCATCTCATTGGTGATATTAAATTCCATCGCTTTTTTATCAGTAACGGGCTTTGGTAATTCCAGGCCGACTAAGGACCAGGTGCCACTTGAGATATAGGCGGTTAAACCATCCTCACCCAGGGGCGCACCAGCTACCGCACTTGCTGTGTCATGGGAGCCAACTGAGATCACCTTTATTGAATCTAATTTTGCATCACCTTTAATCTCACCAACCTGCACACCTGGCTTATTTATCTTGGCAAATAAGCTTTTTTTGATTCCAAGTTTTTCAATCAACTGCCAATCCCAATCCTGGGTGTGAACATTAAGTAATTGGGTGGTGGAGGCGTTGGTGATCTCAGTACTAATTGAGCCACAAAGTAGGTAGTTGATTAGATCTGGCACCATCAAAAACTTATCTGCCTTTTCATAGATGGCTGATTTTTTCTCCACAAATAATTGATACATCGTGTTGAAGAAGATAAATTGAATTCCAGTTTTACTATAGATGTAATCAACACCTAACTCATTTTTAAGCTTTGCCATTACCCCATCGGTTCGACCATCTCGGTAGCAATGCGGTGGGGCTAAGAGCTCACCAGTTTGACCAATTAATCCGTAATCAACCGCCCAACTATCCACGCCAACAGTTGCCACCTGCCCCAACTCAACTGCCTTATATAGTCCGATTTTTATTTGCTCTAAGATAAATTGCCAATCCCAAAACAAGCCATCCTTATTTTGAATTGGCTCATGCTTAAATCGGTGCAGCTCAGTTAAAACTATTTTTTGATCAACTAACTCACCAACGGTTACCCGACCAGATGAGCCACCTAAATCAATCGCTGCGTGTAGCAAAAGGTTTTCCTAACGAAGGAAGGCTGCGGCCACACCACCATCTACTGGAATGTGAAGTCCAGTAGTTAGGGTTAAATCTCCACCTAAAATTACAAAGACTGCAGCAGCAATATGTTCTGGCAACACCTCTTTTTTCAAGATAGTGCGCTGGGCATAAAACTCACCTAATTTAGATTCCTCAACCCCATACTGTTTAGCCCGATTAGCACCCCAACCACCGGCAAATATGCCAGAGCCCTTAACCACGCCATCTGGATTGATGCCATTTACCCGAATTCCAAACTCACCTAACTCAACCGCTAACAATCTCACCTGGTGTGATTGCGCAGCTTTGGTTGCACCATATGCAACATTGTTAGCACCTGCAAAGACTGAGTTCTTAGATGAAATATAAATAATATCTCCACCCATGCCCTGCGCCTTTAGCGCCTTGGCAGCCTCGCGAGATACTAAAAATGAACCTCTGGCCATAATATCTAATTGCAAATCCCAATCTGCAACTGATGTATCAGTAATTGGTTTAGCAATTGAGATACCGGCGTTATTAACAACAATATCAATTCCGCCAAAGGCAAGCATGGTGGCGGCGATGGCATCTGCAATCGCCTGCTCACTTGTCACATCCATTGCCACCGCAATTGCCTTATCTTTTCCACCTAACTCTTGAGCAAGCTTGCTTGCCCCATCAAGATCTCGATCGGCAACTACAACACAGGCGCCCTCGGTTGCTAAACGCTCAGCTGTTGCTTTACCTAACCCAGATGCTGCCCCAGTTACCAATGCGATCTTGCCCGCTAATGGTTTTGGTTTTGGCATCCGTTTTAACTTTGCCTCTTCCAAATCCCAGTACTCAATTCGGAATTTTTCTGACTCAGTAATTGGTGCGTAGGTGGACAGAGCCTCTGCCCCGCGCATTACATTGATTGCATTGATATAAAAC
>JBPCSS010000099.1:0-25988 GCA_051006855.1 Candidatus Nanopelagicus sp.
GCTGGGCAAAATGTTAAGAACACAGGTGAGGAGTTAGATCGCTTAATTTCTGCTCTAGATGCAGCAAATGAACAGCGCACCTTTGATGAACGAGATTTAGCCGCCGCAATTGCCCAATTTGAATCACATCAAACACCACTAGAGCCAGATTTAACTCACCTAGAAGATTTAAGATCGCAAGTTTCAAGCGCTCGTTCAAAAGAGGTTGAAGCTAGATTAAGTTTGCGCACAATCGAAGAGCGCCGGGATGCTATTGCCCAACGGGCAATTGCACTGGAGAACCAAGCAAGTGCTGAACGAGATGCAGCTTCAAAATCTATTTCTCGCCGGGAGAATCGTGCTCAGGCTGCGATTACCGCACAAGAAATAGCAGACACTGCCTATGAGGCATTAATACAAATTGAATCTTCAATTTCAAAAGCTGGTGCAGAGCGTGAGCGACTTGAAAAATCACGATCTGATCGTGAGGGTGAGATTCTAAGTTTAAGAACAGTTGGTAGAGAGTTGGCAATAGAGTTAGAAAGACTCACCTCAAGTGTTCATAAAGATGAAATAGCACGCGCTGAACAAAGATTGAGAATTGAACAACTTGAAAGCAAAGCAGTGGAGGAGTTAGGTGTAGATGTTTCAACACTACTAACGGAGTATGGCCCAAGTAATGATGTTCCAACATTTTATGAAAATGAGCAGGGTGAGTTTGTACCTGGAGATTTAATTCCATACCGAAGAGATCAACAAGAAAAACGTTTAGCACAAGCTGAGCGCTCACTAACCTTGCTTGGCAAGATTAATCCGTTAGCCCTGGAGGAGTACTCATCCCTTGAAGAGCGGTTACGTTATTTGGCGGAGCAATTAGAAGATTTAAAGAAAACTAAAAAGGATTTGTTAGACATTATCAAAGAGGTGGATGATCGCGTGCAAGAGATATTCACTCAAGCTTATGAAGATACCGCACGTGAATTTGAACTTGTATTTGCTCGACTATTTCCGGGCGGTGATGGAAAACTAATTCTTACAAACCCTTCAGATATGTTGACATCAGGAGTGGATGTAGAGGCTCGACCACCTGGCAAACGAGTTAAACGATTATCACTTCTATCGGGCGGTGAGCGATCACTGGTTGCAGTGGCTTTGCTAATTGCGATCTTTAAAGCAAGACCTTCACCTTTTTATGTTATGGATGAGGTTGAGGCCGCACTTGATGATACAAACCTAGGAAGACTGTTAGGTGTTTTTGAAGAGTTACGCGAAAAATCCCAGCTAATTATTATCACCCACCAGAAGCGAACAATGGAGATTGCAGATGCGCTCTATGGTGTAACTATGCGCGGTGATGGAGTCAGCGAAGTAATTTCACAACGAATTCGTGAAGTTGATGCAGTTTCTTAAAAAGTAGATGAGTCTATTTAAACGTTTATTCAATGCAGTTCGATCTGGATCAGTTTCCGATGACGAGTGGGATGAGATTAGAAGCAATTTAATCGCTGCTGACTTAGGCATAAAGTTAGTCGATCAGGTTATTGCAGAGGCGAAGTTAGCAAAGCCTGATGATGCACAGCAATCAATTACAGATGTAATTCAGCGATGGCTAAGTAGTAAAGACAGGGCAATCGCCAAGAATTCAGAGCGGGTAAATACCATTCTGGTGGTGGGTGTTAATGGAACTGGTAAAACCACATCAACTGCAAAATTAGCTAATTTGATTAAAAATGAAAAAAATACAGTTTTGTTGGCAGCAGCTGACACATTTCGCGCAGCCGCCGTTGATCAGTTGCAAACTTGGGCAAATCGAATCGATGTAGAGGTTGTAAGAGGCGCTGCAAATGGTGATCCTGCAGCTGTTGCATTTTCAGCAATTACCAAAGCTAAATCTGAAAATTACAACTACCTGCTGGTGGACACTGCAGGAAGATTGCATACTAAAGAAAATTTAATGCAGGAATTGGGAAAAATTCTTAGAGTTATTGAAAAACAATCACCTGTTGATGAAATATTATTGGTGCTAGATGCCACCACAGGGCAAAATGGAATCAACCAAGCAAAGGTTTTTATTGAGGCAGCTGGTGTGACTGGATTTATTCTCACCAAATTAGATGGTTCGGCAAAGGGTGGGATCGGCCTTGCAATTGAGAAGGAGTTTGGCTTGCCCATTAAATTTATTGGCACCGGGGAGCAGATCTCAGACCTGGCTCCCTTTGATCCTGAGCATTACATCGCCTCTTTGTTTGATTAAGTAACATACTTTTAACAATTGCCTTAAAACTGTCACCAGTTGGAAACTTAAAAAACCACCTGATTTAACCCGCTCAAGCCAGAGTATGCCTATCTCAAAGGCGAGGTTTCCCAACTATATGAACACTGCGAAAGCAGATATTGGTAATTGGAGATCAAATGGCAGATGTAGTTTTAAATACTGGTGATACTGCTTGGGTGTTAGCAAGTACTGCGTTAGTACTTTTAATGACACCAGGTTTAGCCCTTTTTTATGGCGGCATGGTTCGTGCTAAAAGTGTTTTGAATATGATGTTGATGTCAATGGTAACAATTGGCATCGTTAGTGTTTTATGGGTCATCTATGGATTCAAATTAGCATTTGGTTTTGAAGCTAATTCACAATGGTATGGAGAACTATCTCTATCTGGATTAGGAAGTGCGGTGAATGAATTAACTAATAATGGCGGTGTTTATCCAATTCCATTACTAGCCTTCGCTGCTTTTCAACTGATGTTTGCAATCATCACTCCAGCTTTGATATCTGGTGCAATTGCAGATAGAACCAAGTTCACTGCTTGGGCAGTTTTTGTGACAATCTGGGTGACATTGGTTTACTTCCCAGTGGCACACTGGGTCTTTGCCTTTGGTAATAAGGTGGGCGATACCGTGACAGGCGCAGGTTTCTTAGCTGCAAGAGGTGTGCAAGATTTTGCTGGCGGTACGGCTGTTCATATAAATGCTGGCGCAGCAGGTCTGGCAATGGCAATCATCCTTGGAAGGCGAGTTGGATGGCGGCGAGAATCAATGCGACCACACTCATTGCCATTGGTATTGATTGGCGCTGGGTTACTTTGGTTTGGTTGGTTTGGATTTAATGCCGGATCTGCATTAGGAGCAAATGGCACCGCGGCTTTGGCGTTATTAAATACTCAAGTTGCTACAGCAGCCGCAGCATTGGGATGGCTACTAGTTGAAAAACTTAGAGATGGTCACCCAACATCATTGGGTGTTGCATCTGGCGCAGTTGCGGGCCTAGTTGCAATTACACCAGCATGCGCATTTGTTGCTCCATGGGCAGCGGTGGTAATTGGTTTAATTGCAGGAATCTTATGTGCACTGGCAGTTGGCCTTAAATATCTATTCAATTTCGATGACTCATTAGATGTAGTTGGCGTTCACTTAGTTGGTGGATTATGGGGTTGTTTATCACTTGGCTTTTTTGGCAGTAGTGCTGTCAATAGCCTTGGCTTAGATGGCATCTTCTATGGCGGTGGCGTCACATTGCTTGGCAAGCAAGCATTTGGAGCTTTCTTTGTTCTTACATATTCCTTCGTCGTTACTTTAATAATTGGCTTTATAATCGATAAGTTGATTGGGCTTAGAGTTAAAGAGGAGGCTGAAATTTCTGGAATTGATTACGATCAACATGCAGAAACTGGCTATGAATTAACTAATAGTTCAAGAGGAGGATTTAGTTCATGAAACTAATTACTGCAATTATTAAGCCACAAAAACTTGATGCAGTTAAAGAGGCATTAGTTTCCCATGGCATAACTGGAATGACTGTTTCAGAGGCTAAAGGTTTTGGGCGACAACTTGGTCTTACTGAGGTTTATCGTGGCACCCAGTACAAGGTGGACTTGATACCGAAAATTAGATTGGAAGTATTAGTAAGTTCTAAGCTTGCTGATAAAGCAATAGAAATTATTGTCAATGCTGCCCGGACTGGAAGCATTGGCGATGGCAAAGTATGGGCAACTGCTGTTGATTCAGTAACTCGGGTTCGGACCGGTGAAAGTGGTGAAGAGGCAATCTAAATAAAATGTAAGATGCCACTATGTTTGAAGCGCTAGGCCAGAGATTTACATCATTGTTTTCTGGCCTACGCGGCAAAGTTTCGCAGGCGCAATTAGTTGAATTTTCATCTGATATAAAAAATGCCCTTCTTGATTCAGATGTTGCCCTCTTAGTTGCAGATAAATTCTCAAAACAGGTACTTGAAGAGTTTAATAATCAAGCAGAATTAATAAATAAAAGCACCAACCCATCCCAAAAAATCTTTGAAATAGTCAATCTTCATTTAACTCAAATATTAGGCGGATCAGAACGAAGGCTTAGGTATGCGAAAGTAGCGCCAACTGTTATTTTGTTAACCGGTTTGCAAGGCGCAGGCAAAACTTCACTTGCTGGCAAATTAGCCAATTACCTAAAGCTTCAGGGAAATACCCCTGTATTAGTTGCCGCAGATTTACAAAGACCAAACGCAGTCAATCAACTTCAGGTTGTTGGCGAATCAACCAAAATTCCTGTCTTTGCACCAGAGCCTGGAAATGGTGTTGGCGATCCCATCTTGGTTGCAAAAGCCGGTGTTAAATTCGCAAAAGAGAAGTTACATAATTTCGTAATTATTGATACAGCTGGAAGAACTGGTGTTGATCAAGAGATGATGAATCAGGTCAGTAGTATCCGTGACGCTGTTTCACCAGATGAAATATTCTTTGTAGTTGATGCTATGACTGGCCAAGATGCAGCGGTGACCGCGAAAGCATTTGCCGATGGCGTTGGCTTTGATGCAGTGGTGTTAACCAAATTAGATGGTGATGCCAGAGGTGGCGCAGCCCTTTCAATTGTTGAAATTACTGGTAAGCCAATTATTTTTGGATCCACCGGCGAAAAAATTTCAGATTTTGATCTCTTTTATCCAGAGCGTATGGCTTCGAGAATTTTGGGAATGGGAGATGTTGCCTCTTTAGCTGAGCAAGCTAAACGGGCGATGCCAGAAGAAACCTCAAAAAAGCTTGAGGATAAATTTATAAAGGGTGAGGACTTTACATTTGAGGACTTTCTATCTCAGTTGGAGGCAATGAAAAATATGGGCAGCATGAACAAGTTAATGGGATTACTTCCAGGAGCTGCCGGAATGAAGAAGCAGATAGAAAACTTCGATGAGTCAGAGTTAGTTAGAACTAGAGCAATAATTCAATCAATGACTCCCATGGAGCGGAATAATCCAAAGGTATTAAATGGTTCTAGAAGATCACGAATTGCACTGGGCAGTGGTCGAGCGGTTTCAGAGATCAATTCTTTAGTTGAGAGATTTTCTCAAGCTCAGAAAATGATGAAGCAAATGCGCGGTGGCAACATTCCAGCAGGATTACCAAATATTGGTTCAATGCCAAAACCACAGCAAGCAAATAACATCCCAAAGAAGAAATCACGATCTGGAAATCCCGCTAAGCGGGCGCTGGAAGAGGGTATTTAGGCCAATTTGGGTTTATCCCATCTGGCTGGCAAGATTAGCCTTCTGCTAACGGGACCCTCTAACCCATAGCAAGATTTATCCGCAAGGTTAGCTCTGGATGTAAACGCCCCCGCTGTTTACGAAAGAAAAAGCCGAATTATTTTCTATAGGGAGTTTTGTGTCAGTAAAGATTAAGTTAATGCGTCTTGGAAAGATCCGCACACCACATTTTCGTATTGTGATTGCAGATTCTCGTTCAGCTAGAAATTCAAAAGCAATTGAAGAGATTGGCCGCTATTCACCAGCATCTGAGCCATCTCTAATTGAAGTTAACTCAGAGCGAGTTCAGTATTGGCTAGGCGTTGGTGCGCAACCAACTGAAGCGGTAACTGCACTTCTAAAAATTACTGGTGATTACCAGAAGGCTCATGGCTTGCCAGGTAGTGAGGGCTCACTTAAAGCACAACCAGTAAGAATTGATAAGCGAGTTGCTTATGAAGCTGCTGTTAAAGAGGCAATGAATGAACCAGCAGATGGCGCAACAACCTTAAAGAAGAAAGCTGCAGAGAAATTGGCAGCAAAGGCTGCTCCAGTAGTTGAAGAAGCACCTGTTGCACAAGAGACACCAGCTGCTGAAGAGGCACCTGCCGCACAAGAAGCACCTGCGGTTGAAGAAGCAGCAGTTGCCGAAGTGGTTGCTGAAGAAACTCCACAAGCTTAAGCAAAGTAAAACTAATGCCTAAGAAGGGTTCGTTCCTTCGCGAACTGCCTGTAATTGTAGTTTCTGCCTTAATTGTTTCAATTCTGGTCAAAACCTTTTTGTTGCATTTTTTCTATATCCCTTCTGGATCAATGGAAAACACATTGCAAATAGGTGACCGAATTGCAGTTAATAAATTTGGAGCCCTATTTAGCGAAATCAAACGAGGTGAGGTCGTTGTATTTGGTGATCCTGATAGGTGGCTAGGCCAGGCTTCAGAAGCTACCGTTCCGAAGCCAATAGCAATGATTAAAACTGGCTTAATCGCTGTTGGTGTATTGCCTGATCCAGCAAAACAATACTTAATTAAACGAGTAATTGGTGTCGGTGGTGACAACGTAACCTGTTGCGACGTAGATGGAAAAGTTCAAGTCAATGGCGTAGCAATTACTGAGCCATACATATATGCAGGCGATAAGCCAAGTGAGACTAAGTTTAATGTTGATGTGCCGGCTGGTTTTATTTGGGTAATGGGAGATCATAGATCGGCAAGTTCTGATTCTCGTTATCAACCTGATAGCGCCAATAATGGATTGGTACCACTAAGTAAAGTAGTAGGTCGGGCAACTTTCATAATTTGGCCATTTGGACATATTGCATTGCTGGATAAGGGCGAAGACTTAAAGAAGATTCCCGTAAAAGTTAACCCTTAGTTTTATGATTGAGCAAACCCTGCTTAAGGCTGGACTAAAAAATATAGCAGGAGTTGATGAAGCTGGCCGAGGACCATGTGCTGGTCCGTTGGTAGTTGCGGCAGTAATCTTAAAGGATCCTTTGTCGCCAGCGCTTAGTGAAGTGAAAGACTCAAAAGAGCTAACAGAGTCAAAGCGAGAACAACTCTACGATGTGGTAATTAACCATTCGATTGCTTATTCAATAATTGAAATTGCCCCACAGGAGATCGATGAAATTGGACTTCATAAATGCAATATTGAGGGTATGCGTCGAGCAGTAAATGGGTAAAAAAGTGCACCAGAGTATGTACTAACTGATGGGTATGCCATCCCCGGGCTGACAACTCCAAATCTTTCGGTTTGGAAGGGTGATCAGGTAGCAATATCTATAAGTGCGGCTTCAATCTTGGCAAAGGTTTATCGAGATCGAATAATGATTGATCTGGACAAAACCTATCCAAATTATGGTTTGGCAAATCACAAAGGGTACATAACATCACTACATACCGAAGCTATAAAGAAGTACGGGGTACTACCAATACACAGAAAATCATTTGCAAATATTTCAGCACTTCTTAATTAACCACAATTCACAAAAAAGCTTTATCGCACTTATTTGTAATTGAACATTGCTAAATTTGCTTAATGTTAGATGAAAAAACAGCTAAATTAATCTTGTTCTCGATATTCGATCCAGTTGATACATTCTGGCAAGGAGAGGTTTTAAGAAATGGCGCAGTTAATACCTACCAGAGAATTATAAACAGTTCTGCGTATCTGAAGATTTCAGATTTACCACAAATTAGAAATAGAGCTTTAAGAGCAAATATTGAGAATCTTAAATCTCAAATTACTGCTGCCAATGCGCATTTTATATGCAGTGAGGATATTGATTGGCCCGTTTCTTGCCAAGATCTTTCAACCCCACCTATTGGATTAGTAATCAAGGGAGATCGTAAGATTTTAACCCAACTCAGTAATTCAATTTCAATTGTTGGAAGTAGAAAGCCAACAAATTATGGGTTAAATATTGCAAATCAATTAGCAACTGATGCCTGTAAACAAGAAATTGTGGTGATTAGCGGTGGAGCCTATGGAATTGATACAGCAGCACATAAAGCAACACTAGTTGCAGATGGTAAAACCATTGCAGTTTTAGCCGGTGGCGTTAATAATTTGTACCCAACTGAAAATACCCAGTTGTTTACAAAAATTGCCGAAAATGGATTGCTAATTTCTGAGGTTATGCCAAACGTTAAAACTATGCCAGCTCGATTTTTGAATCGAAATAGATTAATTGCAGCTTTATCTATGGCCACTGTTGTAGTTGAAGCAGAGTTCGTGAGTGGTTCCATCAGAACCGCTCGGGATGCAGCTGAGATATTTAGACCAGTTTTTGCGATTCCAGGCCAGATTTCTTCTAAGTTAAGTGATGGTTGCCACCGACTTATTGCTGAACGAATTGCTGATATTGCAACTAGTCTGGATGAAATAGTAGAAGTGATAAAACCATTGCAATTACGGTAGCCAAAAGGTGAGAGAATAGGAGCAATGGAAAACTTCAAAGCTGGTTTTGTGGCCATTGTCGGCCGACCAAATACTGGAAAATCTACCTTGGTGAATGCTTTAGTTGGAACAAAAATAGTCATTACATCACACCATCCAAATACCACCAGAAACCCAATTCGCGGAATAATAAATCGCGAAAAATACCAAATGATCGTGGTTGATACTCCAGGAATGCATAAACCAAAGACCGCACTTGGCACGCGACTTAATTCGATGGTCAATGAAAATATTCAATCAAATGATGCTGTACTTCTATGTTTGCCAGCGGATGAGGAAATTGGGGCTGGTGATGAGTACATCGCGAAGCAGATTAAAGGCAATCAGAAAGTATTTTTAGTTGTTACTAAAGTAGATAAAATCTCAAAATCAGATTTAGCCGTTAAATTGATGGCTATAAATGAGTTTGCACTTAGATTAGATCTGAAAGATGCAGAGATAATTCCTGTCTCGGCTAAGAATCTAGATCAAACCGAACTTTTGCTGGATTTACTTTCAGAGCACTTGCCGGATTCGCCAGCGCTATATCCAACCGATATCAACACTGATCAAGCACAGGAGTTGATGTTTGCTGATCTGATTCGAGAAGCGGCAATAGAGGAGCTTTATGAGGAGTTGCCGCACTCTGTGATGGTCACAATTGAAGAGATGGGTGAACGGGATGATGGAAAGTTGTTTGATATCAGCGCCACATTACATGTTGAACGAGATAGCCAAAAAGGAATAATTATTGGACCGCAAGGAAGCAAGTTGAAAGCCATAGGTAGCTTGGCTAGAAAATCAATTGAAAATCTTGTTGGAATGCAGGTTTTTTTACAAATTCATGTCAAGGTTTCAAAAGAGTGGCAGAAAGATCCAAAACTATTAGCTAAATTAGGATTTACAGACGCACTTTCCGACTAGCAAAGTAAGAGCCAATTAAGACCAATGGCAAACCAAGCATGATTCCAAGAGTTAAAGGTTCTCCCAATAAAATCACACCCAGCAAAACCGCAACTGCCGTGTTTAGGTATGTAATTAGTGAAGCCCTTGGAGGACCTACTTCTGCGAGTAACTTAAAGAATAAAATAAATGCAATCGCGGTGCAGAAAACTCCAAGAGCGGCAACTGATCCAATCGCCTCAATCGAAGGGGTTTTAGTTGGCCAATGAGCAATGGCAAACGGGAAGTAGAAAATAGTAGTAATAATCATCGCCCAAGCATTAAGGGCAATTCCAGGAACTGAAGGTATTTTTCGGTTGATCATATTTACTGCGTATGCATATCCAATTGCAGCCAGAATCACCATTCCAATTGATTTAATATCCTGACGACCACTTATTGATTCAATTCCAACTACAGCCACAACTCCGATAAAACCGATTACTAATCCAAATAATCTAGATTTATGCCAGACAGTATGGTCACCATTTAGAGAGGCAAAAATTGCTGCCCAAATTGGCACAGTCGCAACTAAGAGTCCGGCTAAACCTGAAGATATTTTCTGTTCTGCATTAGTGATCAAAAACCAAGGGCCAATTAACTCTGCCACAGTGTAGATGAGAACTATGTGCCAGTACTTTCTTGGTATACGGATTACCTTTTTTGATAAAGCAAGTGGTAGTAAAACCATCGCGCCAATAAAAACTCGAAAGAAAATTATTGTAGAGGGAGAGATCTCCTCTACTGCGACTTTGATAAAAAGATATGGCGTTCCCCAGAGAAAGCCCACTAGGGCAAATCTGCTCCAGCCAACCTTGGTCAATTAATTTTGCCTTCCTAGAATTGCATTAACTTCCTTCGCAATCTCTAAGTATAGTGATTCGGCATCATCTGTTACACCACTTAAATTAAAGAAGCTATTACTCTGACCGGCAAACTCCTTATATATCGCGGGAACTGAATCCACTATCAATTTTTGATAGTAGTTTTTAACATCATCAGTTAGTGGATCAAACTCAGCTGCAATCAAGATCGCAGGAGCAACACCACGAAGTGATTTAGCTCTTATCGGCACTGCATAAGGATCTTCTCGGTCCTCAATTTTTGGTAGATACTGATCCCAGAACCATTTCATTGCCTGGGTAGTTAAGCCATAACCTTGAGAGTAATTTGTGGCAGATGGATAATTCATCAGGTAGTCGTTACAAGGATAGATTAATAGCTGAAAGGCTAGTGAGATCAATTTTTCTTGAGATGCCTTTAGAGCAACTGAAGAAGCCAGATTACCGCCAGCACTATCACCGCCGACTCCAATTGCGGCAAGGTCTACTCCAAGTTCGGTTGCATTTTTAATGACCCATTTAAGAGTTGCATAACAATCGTCAAGTGGGGCCGGGTAGGAATGTTCAGGAGCTTTTTGATATTCAACAGCAATAATTACAAAGTTTCCATTTTTAGATATCTTTCGAAGAGCTGGTTCATAAATATCTAAGAAGTTTAAAACCCATCCGCCACCATGAAAAAATACCAACGCCGGCAAATTAACTTCTGCACTCGGGCGATAGATTCGAATAGGTAGGGCTGAAGTTGGCCCAGTAATACTTCGAAGTTCCACCGAATGTATCTGTATTAATGGTTGCTTTAATGCGATATGAAGTTTGGTGTTATCTCTTACTTCAGCAAGTGGTGCTTGCCAGACTTGTGGCAGGCCAGTTGCTGCCCGTTCTGCTAGGTAGGCTGCTATCTCGGGTTTAAGTCCCATTGCGGCAGAGTAGACTTAGCCGTCAACGTTGACCAACTCTTATAACTATTTCAAGGCTGGAGTTTTTACAAAGATGCGCATCGGTGTTTTAACAGGTGGTGGAGATTGTCCAGGTTTAAATGCTGTGATTCGAGCCGTTGTGCGCAAGGGTGTTAAAGAGTATGGCTATGAATTTGTTGGATTTAAAGATGGTTGGCGAGGGCCACTTGAAGGCTTAACCATGAAATTAGATATTCCAGCTACCCGTGGAATATTGCCAAGAGGTGGAACGATTCTAGGTTCCTCTCGTACCAACCCATTTAAGATTGAAAATGGTGTTGAGAAGATTAAAGAGAATTTAGCCAAAATGAATGTGGATGCCTTGATTGCAATTGGCGGCGAGGACACCTTAGGAGTGGCAACTAAACTTGATTCACTTGGGGTTAAAGTCATTGGTGTCCCAAAGACAATTGATAATGATTTAAACAATACCGATTACACCTTTGGATTTGATACTGCGGTAAACATTGCAGTTGAGGCGATTGATAGATTACATACCACCGCAGAGTCACATCATCGTGCATTAATTGTTGAGGTAATGGGCAGACATGCTGGCTGGATTGCCCTGCACTCAGGCTTAGCAGGTGGTGCTTCTTGTATTTTGATTCCAGAGGTTAAGTTCTCACTTGATCAGGTTTGTAAGTGGGTGGAATCTAGATTTGAACAAAGCTATTCACCAATTATTGTTATTGCAGAAGGTGCAATTCCACAAGATGGAGATTTAATTACAAAAGATAAAACTTTGGACTCCTTTGGGCATGTGAAGTTATCTGGCATAGGTGAGTGGCTGGCAAATCAGATTGAAGAAAAGACGGGCAAGGAGGCCCGAACTTCAGTATTAGGACATATTCAAAGAGGTGGCACCCCAACCGCATTTGATCGAGTGCTAGCAACTAGATTTGGTTTGCACGCCATCACAGCTGTCCATGATGGGGATTGGGGCAAGATGGTTGCTCTACACGGCACCAGAATTGAAAGAGTTCCATTGGCATCTGCCACAGAGAAATTAAAGACGGTTGATCCTGCCCTCTATAAAGAAGCGGAGATCTTCTTCGGTTAATTGGTGATGGCTTAATTAGCCACATCCATTACTAAAGATTGCATACCATTACCTAATGAACGCTAACTCGATTTTTACCCCAGGTCTTGCGGCAGCCCAGCAACCAACCTGGCCAGATGCATCTGCGGTTAAGGCTGCGGTTGCAGAGTTAGAGAGCTTTCCACCTTTAGTTTTTGCCGGTGAATGTGACAACTTAAAGAAGCGAATTGGTGAGGCAGCACTTGGAAATGCCTTCTGGCTTCAAGGTGGAGATTGTGCTGAGACTTTTGTGGCAGCAACTGCTGACTCAATTAGAAATCGAATTAAGACTATTTTGCAAATGGCAGCAGTACTTCAATACTTCTCATCACTTCCGGTGGTTAAGGTTGGCCGGATGGCAGGCCAATTTGCCAAGCCGCGCAGCAATGACAACGAAACCCGGGATGGGCAAACTCTGCCGGCATATCGGGGAGATGCAGTCAATGATCTTGAGTTCACCAAAGAGGCAAGAACTCCAGATCCAAAGCGATTAGTTCGGGTCTATAACACCTCATCTGCAACATTGAATTTAGTGCGTGCTTTCACACAAGGAGGTTTTGCAGATCTACGCCAGGTGCATAGTTGGAATAAGGGATTTGCAGCTGATGCCAGATTTAGCGCTCGCTATGAGGAAATGGCTAATGAGATTGGTCGAGCGATCCAGTTTATGCAATCTGCTGGAGTTGATCCAGAATCATTTAAATCTGTTGATTTCTACTCAAGCCATGAAGCTTTAATTCTTGAATATGAAAAAGCATTAACTCGCATCGATTCAAGAACTAATAATCCTTATGATGTTTCCGCGCATTTTGTTTGGATAGGTGAGCGCACACGTCAATTAAATGGTGCTCATATGGATTTTGCTTCAAAAATTCACAATCCAATTGGTGTAAAGCTTGGTCCAAAAAGTACTCCCGAAGAAGCCTTAGCTATTATTAAAAAACTAAACCCTGATAATGAGCCTGGGCGTCTAACTTTTATCACCAGAATGGGTGCTGGCGTAATTAGGGAAAAACTTCCAGCCTTAATTGACGCAGTTACAAAATCTGGAGCCATCGTGCTTTGGGTATGCGATCCAATGCATGGCAACACATATGAAGCACCAAGTGGCTATAAAACTAGAAAATTTGATGATGTTATAGATGAGGTCAAGGGCTTCTTTGAGGTGCATAAGAAATTAGGCACTCATCCTGGCGGCATACATATTGAGTTAACTGGTGATGATGTAACTGAGTGTGTTGGCGGCGGAGAAGCTATCAGCCATGAAGATTTGTCTTCAAGATATGAAAGCGCTTGTGACCCAAGACTAAATCACACTCAATCTCTTGAACTAGCCTTTTTGGTTGCAGAGATGCTTAGAGATCGCAGAAAGTAACGCTTTTCTATTCCTTATACTTAAGTTAAAGTCGGTGGATGCTTCACAGCGCAACCCATAAAACTCCAATTGGAGAGCTAAACATCATAGTCGAAGAACATGTTTTACTTGCTGCAGGTTTTAAGTCTTTAGAGAATTTGAGAAATCGATTATCTCCAATTGATGCCGATAAAGAAATTAAACATATTGGAAAGATTCCAGTTATTTCCGAACTAATATCTGAATACTTTGATGGGAGTTTGAATGCATTAAATTCAATCAAAGTAAGGCAACCGGGAGCAAAATTTTCCCAGGAGGTCTGGAAAGTGATGCGAAAAATTCCAGCCGGAAAAACGATTTCCTATGCCGAGTTGGCTAAGCGAGCAGGTTCTGCCGATGCAATTAGGGCTGCTGGTACCGCATGTGGCAATAATTTAATTGCACCAATAGTTCCATGTCATCGAATAATTAAAAGTGGTGGTGCATTAGGAAATTATGGTTACGGAGTTAAGGTTAAAGAGTGGTTACTTACGCACGAGGGCGCTTTTTAAAATTTCTGGCAGGACTTGGTTTACTAAACTGATATCTGAATCATCAAGATCTAGATGAGTCACAAGTCTTAAATACTTAGGACCTAACGGACCAGTCAATACACCTTTATCTTTTAGTTGAGCGGCCAACTCTTGAGATGAGAGTTTTAAACTTGATAGATCTAAGCCAACAATATTTGTATCAACTAACTCTGGCGTGATTACAGCAGGTGCTATTTTTGATACTTGCTCAGCGATAGATTTTGCACGCAAATGATCATTTTTTAAGAGCTTAATATTATTTTCTAAGGCGTAGTGGCCTGCAGCAGCCATCAGGCCAACCTGTCGCATCCCGCCACCGTATCGCTTGCGCCACTGTCTTGCCTTACTTATCCTCTCCTTTGAAGAGATCATTAGTGAACCTATTGGAGCACCAAGTCCTTTGGATAGGCAAACACTTAAGGTGTCAAAGTGCTTTCCATACTCCTTGAAATCTACTCCAGTTGCAACGTGGGCATTCCAAATTCTTGCTCCATCTAGATGCATTGAAATTCCAAGTTTTTGGGTTTCTTGTCGAAGCTTTTTTATTTCTTCAATGGATTGCACAGTTCCCCCACCAAAATTATGAGTGTTCTCAATGGCAATTGCGGTGGTTGATACTAGATAAGGCCCAGAGTCTGGTCTGGCAATATTTAATACATCCTCTGCCTTTAATAAGCCCCGTTCTGCCAACCATGTCCTAGTAGTTATGCCGCTGAAAACAGCACCCGCTCCTAGCTCTGCTCTAACAATATGTGAATTTGTCTCAGTCAGTAACTCTTCACCAGGTGCAACTAACATTCTGATTGCTAATTGATTTGCTAAAGAACCAGTTGGGCAAAAAAGTGAGGCTTCATGGCCAAATAAATCTGCAATTCGTTCTTCAAGTGAATTAACAGTGGGATCTTCACCATAAACATCATCACCGACCTCAGCCGAAACCATAAACTTTCGCATTTCATCAGAAGGTTTGGTTAAGGTGTCCGACCTAAGATCAACTACTTTATTTGCCACTGTTGTTTACTCCTGAATTAGTGTGTTTTGAATCAGACCAAATTACCAGTGCCATGGCAATTAAGACTAGGGTGCCACCGGCAATTATCCGTAACGTGATTGGATCATTATCAAAGTAGAGCCCAAAAAATAGCGCAAATGGAGTTTCCATTGCTAGTAGTACGCCGGCAACCGTGGCGCTCATAACTGACTGGGCTTTGGTTTGGATAAGAAATCCCAGAAATGTTGCAAAGAAAGCGGTGTAGAGAACTGCTGACCAAACCGCATTATCCGGCGGCATTTGAAAACCATCTTTTAAGGATAAAGCGAAGAAAATTACCGCTGAAACTAAAATTTGTATCAAAGTTAATGCGTAAGTGTTTTCTCCATCACTCCATTCGCCTAAGGCGACTATTTGTCCAGCAAATAGTAAGGCAGAAACCAAAACTAAAATCTCACCAATGCCGACTGAGATACCGTTATATGAAATAAAGTAAAGACCAAGAGTTGCAACTAATACAGCTAACCATTGAACCTTAAAAATTTCTCGTTTTAGAAGTAGCCAAGAAATTAGGGGAGTGAAGACTAAGTAAAGACCTGTTATAAATCCGGTATTGGAAACAGTGGTTTGCGTTAGCCCAAATGTTTGGAAAATAAATCCACTACAAAGTAGTAATCCGATTAAAATTGCCCGTTTAACAAATTTACGACTCAATCCAGACAGCGACCTTGGTTTGTATATGAGCATAAATGCTCCTGCCAGAATAAACCTACTTGCTAAAAAGGAGTAAACATCCTGACGGACTAGAGAATCTTTCATAACCAAGAAAGCACCACCCCAAACCGCAGTGGTAGCTAGCAGTCCCAAATAGAGAAGCACTTTAATTTTCATTTATTTATCTCGCATCTTTTTTAACATAGAAACTTCACTGCCATGTTCTGGTTCAGCTCCCGGGGTTTCTAAGATTAATGGCGCATTTAAAACCGCCGGGTGGGCCATTAATTCTACGAATGGTTTGCTACCAATTTCACCCTTACCAATATTTTGATGACGATCTTTTAGATTTCCACAGATATCCATGGAGTCATTTGCGTGAATTAATTGAATACGTTCAAGGCCTGCAATTTTTACTAATAGATCCATTGTTTCAGTCATGCCGCCAGGTTTTTTGATGTCATGACCAGCTGCGAAAACATGGCAGGTATCAAGACATACACCAACCTTTGGGTGCCACTCTAGGGCTTCAAAATACTTAGTAAGGTCATCTAATTTCTTAACCAAAGATTGACCTTGACCTGCCGTGGGCTCAAGCAGTAGCCATGGGTCGTCATCTTTTAGGCTATTCAGTATTGGCATCACACCTTCATGTATTTGCTGCCACGCTTTATCAACATGTGATTCATCGACAGCAGAGCCGGTATGGACAACTACACCCTTGGCACCAATTTCTTTTCCACGCTTAAGCGAATACGCAGTTGCCGCCAATGAATTTTCATAAGTTGAAACTGTAGGCGAACCAAGATTAATTAGAAATGATGCATGCACATAAGCTTCAATATTGTGTTCGAAAGTTTTGGCTTTAAAAGCCTCATCCATGGCCGGGTTTGGAGCTGAAGTTGCCCAAGTTCGAGGGCTTGAAGCAAAAACTTGAATTGCTTCTGCCTTAATCGTTAATGCATACTCAATTGAACGTGTGGCCATACCTCCAGAAGTCGGAACATGTGCTCCGATTTTAGGAAGTGAATTAACTTTAGCCATCAGGGGAGCCTACCTGAGAGATGGCAAATTTTATCTATCTTAAAGTGAGCGTGATTACAGCGCCTTGTTTAACTTTCGTGCCGATCGCTGGTGAGATGTTATTTACCTTTCCTGCGCCCTTGATTACAACTTTAAGTCCTAAATTCTCAATATCTAAACTAGCTTCATTTTTATTTTTACCTAAAACGTTTGGCACAAAAACAAACTCCGGACCCTTTGAAACAACAACTGATACTTTGCTGCCCAACTCTATGGAATCAGATTTATCAGGGGTTTGAGAAATAACCTGTCCTTTGAAAATATTGTCGCTAAACTTATAGGTAACAACAACATCAAATCCTTGATCTGTTAACTCCGTAAGCGCCTCGTCACCGCCTTTACCCACATAAGAAATTAACGAGATTTTTTCAATTCCCTTACTCACTTCAATATTGACAATTGACTTGCGTTTCACTGCCTCACCATTTTTGGGATCAGATCTAACTACAAATCCTGATGCCAATTGCATGTCAAATACTTCACTGATATCGCCTACAGTTAATCCCAGTTCAGATAACTTTTGGGATGCCACATCAGGTGTCAAACCCCTGAGATCTGGAATTTGAATCCGCTCCTGGCCTTTTGAAATTACTAAACCAACGATGCCAGCGGGAGAAACCTTCCCACCGCCACCAGGTCTTGATGAAATCACCTTCCCTTTTTCAATATCCTCGCTAAAGACTTCTTCAGCAACTTCAACTTTAAGTCCTAATTTTGAAAGTGTGGTTTTAGCTTCAGATTGCGTCAAGCCGACCAATGAAGGCACAGAAATTTTCCCTATACCCAAGATCTTGTAGCCACCAAAAATTAATCCGGCGAGCAATAAGAGGGCAATTATTCGATTGCGCCTTACTCTTCTAGAAACCTTACGCTTTTTAGTTCTCACTGAATCCTCTGGCTTTGAAATATTGGTAGGTTTTGTTGTAATTAATTGAGCGGTTTTCTCCTTCAAACCTTCAAAGGCAGAACCAACAGAAACTTTTTTGCGCCTACCAATTTTAGGCACTACTGGCGGCAAATCAAGTTCCAAACTTAATTGTCTGCGTTTTGGATCTAGTTTTGCTTGAATATCACGCACTTTATTAAGTAGTTCCTCAGCATCTTTCGGCCTTTGATCAGGATTTGGTGCTGTTGCATCAAATACTAGATCTGCAATTACATCTGGAATATTGCTATTTATCTGGTTAATTTTTGGTATGCGGTCGTTAACATGGCGGTATGCAATTTGAATTGGTGTTTCGCCATCGTATGGTTTCTTACCGATTAACATTTCGAACAAAACAATGCCAATTGCGTAGATATCACTGCGGGCATCTGCAACGCCTCGCTGAACCTGCTCTGGCGACAAATATGAAACGCTACCAAGGACAACACTTGATTCAGCAGTCATAGTTTGACCCATGGAGGTATTTCTAGCTAAACCAAAATCTGCAACTTTTATTCGACCATCTTTTGAAATTAGAATATTTTCGGGCTTTATATCTCGATGAATAATTCCAATTTTATGGGCGGCTGCTAGGGCGCTGAGAACTGGATTTATTATTTGGATAGCTTGCTCAAAGTTAAGGATTCCATTTTCGTTCAAGAAATCTCTGAGAGTTGTGCCCTCAACTAATTCCATTACGAGAAATACTGCAGGTGGTCCACCTTCATTCCAGCCTTGGTCTTGAATTGAAACTATATTTGGGTGAGATAGCGCCGCTGTTGCCTTTGCCTCTTTTATGAATCTTGAAACAAATGCCTCATCATTGGCTAGATGCGCGTGCATAATTTTTACCGCTACAGGGCGGTCCAGCCGAGTGTCTATACCGGCATAAATTGTTGCCATCCCACCAGCTGCTAAGCGCCGTTGGAGTAAATAGCGATTATCAATCAGCTCACCGGTTAGATCAGACACAACGAAAGTTTAGAGAGAAAGTTTGAATTTTATAGTTTATGGCACGCCAGATATCGTGTAATCCGCGGTTTTACTGGTTAATTCAGCAGTGAAATGTTTGTTTTGGTCCTTCAAGAAATTTAGCATTTGTGTTTTTACCACCGAACCATCACGAGCAATCACCCGCTCAAATCCCAAATCAGTATCAAATTCCACCCAAATGATTTGTGAAAGCATTTGGCGAAAAGCGCTCTGTCCAGCCCCAACTCCCTCTAGCAACAAAGTTTTAGTTGGGGCAAGCTTCGTGGTTTCTCCAAAAACGTTTTTATGCCAATTGAATTTTCTATAAATTACCTCATCGCCCTTCAGAAATGGATTAAGAATCTCATCACAGACTCGCTGGGCTAATTGCTGCGATAATGGATCTTTCCAGCCACTGTATAAATCATCCATATGTACTACCTGACTTCCAGGCATATCTAATTGCAACTGCAGAGCCAAAGTTGTTTTGCCTGAGCCAGCAACACCATCGATTGCAAATACGTGTGGGGAAGAGCTCTCAATTTTTTTAAGGCTGGCGAGTAACTCTTGATACTTAATCAATTTTAAAATTTTTCAGACTCTCGATGCCAGCGCATCCAACCCCAAATTGCAATACCTGTGAAGACTAAATATAAAAATCCTGTTAAATTCAAATCACCTTTAAAGTATTGATAGGTATAGGCAAGATCGACAATTACCCATAATGGCCAAGCTTCGTATCGCTGCCAAATCATAAGCAATTGAGCCATAACACTTCCAGCAAATCCAAAGGATTCAATGGCTGTGGAAGCTGCTCCAATATTTATTAATAATGGCCAGATGGCTAGGGATGAGACAATTAAAATTAAAATTACAGAGATTCGTTCTTTTGTTTTTAATTTTCTAGGTTTAACTCCCTTTGGTCCCCAACCATACCAACCCCAAATTCCCCCAGCGATAAAAATAAATTGAAGTGCAGCACTTGCGTAATATTGAGATTGGAAAAACAAGATTGCGTAGAGAAATGAACTAATTCCCCACCAAGGCCAGGTTATACGCGGACCAAGTACGCCGAGAATTACACCTAGTAGTGAGGTGATAAATGCAAAAAATTCTAGAATAGACATAATGAACCCCTTTCCAATTCGCATTACCGAACTGGTCAACCGGTCGGCCTGAATTTCAAGCCCTCTCAGCTAAATTTCTTAGCTCCCGTGTTATTTATCTTAGCCTAAAAGAAAGTTGTCTATAGTTAGCAAGTGTTGAAATTCGGTTACATGGCAATGATTGTGTTTACCATCTGTGGTTCATTTTGGCTTGAAGTTGTCTTAAAAATAGGCGTACTTAGGCGTGCCAAAAGATTGGTGCTAAGTATTTTGCCGGTTTCACTTTTTTTCCTAGCCTGGGATGCATATGCAATAGACCAAGGACATTGGTATTTTGATAAGAAGCAAATATTAGGAATTTTTGGACCCTTTGATATTCCTTTAGAGGAGTTCTTGTTTTTCACTTTTATTCCGATTGCAGCGGTTATGACAATCGAAGCTGTCCGAACTGTGAAAAAGCACTGGACTGTGGGGGATGAGTAATGGTTTACACCGATATTGCCGTTCTGGCCTTTTTGTTCTCAATAATATTTGATCTCTTCATTATTAAGGCAAAACTATTAAGACGAGCAGTGTTTTGGACCAGCTATGCAATTATTTTGCCATTTCAATTAATAACTAATTGGTGGTTAACTTCGCGAAATATTGTTATGTATAGCCCGGAGGCAATTATTGGAACACGTGTCGCATCTGCCCCAGTAGAGGATCTGCTTTTTGGATTTGCCTTAATTCTAAGCGTAATGAATATGTGGATATTTTGGGGCAGAAAAGGGATACAGAAGAAATAATTATTTCTTAAATATTGAACGTACAAATGCAGGTCCTGCAACTTTTAATCTACGCCAATTGGAAGTTTTTGCCCTCGTAGTAAAAACTTCATAATCAATCTTTTCTACCTCATCAACAATTCCACAATAGAGCTCACTAGCTGCCAAAATGCAATCACGACTTCTTGGGCTTAGTAACTTTATTCCAGCATTAGATTCCTCTTGCAACCTCCTGACTCTGCGAACCTGTTCTTTAAGTGCGCTCCGTATTTGTGGTGTAAGAACTTTGTCTTCTAACATATCGCGCGTAACGCCATGCACCTGTAATTCAGTAACTGGTAGGTAAACTCGTCCTCTATCTAAATCCTCGCCAACATCCCTAATAAAATTTGCAAGCTGGAATGCTACGCCTAATTTTTCAGCTGCTTTTTTGGCTTCAGTTAAATCTGAGGAAGCAACAGTTCCTAAGATGTGAACCATTTGTAAGCCAATAACAGCAGCCGATCCATAAACGTACTCATAAAGATCCTCATAAGTTTGGTACTCGGTAATGGTTAAATCCATTTTCATTGAGTTCAAAAAAGCTTGGAAATACTCAATTGGAATTTCAAATTTTTTAGCAGTATCAACTAGCGCGGCCGCGATAGGGTCATTACTTCTACCGGCTTTTAAATCTTGCAGAACTTGAGCACCCCAAGAATTTAATGCATCGGCTTTTTCGACATCAGTTAATGTTGAGTTTAGATCATCAACTATTTCGTCTGCATATCTAGCAAAGCCATAAAGTGCATGAACGTATGGTCGCTTCTCTTTTGGTAACAATAATGTGGCGAGATAATAAGTTTTTCCGTGGAGTGAATTTAGTCTTTTACATTCAGCGTAAGAAGCTCGAAGCTTAGGATCAATTATCCCAGCTGCGGTTAATTCATCCATCGATTACTTAACTGGCCCAACAATTCTCTCAGCAGCTAATCTGCCAGAGATTAATACCATTGGAACTCCAACTCCTGGTTGTGTACCAGAACCTGCAAATACAATATTTTCATATCCTTTAGCAAGATTCCTTGGTCGAAATGGCCCAGTTTGGAAAAAGGTATGGGCGCTAGCAAATGGTGCTCCTTGCTCCATACCTTGGTTCTGCCAATCCAGAGGAGTTGTTAGTTGTTCCACTTCAATTCCTTCGCCAAACCCTGAATAGCCACGAGATTCCAAAGCTCGAATCATTTCATCACGGTATTTAGGCGCAGTTAAGTTCCAATCTATGTCGGCACTTAAATTAGGAGTCGGGAATAATACATAATAGGAAGATTTTCCAGGCGGTGCTAAGTCAGGGTCATCTTTTGAAGGAACTGTAACTAAAATACTTGGATCACTCATTAGTGTTTTCTTTTTGATTAACTCATCGAATACGCCATCCCAAGACTTTCCGAAATGAATATTGTGATGAGCAAGATGGTCATAACTCTTATTTGATCCCACTAATAATGTAACGCAAGATGGTGAGTACTTCAGGCGCTTGACTGATCTGGGTTGGCCACCTAACAGATCTTGCCAAGCAACTGGCAAATCTGGATTTAACACAACAACATCACAGGGAATACGTTGCCCATCTTCGGTTATAACAGCTGTTGCCCTGCCATTGCTTCTCTCTAATGAAGTCACAGTTGTGTTGTATTTGAAAACAACTCCATGCTTTTCGGCAGCTCCAGCTAATGCTCTTGGCACTGCATGCATTCCGCCCTTTGGGAAAAAGACGCCATTAACTGAATCCATATAGGCAATAACGGCATATATTGCTAAAGCTTGTTGTGGACTAACCCCGGCGTACATAGCTTGGAATGAATAAACTTTCTGAGTTCGGGGATCTTTTAAGAATTGATTTACTTTTGGTGCTAACCGCCTAAAGCCTCCTAAAGCAATAAGTCTGGCTAAATTTGGAGTTAACAAATTCAACGGTGAATCAATATTTCTATCAATAAAATCATTCATTTCATACTTATACAACTTCGTTACAAAATCTACATATTTTCCATACCCGACTGCTTCAGCTGGGCTGATACTTTTCGCAATCTCTTCCTGCATCTGATTGGTATCTGCATGGACATCAAGCTGGGAACCGTCATGGTAAAAAGCTCGATATAAAGGTTTTAATGGAATTAGGTCGAGCCAATCTTTCAAATCTTCACCGACACAAGCGAGGGCATCTGCAATCAAATCTGGCATGGTCAAGACTGACGGGCCCGTATCAAATGCAAACCCAGATTTATTTAACAATCCATTACGACCACCGGGCACAGATTCGCGTTCTACCACTGTGACTTTGCGGCCAGCGCCAGCTAATCGCAACGCAGCACTTAATCCTGCAAGACCGGCGCCCACAACTACAACATGGTCGGTGGCACCCTTAACTCTGGCTGGCACAATTAAATCTTTCTATTAGTAGCGAGAATCGCAAGTTCAGTAAGTAACTGCTTACCATCTGGGCTAATTCCATCATGCTTTAGCGCACTTAGTGAAGTGCTGGTGAGTTCTTTAATCAAGGTTTCAATGTGAGAAGTAGCACCAGTATCGGTGATTATTTGTTGAAGCTCTGAAATCATGCCTGTACTCAGATTTGGATCTCCAATATGTTTTTTTAATTGAGCAGATTGCGCAGCGGTTGCTCTATCTTGCGCGATTGCCAATAGGGCAGTGCGTTTTCCTTCGCGTAAATCATCCCCGGCCGGTTTGCCAGTTTCAGATGGATCCCCAAAGACTCCTAATAAGTCATCTCTAAGTTGGAATGCTTCGCCAAGTGGTAATCCATAATTTGAGTAGGCCTGCATTAATTCAGCAGAGGCGCCGGCTAGCGCTCCACCAAAATGTAGTGGCCGCTCTATCGTGTATTTGCCAGATTTGAATCTTGCAACTTTAAGAGAGCGTTCAATGCTTTGAGTTCCTAAAGATTGTTCGTAAACATCGAGATATTGTCCGGCCATAAGTTCTACTCGCATCTCGTCGTAAATTGGCAACGCTCGAATTAAATCTTGACTTGATAAGCCAGAGTTATGGAGCATTTGCGCTGACCAAATAAGTGCTAAATCTCCGATTAAAATTGCGGATGCCACTCCAAATTGAGCAGCAGATCCAACTAAGTTACTATCGATATGCATTTTTTCAAAAGATTTATGAATGCTAGGAGCACCGCGTCTGGTGTCAGAGGCATCCATTACATCATCATGTATTAATGCACATACATGAATTAATTCAAGACTTGCAATAGCTGAGAGTAATTCCTTGTTTGGTTCGGCAGATGCACCAATTAATCCAACGTATGCAAACAATGGGCGTAATCTTTTTCCGCTATCGAGGAGGAATTTTTCAAGTGCAATTCCAACGGGGTCTAATTCAGGTCCAATTTTGGCAAGATACTTATTTTCCCGCTTTATAAACTCAGTGAGCACCTGATTTATCTCAGCGCGAATCAGTTTAATATCGCTAGTCGCAGAAAAACTCACGGCGCAACGGTACCCTGCCTGCTGTGAGCAATGATCAGAGAGCCACTTCCTTCTCGTTGGAGTTCTTTCCACCCAAGGATCTGGCAGGTGAAGAGCGGCTTTGGCAGGTCTTGGCGCAACTTCAACCTTTAAAGCCAGATTTCGTATCAGTTACTTATGGTGCTGGTGGGTCCACTCGGGATCGGACAATTCGAGTCACCACTGAAATCACTGATCGCACCCAAATCCCAACAGTTGCTCATTTAACCTGCGTTGGTTCAACTAAATCTGAATTAGTTGAAGTTTTAAATCAGTATAAAAAATCTGGGATTAAAAGCATTTTGGCTTTAAGAGGAGACCCGCAAGGAGGACCAACATCTAAGTGGCAATCCATCCCTTCCGGATTAGATCATGCAGATGAACTTGTTGAGTTAGCTATGCAATTAGGTGGGTTTAACATTGGCGTAGCTGCATTTCCTGATGGTCACCCTGCTTCAAATTTTAATTTAGAAAAAGACGTCGATGTACTTTTACGAAAAGAGGAGCTAGGCGCTTCCTTTGCAACTACTCAATTCTTCTTTGAATTTGATAAATGGCAAGGCATTGTGGATCGATTAGCAAAGCGCGGTTCAAATCTTCCAATCATTGCCGGCATATTGCCTATTACCAACTTGAAACAATTGAACCGTATGGTCGAATTAAGTGGAGTAAAAATTCCAGACCATATCTTAAAAAGATTTGAAATCGCAGGCGATAATCCAAGTGAGATCAAAAAAATCGGTATTGATATTTCAACTGAGCTAGGTTGTAAATTGCTAGCAGCAAACGTTCCAGGGCTTCATTTCTATACAATGAATACCGCTGAATCAACAATTGTAATTGCAAAGAATTTAGGTTTAGTTAAGTGATGACAAAAGCTGAATTCTTCGTGACCTGGAGCAGGTTACATGGTGATGCCAAAATTTCAGGAATAGTTAAAGGCTGGCTTGGCATCTCGTTTCCAATTTCTAAAGCTATGGCCAAAATTCGAATTACTCCCAATGCACTAACAATATTTGGCTTAATATTTGGCATTTTGCTCTATATGAATGCAAATAAATTTTGGGCGCCATTGATTTTAGTGATTTCACTAATTTGCGATGGAATTGATGGCAGTCTTGCAATTATTACTGATAAATCCTCAAAATGGGGTGCCATGTTAGATTCAGTAGTGGACCGACTTACTGAAGTTTTTTGGGTTCTAGCACTTTACCAACTGGGAGTAGATGCGAGGATACTGATCGCAGTCTTGGTACTGGCTTCAACTCAAGAGTATTTAAGGGCTCGGGCAGGTGGAGTTGGATTGAAGCAAGTTGGCGTGGTGACTGTTGCAGAACGACCAGTAAGAGCCTCATTTATATTTATCGCCTTAGTTGCGTTTAACCTTAATTTAGAAATAGTCAATCAAATCACTTTTATTTGGTTAATTTTGCAGGCAATTAGTTTTTTCACTGTAGTTAGGTTTGCTGCTGTAAAATTAAATTAAGCCTTTCCAATAGCCTTTGCAACAATCTCAGCGCTAATTCCAACTAGTGGCAATCCACCTCCAGGGTGAGCTGAGCCTCCGACGCAAAACAAACCTTTTACCTTTGATCTATTACGAGCTCTTAGGAATGCCGATGCCGCAGAGTTACTTGAGGTTCCATAGATAGAGCCGCCAGGTGCCATCGCATAGCTTTCAAGATCAAATGGTGTTCGAAACTTCATTACATCTAATCTGTTTGAAACATTTAA
>JBPCSS010000100.1:0-27069 GCA_051006855.1 Candidatus Nanopelagicus sp.
TTCACATTAGCTATTCAAATTACAACTTTGACGGCATCTGATCTTGCTGATATTTACTCTCAAATAACTACTGCTTCTAGGTTTTTTGCCTTAACCGGCTCCTATCTTTCAATCATTGGCTTGTTATTGATTGCCAGAATCTCTTGGGTTGAAAATGTATTTGGACATGATCGGTTAGTTACCTGGCATCGAAAATCCATGCCTTACTCACTTTATTTCATCACTCTTCATGTCTTACTTGTTGGTTTAGGTTATGCCGGGGCAGATCAAGTGCGAGTTGGTTCTGAGCTATGGACCATGATCACCACCTATCCATGGATGTTGCCAGCAGCATTAGGATTTTTATTTTTAATTCTGGCTGGAGTTACCTCATACCGAGTTTTCAGAACTGGCATGAGTTATGAAACCTGGTGGGTAATACATCTTTATACCTACCTTGGCGTGGCATTGGCCTTTATGCATCAAATTTTAACCGGGTCAATGTTTATCTCACATCCATTGGCAAAGTATTACTGGATATCACTATATGTATCTGTGGTATTTGCAATTTTATATTGGCGAATACTTCTTCCCTTACTTAGGTCTATCAGACATCAATTAAAAGTTTCACAGGTGGTTGTTGAAGGGCCGGGCGTGGTATCAATTCATGTTTCAGGTGTTGGAATAGATAAATTAAATGCCCAAGGCGGTCAGTTTTTCTCCTGGCGCTTTATAAATAAAGATCACTGGTATCAATCACACCCTTACTCATTATCTGCTGCTCCTACTGATCGTAGTTTGCGTATTACAGTTAAAGCATTAGGTGACTCATCTGCTCAATTAGCAAAGTTAAAGGTTGGCACGAGAGTTTTTATTGAAGGCCCATATGGAATATTTAAAGCCTCTTCGGCAAAAGCTGGCCGGCATGTGGTTTTAATCGGTGGGGGAGTTGGAATTACACCGTTGCGAGCAATCATGGAGGAGTTTGATCCAACTACCCAGATTGATGTGCTCTATCGGGCCTCTACCCAAGCAGATTTAGTTTTAAAAGATGAGTTAGATCAATTAGCAAGTAAGAAAGGTGCGACGGTTCATTACTTAGTTGGTTCACGGAAAGATCACCCGATTTCCTATGAATATCTTAAGAACTTACTGCCAAACTTTGCAGATTCAGAAGTCTTTGTTTGTGGCCCCCAACCATTAGTGGAGGCGGTTAAGCAAGCATCAAAGAGAGCAGGTATTCCAAAGAATCGATTTCATGATGAGGCCTTTGCTTTCCATGGTTAATCTTAAAAAGGAGTTTATTTAAATGTTACGTCGAGCAATCTTGATTGTCAGTGGCACAGCAGCTGCAGTTGCAAGTGCACTTGCATACAATCCACCTCAATTAAGCCAGGTTGCAACCGCCTCAAAGCCCTCCAACCCAGCAAATACACCAATACCTACTAATTCCACATCGCCAAGTAGTTCTGCATCTGCTGCGCCCAAACCAACACCTAGTGCTTCACCAACACCAATAAGTAAATTACCCAGTGGCAGTTTCACTGGCGATAAGGTGCAAACTAGGTGGGGTCCAGTACAGGTTCAAATCACAGTTTCCAATGGAGTTATCTCGGCGGCAAATGCACTTGCATATCCAGATGGTGATCGCAGATCATTTTCAATCTCCCAACAGGCTATTCCATATTTAATTGAACAAACTTTAGGTGTGGTTAATTCAAATGAGGTGATGGGTGTTAGTGGCGCTAGCTACACCTCAAATGGCTGGCGAGCATCACTTCAATCAGCAATTAAGAAGGCTGGGATCTAAATGAAAAAAATTGCAATTATTCTTCTACCATTAATCATCTTAGCTGCTTTCTTAGCTATTAAACCACCAGCAGTGTCAGCTGGAAATAAACCCGTTGATAATCAAATAATTGGCACAGATAAATCCACCACATCAAAATCTCCCTCACCTAATCAAGGGGTGGCTAAACAACCACACATTAAAAATGGTAAAGGAGAAGATGATGAGCGTCATGAAGGTAAGCCACGTTACGGCGGGCATGATGATGATGACTATGATGATTAAAATGTAAATGAGCAATCTTCATATTGAAGATGTTTGGAACACTATTGTCACCATTGAGTGCGAGTCAGAGAGCATTTCCTACAAACCAGCAATCAGATTTCTACATCAAGTTGATCAAATTTTTTCTACTTTTCGAAAAGATTCACAGGTTAGCCAATTACGTAATAAAGAAATTTCACTAGCAGAGGCAGATCCATACCTGCAAGAGGTCTGGCAAAGTTGTTATCAGATTAAAGAGTTAACTAATGGCGCATTTGATCCGTGGGCATTGGCCAATGGGTTTGATCCATCTGGTTATGTAAAAGGATGGGCGGCAGATCAAGTTGCTAATCAACTGATTGAATTGGGCGCAAAGCATATTCAAGTAAATGCTGGTGGCGATATCAGTGTTAGAGGCGGTAAGGATAGTAAAACACTATGGAAATTGGCAGTTGCCCATCCCAGTATTAAAGGTGAGCTAGCAAAGCTTTATGAGCTCAGAGATGGCGCAATTGCAACTAGTGGAACTGCAGAACGTGGTGATCACATCATCGATCCATTTGCTAAAACTATTGCAGTTGGTGCTCGATCTGCCACAGTAATTGGCCCAGATGCTGGCGTTGCAGATGCATTAGCAACAGCATTGGTGGTTGCTGGACGAGATGGCGCCACCTGGTTTTCAAAAAATGAACTAGCAAATTACTCCTGCTGGGTGGTTGATCGACATACCGATACAACTTGGGAGATTTTGCGCAAGTAGTTTAAACCTTTACTATCTTGTAATGGCTAGAGTAAAAACCTTTGCACCGATAATATTTGTTTTGCTCTGGAGCACCGGATTTATTGGGGCAAAATACATTCTTCCTTATGCCGAACCATTTGTATTTCTTACTATTCGATACTTTTTTGCCACATTAATTTTAGTTTTAATAGCAAAGGCTCTAAAAGAGCCGTTACGGATTAGTAAATCAGCGGTAAAGCAATCCATGAATGTTTCAGTTTTCTTGCATGTAATTTATATTGGGGGAGTTTTCTACGCAGTATTTATTGATATCCCAGCTGGTATTACCGCAGTAATTGTTAGTTTGCAACCAATACTAGTTTCGGTTTTGGCAATCCCACTTTTGGGAGAAAAGCTTTCCTATCGTCAAATATTTGGTCTCATACTTGGATTTATCGGAGTTTTATTTTTGCTTTCACCTAAATTATTAGAAGGTAATTTATCCACAGGATTTTCAACCTTTGGCATTATTTGCTGTGTGCTGGCATTACTTGGCACCACCGCTGGATATCTTCTGCAGAAAAAAGGGGGAGCTGAGATTCCATTCTTAGCAGGAACAGCGGTTCAATTTGCCACCTCAACAATAATTTTTGCCATTGCCTCAGTGATATTTGAGCCTCTAAAAGTTGATGTTACTTTAGAGTTCATTTTGGCGCTGACTTGGATTGTGGTGGCGCTTTCAATTGGTTCGATATTTCTTCTCTTCTACTTACTTAGAAATGACAGTGCCTCATCCGTATCAAGTCTTTATTACTTAGTTCCACCACTAACTGCCCTGCAGGCCTACTTCTTCTTTGATGAGCGAATTAAAGGTATTGGTTTGGTAGGTATGGCACTTGCTGCCCTTGGTACTTTAATTGTTACCAAAAATTCAAAAACTGCCAGCCATTGATTACTGGTTTAAAAATATTTTGTACTGCACACGATCAGTAATCGCTACCTTGTCATAAAGTTTACGAGCAGTTTCATTGTCAGGAGCGGTGGTCCAATACAGACGTTTAGAGCCATGAGCGATTGCAATATCCTCAACAGCTTTAATTAAGGCTCGCCCCACACCTTTTCCTCTAACTGCAGGATCGGTATAAAGATCTTCTAAATAACAAAAATCTTTCTCCGCCCATGTAGATGGCCGAAAGATGTAGTGGGTAATACCAACTATTTTTCCATCAATTTCAGCAAGTAGGCCATTAATATTAAAATCGGAGATTAATCTTTGCCAAGTGAGTTCAAACTGTTCATCACTCAACTTAGATTTATAAAAAACAATATACTCTTTAAATAGTTCAAGCCATCGTTCTTTATCGGCTGTGGTAATTGGGCGAATTAAAATGCTCATTAGAGCATCATATATTGCTCTAATTTAAATGCGTAATCTGACATTGGCAATCTGAAGCCGGATTTAAAGAGTTAATGTCCTAGCATGGGCTGGTGGCATCATTTAGAAATGTTGTGAGGATTGTTGCAATTGCCAATCTTTCCTACTTTTGTGTTGAGTTTTTCTTCGCAGTCAAAATAGGTTCCGTTTCACTCTTTGCTGACAGCATCGATTTCTTAGAGGACGCCTCGGTAAATATATTAATTTTTGTTGCCATGGGCTGGAGTTTGTTGGCAAGAAAACGACTTAGCAAAATCTTTTCAGCACTTTTATTAGTTCCAGCAATCTCAGTTGTGATTAGCACAGTTTATGAAGTAAACAATCCATCAGCTCCAAATGCAATTTCACTAACCGCAGTGGGGTTTGGAGCGCTGGTAGTAAATTTCTCCTGTGCTTTTTTGCTGGCAAAGTTTCGGCAATCTCACCAAAGTTTGGTTATGGCCGCCTACCTGTCAGCTAGGAATGATGCAATTGCAAATGTTGCGATAATTTCAGCCGGACTTACCACCCTATTTTGGAGTAGCCCAATTCCAGATTTAGTTGTTGGAATTGCAATTGGAATGTTAAATGCAAATGCTGCGTTTAAAGTTTGGAAGAGTGCTGAGCATTAAGCAAAATCTGACAAATTAAACTGCAGGAAAAAAAGAACCTAAGGTAGAGTGGGCTTATGAAAATGCAACTGGCAATATCGGTGTTTTTAATAGCATATTTGTTAATTGCAACTGAGAAAATTAATCGAGTTGCAGTAGCCCTGGGTGGCGCGGCAGCGATGATCGTCATTGGCGCAACTGATGCTGATGCAATTTTTTATGATCATGACACAGGTATTGATTGGAATGTGATTTTTTTATTGCTCGGCATGATGATAATTGTGGGCATCATCCATAAAACTGGTTTATTTGAATTTTTAGCAATCAAGGCGATCAAAAGAGCAAAGGGCGAGCCAAAGCGAGCTTTAGTGTTCTTAATAATTTTAACCGCCGTAGCAAGTGCAATTTTGGACAATGTCACAACAATTTTGCTGGCAGTGCCGATGACATTGGTTGTTTGTAAGCAGTTAAATGTTTCACCAATTCCATTTATTTTGTCCCAAGTTTTTGCATCAAATATTGGTGGAGCATCAACTTTGGTGGGTGATCCACCAAATATAATTATTGCTAGCAGAGCAAATCTATCTTTCAATGATTTTTTAATTCATATGGCTCCGTGGGTCGTGGTTGTAATGTTGGTAATTACTCCCATGCTGGTCTTTATGTTTCGAAAAGAATTAGTCAATACTTCGGCTGATAGAGCACGTATTAATAAGTTAGATGAAAATTCTTACTTAAAAGATAAGGTATTGTTGAAAAAAAGCTTATTTGTTTTAAGTGCGGTGATGATTGCCTTTGTTCTTCACACCATACTTCATTTAGAGCCTTCGATAGTGGCCATGTTAGGTGCTGGCGTACTTGTGGCGATAAGTAAGTTAAAGCCAAAGGATTACGCAATGGATGTTGAGTGGTCAACCCTTGTATTTTTTGCTGGCTTATTCATTATGGTTGGCGCATTGGTAAAGACTGGCGCATTAGGAGAGTTTGCTAAATTCTTAAAAGATCAGGTGGGTGATCAAGCATCCCTTGCCGCCATGGTCTTGTTATTTGTCTCCGCAATACTCTCTGGAATAGTAGATAACATCCCATATGTTGCAAGCATGTCACCAGTTGTAAGTGAGTTATCTACTGGAATATCACAGCAGTATGGCGATGTACTTTGGTGGTCACTTGCATTTGGAGCAGATTTTGGTGGTAATGCCACAATTATTGGCGCAAGTGCAAATGTGGTGGCAATCGGTTTGGCTCACAAAGCTGGCATCAGAATTTCTTTTTGGCAATTTGCCAAATACGGTATTCCAGTAACCTTAGTAAGCGTTGTGATGGTTGCACCATATATATTATTTAGGTATTTTTAATTTAAGGAGTAGATGATGTGTAGCAAAGTTATTTGTAGGCAGTGCAAAAAACCCACCTGGTCTGGATGTGGTGAACATATAGAGGAAGCACTTGCCGGCATTGCACATGCCGATCGGTGCCAGGGTCATGAATCTTCGGCAAAAAAGTCAGGGATATTTAGCAAGATATTTAGTAGGTAAACAGGTGGCAATAGAGGTAGTTGCTGGGGAAAGTGCTACCCGACTTAAATCACTTCGACTTAGCGCATTAAAAGATGCACCATATGCATTTGGAGCAAAGTATGAGGATGAATTATTAATTCCAGATACCCAGTGGCAGGAGCGATTAAAAAACACTTTTTGGTGTTTTGTTGTTGTAGATGGTGCTGATGTTGGATTACTTGCAGTAGATAAAGCAGATAAAGATCGAAATAGTGATTGCTGGTTATCTAGTTGGTGGATTAAGGAGGAATTTAGAGGCAAAGCAATTCCACAACTAATGCTGGATTGGGTAATTAAATTATCAAAGGAAAAGGGTTGGCAGACAATTGGATTAGGTGTGTGGCCAGAGAATTTAAGGGCAAGAGCTGCTTATCAGAGGTTAGGATTTATAGAGGCAGATAAGCCATTACCTTCTAGATCTAAACCAGGTCAGATGTACCTAGGCATGTATAGGAAAGTGAAATAAGATGAGTAAGAAAGAGATCGATCAATATATTTCAGCTCAAAAAGAGCCTGAGAAAACTTTGCTTAAAAATATGCGTAAAATGATTTTAGAGATTGAGCCAGAGTTAAAGCAGGGGATCTCTTATGGCATTCCAGCCTTTAAATTAGGAAAAGATGTGGTTTGTGGAATTGCCGCCCGAAGTTCAGGCTGCTCCTTTTATCCATTTAGTGGCTCGGTTTTAGCAGCCTTAAAAAAAGATTTAGTGATCTATAAGCAGAGTAAGAGTGCTTTGCACTTTGATACACCAATACCTAAAACATTGGTAAGAAAACTGATGACGCAGCGAATGGTGCAGATAATGGTCAAAAGAAAAGGCAAGTAAAGTTGTAAGATCTGTTTATGGGAAAATCTAATAAGCCAAAACAGATGTGCCATATTCCGCAATCAGAGCTAGATAGATATGAGAAATTAGATCAGGAGTGGCGCGAATATAAGATCGCAGCCCCTGCCAGAAGAGCCTTAGTTGATGCTAAATTATTTAAGGTTTCAGATCTTCGTAAGATTTCACTTGCTGAATTAGAGGGCCTACATGGCATGGGTAAATCAGCGGTGGCTCGGCTTAAAGTATTAATGAATGCTAAAAAAATTAAGTTTCGCCCGTGAAAGCTTTAATCTCCTGGTTCATCAGATTATTTACTGATCGCAGAATTTGGGTTCGCCAAATCACAGTTGCCGCCTTAGCTAGTGCAACAGCTTGGGTAATTGGCGACCAATTGGTATTTAAAGGTGGCCTAGTTGCCGCGATTGTCTGCGCATTGAGTATAAGAATCTCGTTATATAAATCGGTTCGAGAAGGTTTAGGTCAGATAGTTGGAACTGCAATTGGCGCAGGAGTTGCGCTATTAACGGTTCATTACTTTAGCTTTGGTGTGGTGGCAATTGGAACCACGGTATTTCTTTGCGCAGTTGTTGCAAGAGGACTTCGACTAGGGGAGGTGGCGTCTGTAAATGTGCCGGTAACTGCTTTAATTGTTATTGGCCCAGGTATCTCTGGCTCTACCGCTGAACACAGATTAGCCTCCACTTTAATTGGCGCAGCGGTGGCAATCGTTTTTTCTTACTTCTCTCATCCAAATACCCCAGCCGGTCGCACTATTAATCAAATAAGCAGATTGGGTAAACGTGGAGCAGAATTAATAAGTGAGATGGCCGAGGGAGTTGCCGCAGGCTTTACCCAAAAGCAAGCCGGTGCTTGGTTGTCTAAGGCAAGATTATTAGTGGAGGAGATTCCAACTTTAAGATCACAAGCAATTGAGGCAAAACGTTACGCCAAATGGTCACCACTTGCTGAGGTTGATGAGGCGGAATCCTTATACATCCAAGGTATCGCGATTGAGCATATGGTGGTTCAAATTAGAGGCATGGCCCGTGCTTTATTTGATTCAACATCAGATCCAAATCGAAAAAATATTGTTGATCACCAGATTGCATACGCACTTTCTGCTACTTCAAATGCAATCACTGAAAAGTTAGAGTTACTTCAATCTTCAAATCGAGAACGGATTATTGACAATATCGCTAGAGATTTAAGATTAGCCGCAGATAATTTAACTGAGGAGTTAATTGCAATGGCCGAACTTTTGCCGCGAAGCCAATTTGTCAGATGTATTTCAATAGTTTCGCAGATGAAAATTATTGCAAACTCATTAGATGAAAGCTCACCAGCCCTGCATACGGTAACCACCCCAGGTGAGCCAACCAGTGCCAAGGTAATTGGGCTTTCTCCAGTTAAGCAGAGCTCAAGGCTGTATCGGAAAATTTTTATGGCACTTCGCACATTTTTAAGACGGTAGTAGGATTAATAAATGATTGATCCACAGATTGCAAAATATGCTGCTGAGTATGAAGCGGCGACAAGTGTATTTTTAGAAGCGGCTAAAAAATTATCAGCAGCTGATTTAGATAAACCTAAAAAAGATGGCTGGAACGCCAGACAAGTAATTCATCATTTAGCCGACTCTGAATCCCAATCTTGTGCAAGATTAAAGCGCCTTGTGGCCGAGCCAGGCACAACTATTCAGGGTTATGATGAGAATAAATGGGCACAAAGTGACACACTGGGATACACCCAACTTCCCATTGAAAACTCATTAGCTTTGTTCAAGGCATCCCGAGCTGCATCGCTGGAGATCATTAAACGTTTAACGGTGGCGCAATTAGCAAACTCTGGAACCCATACTGAGTCTGGTGCTTATGATCTTAAAAAGTGGTTTTCATCCTATATAAATCATCCAAAGGATCATGCAAACCAATTACTAGCCGATTAATTCAGCCTTAGAGTATTTTCGTTGTGGATGTTTGCAGATCTCATCATTCATTTTTTCAGCACAAGTCGAACACAATAAATTCAGAGAGTTACAAGGCGGCTTGGGGCAATCATAAAATCTATTAGCAGGGGCATTACATTTTTCACAATTGGCAATTGATTTTGATTTATCACTAAATTCAATCGACATTCGATCATCAAAGGTATAAAGCGCACCCTCCCAAAGTCCATCATCACCATACTCTTTGCCATATGTGAAGATGCCACCATCAATTTGATAAACCTCTTTAAACCCTCGGCTCTTCATTACCGAGGATAAAACCTCACATCTAATGCCGCCGGTGCAGTAGGTAACTACTGGCTTATCTTTCAAATGATCATACTTGCCACTTTCAATCTCACTCACAAAATCTCGAGATGTTTCAACCTGAGGCACCACTGCATTTTTAAATTTTCCAACCTTGGCTTCATAGGAATTTCTGCCATCAAAGAAGACCACCTCATCACCTCGCTCAGCAACTAATTCCGCCACCTGAGCTGGCTTTAAATGTTTTCCGCCACCAATGACACCATTTGCATCAACCTTTAACTCACCTGGGTAGCCAAATGCCACTAACTCAGATCTAACCTTGACACTTAACCTTGGAAAATCATTACCAGTGCCATCAGACCACTTAAATTTCATCTTGGCAAAACCTTCATAAGATCTTGTTTGGCGAATATATTTTTTAACATCTTTAATATCTCCACCTAAGGTGCCATTGATGCCGTGGGGAGAGATAATTATTCGCCCCTTTAGATTTAAGGATTGGCATAAATTTTTTTGCCAAATTTTTATCGCAGCTGGATCTAGTAGCGGGGTAAATTTGTAGTAAAGAATTACCTTTGGCTGCTTCATTCCTGAATTTTATCTGCCAGGGTGGAGGGTGAGAATTTTGCGCTCAGATAAGTTGGATTTGGCCGGTGCAGAGATTAAATCCCCCTCACTTCTCACCCCTTCACGCTCAAAATAGCCTTTGAAAATCGCCTAGGTTGCCTCACCCTTATGGGGTGAGTCCTGATAAAGCCAAATCACCCCTACCTGAGTTCACCGATGGGGTTCATCGGATTATCGATAACGCAATTAAGAATAATGACACAGAATTTTTTTATCGACTTTATTTAACAAGAATGGCTGAATTATCACTAAATGGCCTTGGCAAAGAGTTCATAGAACATGCAAAAAGTGCTTTGGATGATTCACCTTCAAGTTTATTTATGGCAAAAGGATTTGAAGCAATTGGTAACTTAATTGATTTAGATTTTAATAAATGTAATCAAATCTTAGATGAGTTAGAGCAAGTCACCCAGAATCTTGAGATTAAATCGTGGGTAAATCAAATTAGCAGCCTTTGTCGGGCGTATATTAATTTTCATAATGGTGATTACAAATCAGCCTTAAATTTTGCTGAGATTTCAATTGCTTCTCCAATAAAGAGTGGAACCTTAGATCCACTAGATAAAGGTAGATTAATTAGGTTAGTTTGCTGCATTAGTTTAATCGTGTCAGATTCTGAAAAAATTCATCAGTGTGCGCAGGACATCTTAAAAATTGATAATCCTGATGAATTAAATGTTTTAAATCATGCAAAGTCGGCAATTAAAGCTATGCAACTTTTGATAAACGGGGAGTACAAGCAAGCTTATGAATTAGCAAAAGCAACCATTAGTTTAGAAGATGCTGCAGGCCGCACCGGAATTGCAGCACCTTTTGATTGCAAATTTGTACTGATTCGCTGTTTATATGAATTCTCGCTAATCGATGAGGCAATGAAAGAATTAGAAAGTTTGAAATCAGAAGCAGATGAAAAAAATCTTAAATTTATCAAAATATTATGTGAGGTTGCACAAGTTAGAATTTTATCTCGCACACCAAAAAATCACACAAAAACTTTAGCTAAAGTAGATAGTTTAAGAGCTGAAATTATGCTTGATCCAAATGCAAGTTCAATGACTTGGCTAGTTGAATTAGCAGAATTTTTTGTCAGGCGAGTCTCCAGCGATCAAGCTCGAATTAACAAGATTGTAAATCGAAACTCTGAGGCTAAGTATTTCCAAACGCTTAGCCAAAGTTTGTTACAAAACCCTGATTTTGTTGAACCAAATACCCTTAAAAACTTTCCTGAAGTGACTTCCTACCAAATTATTCGAAAAAATTTGGTGCTGTCTAAACTTAAAAGCGAGGGTGTGAAAAAGCAGCTGGCTTACCTGAAAGTGGCCTTAATCCAGGGTGAACAGGTTGGAGCTAGGGAGATATTTTTAAGACAAGAAAATCCAACCTTAGAATCGATCATAAATTTATCTCACTCAATAAATTCGCCATGGCTCGAATCTTTAAGCCGATCCTGTGTGGAGCGGATAAAAGAGCGCCAAACTTTACTTGAGCTTAGCGGGGAGCAATTAACTAGCCGAGAAATCGAGGTTCTAAGATATTTATCTGCAGATAAATCAATTGAACAAATTGGCAAAATTTTACATATATCAAAAAATACTATGAAAACTCATTTAAGAAATATTTATCGAAAACTTGAGGTTAATGATCGTAAGCAAGCGGCCAAAATCGCTGGCGCTAAATTACTTGTTTAAATCTTAAAAGTTGGCCGAAGAGGTAAACCAGCTGCCTCATATGCTGCATCAATTAATTGGGCTTGAATTAATGCATCCTTTGCATCAGTTTTAACTGGTTTTCCAAGATCTACGGCATCGGCAAAGGCAAGTAATTGGTAGGTGTAGGTTGAAATTGAAGGCATGTGCTCCACCCGCTTTTGGCCAGCTGCTTCAACAATTACTCGTGGATCCCAACCTGAAACCACGAAATTTGGTAGGTGAACACTTCCTTTAGATCCAGTCACTGTAAGTGGAGCTTGCATTACATCCGCCTCAAAATCACCCTTAGCCAAAGCGGCTACTCCATTTGGGTATTTAAGTTGCATATATAACTTGGTATCTATTTTGCCATCAGCTGCATTTGATTCAGCCTTAACAATTGTTGGCTCACCATCTGCAATTAACTGACTGATCATTCGCTGGCTATGAAGTGCGTAGCAGCCAACATCCATCATGGAACCACCAGCTAGATCAAATTTCAACCTTAAATCACTCTCATCTGGTCGAGGGATTAAAAGTGAGGATTCAACTTTGATAACTTCACCAATCTCACCAGATTTAACAATGGCCAGTAATCTTTGAAACACTGGGTGGTAGTAATAGTGAAAACCCTCCATAAATACCTTGCCAGATTTGCTTACTGCTTTTTCCACCTCTTTAGCCTCTGCCGCATTGCTTGCCGATGGCTTCTCACTTAAAACATGTTTTCCAGCAGCTACTGCCCGTAAATTCCACGGTCCATGTCCGCCGTTATGAAGTGCGTTATAAACCAGATCAACATTTGGATCATCTATTACCTCTTGATATGAGCCATATGCTTTTTCAATTTGATACTGCTTTGCAAACTCACTAGCGCGAGATTTATCCCTGGCACCAACTGCTACTAAGAGATGACCGGTTGCATGCGCTGGAAAGATAATTGCACTGGGCGCAATTCTGGCAGCGCCTAGGATTCCAATCCGAAGTGGTTTACGAGCATCATTCATATCTTTAATCTACCCCTAAATTACTCACCGTAGTACCTGGCCATAAATTGCGCCTTAAACTCAAAAAATGAGCCATCCTCAATTCGCTGACGCATTTGATCAACCAAACCAACAATAAAGTGTTGATTGTGAATGGTGGCCAAGGTGGCTGCCACCATCTCCTTTGCCCTAAATAAATGGCATAGGTAAGCCCTGGTGTAATTAAGACAGGTATAGCAGCTGCAATCAGCCTCAATTGGAAAGAACTCATTTTTGTGTGGTGCATTTGAAATATTTATGCGGCCATCTTTGGTAAAGACTGAACTAGTTCTAGCTTGCCTTGAGGGTGCCACACAATCAAAGGTGTCGGCGCCATTTTCAACACCGACAAATAAATCATCTGGCTCACCAATTCCTAAAAAGTGCCGTGGTTTATCAACTGGCAGCTCCTCATTTACCCACTTTAAAATATCTCCAAGTGATTGCTTATCAAGTGCTCCGCCAATACCAAAACCATCAAATGAATTACCTGCAACATTCATGGTGGCTAAATCTTTAGCAGCCTTCCTTCTTAACTCCTCATATTGCGCCCCCTGCACCACTCCAAATAGTGCTTGGTAAGGTTTTCCGACTCGTTTTTGAGTTAATGCAGCATGCTCTTGCAAACATCTGATCGCCCAAAGTTTGGTTCGCTCTAACGCTTTTTCTTGATAACTCCTGGTGTTATGCAAAGTAGTGCACTCATCAAAGGCAAAAATTATGTCTGCGCCAATTTGATGTTGCACCTGCATTGAAACCTCTGGCGTGAATCGATGAAGTGAGCCATCAAGATGTGATTTAAAGGTGACGCCATCATCATCAACATGAGCTAACCGCTCTTTATCATCAGCAATTACATCATCGGCATGAAAGGTATTTTCATCCATGGCTATTACTTTTTTAAAACCAACACCTAGGGATAAGACTTGAAAACCACCAGAGTCGGTAAAGGTGGGCCCCGGCCAATTCATAAATTTAGATAGACCACCTGATTGATCTAAAATTTCAGCACCTGGTTGCAAATAAAGGTGATAGGCATTTGCTAATACTGCTTGCGCGCCTAAATTACCTAGCGCCTCAGGTAATACTGACTTAAGAGTGGCTTTTGTTCCGACCGGAATAAATGCTGGGGTCTTAATTTGACCATGGGGCGTAGTGATGATGCCGGTGCGCCCTAAGCGATTTTTCAGAGATTTGCCAATCTCAAATTTAAATTGACCCGCCACTAGATAATCAAACCACTTGTGCCAGAGGGGGTGAAAAGGGTGAGATATAACAGTTTTGAGACCCTGGTAAGCGTAAGCCAAGGTGATCCAAGAGTTTATATTTGCTCAAAATTTGGCTACCGTACTCTACTATTCAAAAAACTGAGAAAAGGATCAAATTTGTTGACTTCGACAAGTCCAGCATCGGGCTCTGAGGCGAATATTGAACAAGAATCAGTCGCCCTGCGCACACCAAAACAAATAGCGTGGGCAAAATTTAAAGCCAACAAAGTCGGAGTTGTATCTACATATGTTGTGTTATTTTTTATTTTTTTAGCTTACGGAGCTCCAATAGTTACCCGAATTATCGGCGTTAGTTCTACGGCAGTTTATCTAGATCTATTAGATGAGAACGGAAATCCAATCGGTAATTTTGGTGGGATGTCACTTGCGCATCCGTTTGGCATCGAACCAGGCGCGGGACGTGATGTATTTGCAATGCTACTTTACGGTTCAAGAATATCTTTTTCAGTCGCAATTATAAGTAGTGTTTCAGCAATTGGAATCGGAATGCTACTTGGAATTACTGCAGGGTACTTTAGAGGCAAAGTCGATGCGGTAATTGGAAGGTTTTCAGATTTACTTTTTGCATTTCCTTCCTTTTTTATGATTATAGCCTTAAGTAAACCAATGGTTGAAAGAGTTGAGTCCTTGGGAATTGTGCGAGATAACGGTGCAAGACTTACCGTATTGATAATTTTCTTTGTATTTTTTGGTTGGACTGGATTTGCAAGATTAATTCGATCTCAGGCTTTAAGCCTTAGGGAACGCGATTTCATAATGGCAGCTCAGGCGCAAGGTGCCTCAAATTGGCGCATTATTACAAAAGAAATGTTACCGAACTTGTGGACTACTGCGATTGTTTTTTTATCGCTGTCGCTGCCTGGTTATTTAGCAGCTGAGGCTGTATTTTCTTTCTTAGGTGTCGGAATTAACCCACCGGCATCAACTTTTGGGCTGGTGCTTTCTGATGCAATAAAATATTGGCGAACGGACACTGCTTATCTTTTAATTCCATGTATTATGTTGATTACAATCGTGTTGGCGCTAAATCTATTGGGTGATGCCATCAGAGATGCGTTGGATGCGAAAGGAAAGTAAAAAATAGATTTTCCGCAAATTAGCTAATTTGTGGAAGAACTTTTCTAAGTGAGTAAGCGCTTACTTGTTTAGACAAGTGATTTACCTTAGATCGCGGCCGCGACTTAAGGAATTTAACTAGGAGGAACTATGTCAGTCAAAAAAATGACTGCGCGTCGCCTAATTGCTTCTCTTTCGGCTTTTGTTTTGGCCACTGGAGTTGCAACCATGGGCACGACTAGTGGAGCAAATGCCGTTGATAAGCCTTATACAGGTGGCACTTTGTTCTTCTATACGCATGCAGATAATTTTCCAAATTTAGATCCAACACGTATGTATACCGGTAGAGATATTGCTCTATTTGGTTCTTACCTAATGCGTACCTTGGTGACATATAAGCCAGCAAAGGGTGCAGCAGGAACTACTCTTGTAGCAGACCTTGCAACAAATACTGGAGTACCAACTAACAAAGCAAAAAATTGGAGTTTCACACTTCGTCCAGGAGTTACCTGGGAAGATGGATCTGCAATTACTTGTGCTGATGTTAAGTATGGTTGGTCTAGAACTTTTGCAGTTGAGGTTTATCAAGAAGGACCAACTTATCCAATTTCATGGTTGAACATCCCAACTTTAGATGATGGTTCATCCGCGTATAAAGGTCCATATATCAAGACTGGACAAGCTTTATTTGATAAGGCAGTAACCTGTTCTGCAGATAACCGCACAATCAAATTTAATTTGAAGCGCTCTGTTCCAGATTTCAACTACTACATGACATATCTATCTGCTGGTCCAGTACCTGCTAAGAAGGACACAGGCGAGAAGTATGACTTGCGTCCATTTGCATCTGGCCCATACAAGATTGAGAAAAATGTGGCAGGTGAAGAAATGGTTTTGGTTCGTAACTCCAAATGGAGCAAAGCATCAGATCCTATTCGCACACCATACCCAGATGAGATTGTATTTAAGTTTGGACTAAACGAAGATGTTCGTGATGACATCATCATGAGCGACTCAATTCCAAACGGAGTAAGCCTTGATTCTTTGCAACTAGCAAATAACGTCAAGTTCTTTAAATCTACAAATCCAAAGGATGCTGCACGTCGTATGAACAACTATGATCCTTATGTTTCATACCTGACTGCAAATAACTCAGCTGGTCATCTAGATTGCTTAGAAGTTCGTAAAGCAATTTTCTTTGCCATTAATAATCAGGCATTAATTGACCTATCAGGTGGAACTGAATTCTATGGAGACATGGGTGATGGAATTGTTAAACCGTTGCTTGGTGCAGATTATGCTCCAACAACTGGAAACATTCATGATCCGAACTTCAAGATGGAAGGAAATCCAGAGTATGCAAAGACACTTTTGGCTCAAGCTAAAGTAAAGTGCCCTGCAACTTACGAAAGAGCAACTAATCCTGATAAAGGATTGGTATATATCCGTCCAGATACAGCATCAAGCAAGAAGACTGCTGTTCTTGTTACTGCCGCCATGGAAAAGGCTGGCATTGTGCTTAAGTATCAATATGAGGCACAAGGCACCTACAATGCCAAGTTAGAAGAGTTCAAGAAGACTAGCGATCTCTTCTCATCTGGTTGGGGACCTGACTGGGCCAACGCATCAACAGTTATTCCAGAACTATGGGGTGAAGGTTGCTGTAATTACACCAATAATAAGAAAACTCCTGAGTATGCTCCATTTATTGCCAAGGTAAATCAGGCACTCGTTGAGCTTGATCGCAAAAAGCAATCAAAGCTTTGGAAAGAACTTAATCAGTACGGAATGGATCAATACTGGTACGTTCGAACCGTCTTTGGTAAGTCTCAACAAACTTGGGGCTCTAAAGTTGGCGGAGTTTATTACTGGGATGCTCAAGGAAGCTTCGGCTTCGGACAGCTCTACGTTAAATACTAAAAAATTCAGCCAGCTAGTTTGCTGGAGGAATTTATTTAGTTTGTAGTTCAAAAAGTGTGGGTGGATCGAAAGTTCCACCCACATTATTTAAATCAAGAGAGGTTAAGTAATGTTGAAATTTATTTCAAGACGTTTGGCTTACACTCTTTTTTTGATTTTATTGGTAAGTATTACTGTTTACTTTATATTTGATTTGCTGCCGGTAGACCCAGCAAGATTAATATGTTCAAAGCAATGCAGTCCGCAAATAGTTGAAGCAAATAGGCACAAGCTTGGCCTAGACGTCCCGGTATTAGAGCAATGGTGGCGCTTTATCCAAGGTTTATTTGTTGGCCGAACTTACGGCGATGGCGATATTGCATTTACTTGTCCAGCACCTGCGTTTGGATATTCCTACCCACGTCATGAATGTGTCACCACAATGATCGGCAAAGCCTTCCCAGTCACATTTAGCTTGGCCCTTGGTGCATTTATTTTATGGATTAGCGTTGGGGTGTCCCTTGGAATTCTTGCTGCACGGAAAAAAGGAAAGTTTGCAGATAGAGCTAGCTCTGTATTTGTTTTGGTAGGTACATCACTTCCAACATTTATTACTGGAATTTTAGTAGTACTTTTTATTGTGCTTCAATTTAATCTGGTAAATCCGCTTGAGTTAGGAGATTGGGCAAATCCCTTAACTGATCCCATTGGATGGTTAAAAGCATTTTTCTTTCCGTGCGCAACGCTTGCACTTTCTTATGCTGCGACTTACACAAGATTTACCAGATCAAATGTAATCGAAACTTCTAGTGAGGATTACATTAGAACTGCGCGAGCTAAAGGGTTAAGCGAGAAAGTGATTTTACGCAAACACACGCTCAGGGCTGCACTTGCGCCAATTGCCACAATTGCTGGTTTAGATTTCGCCGGATTGCTGGGCGGTGCAATTATCACTGAAGGTATTTTTGGATTAAATGGATTAGGTAAAATGAGTATTACTGCCGTACTTGAAACTTATGATTTACCTGTAATTGTTGCAACGACATTGATTGCTTCAACTTTCTTAGTGGTAATGAACTTAATTGTGGACATTTTATACGCCTTTATTGATCCAAGAGTGAGACAAGCATGAGTAAATTCCTAGAGGTTAGGAATTTATCTGTAGGCTTTCCAACGCCTGATGGAATGGTCAAGGCAGCTAATAATGTTTCTTACTCTGTAGATTTGGGTGAAACTTTAGCAATTGTTGGCGAGTCTGGTTCTGGAAAATCAGTTTCTAACTTAGCTGTCATGGGATTACATAATCCAACTTCGACAGTCATAACTGGAAGTGCTGTATTAAATCTGCCAAGTGGACCAATCGATGTAATTTCCGTAAAGCCAGAAGTTGTAAGAGGGCTACGTGGCAAAGTCATGTCAATGATTTTTCAGGATCCAATGTCTGCTCTACATCCTTATTACTCAGTTGGAGATCAAATTGCTGAGGCTTGGGCGTTATATAACGAAGGTTCTAAAAAAGATGGATTGAAACGGGCTCAACAAATGCTTGATCTTGTAGGTATTCCAGCGGCAGCCAAGCGCGTAGCTGAGTTTCCTCATCAATTCTCGGGGGGAATGCGACAAAGAGTGATGATCGCAATGGCCCTTGTAAATAATCCTTCACTATTGATTGCAGATGAACCAACTACTGCCCTCGATGTAACAGTTCAAGCTCAAATTTTAAGTTTGTTAAAAGATTTACAAAAAGAATTTAATATGGCAATAATTTTGATAACACACGATTTAGGTGTTGTAGCTCAAGTGGCAAATCGAGTGTCAGTTATGTATGGTGGACAAGTTGTAGAAAGTGCCAGCGCAGATCAAATTTTTTATAAATCCATTCAGCCGTATACATTAGGTCTTTTAGAGTCTATTCCACGCGTGGATTTATCAGGGTCTCATAGACTTAAAGCAATACCTGGTCAACCTCCCTCACTTATTAATTTGCCTGTAGGTTGTGCATTTGCGCCCCGTTGTAATTTTGTCCATGGAGTTGAAAACAATAAATGCCGTACGTTGGATCCAGAGTTGATTGAGAAAAATCTAGATCACTTTGCCAGATGTCACCTCTCCCCAAAAGAGATTTCAACATTTTCAAGTAGTCAGTTAGGAAAGTAATTTGAGCAACCATATTTTAGAAATTAATAATTTAGCAAAATATTTTAATACTTCATCTGGCGGTATTTTCAACAGAAGTAAAGGTCTTGTTAAAGCTGTTGATGATGTGACTATCAATGTTAAACGAGGCGAAACTGTAGGACTGGTGGGTGAATCAGGATGTGGAAAAACTACCGTAGGCAGAACTGTTATGAAGTTATATGAACCAACTAGCGGTCAAATAATTTTCGACGGCGAAGATATCACAAATTTAAAACGTCGGGATATGAAAAAAATTCGTTCAAAAATGCAAATGATTTTTCAAGATCCATTTGCTTCTTTAAACCCACGCCATACGGTAGGCACAATTATTGAAGCGTCCTTCACAATCCATGGAGTCTCACCAGATGGTGGTACAAAAAAAGCTGTAGGTAATTTATTGGAGCGAGTTGGTTTAAATCCAGAACATATAAATAGATTCCCACATGAATTCTCTGGCGGACAACGTCAACGAATTGGAATCGCACGTGCCCTAGCCTTAAGCCCTAAATTAATTGTTGCAGATGAACCAGTATCAGCGCTTGATGTTTCAATTCAAGCCCAAGTGATAAATCTGCTTGATGATCTTCAAAAAGAGTTGGGTCTTTCTTACTTATTTGTTGCACATGATTTATCCGTTGTACAACATATTTCGGATCGGGTAGTGGTTATGTATTTAGGCAAGGTTATGGAGGAGGCAAGCACGCAGGAATTATTTAGCGCACCGCGCCACCCATATACCAAAGCTTTATTGTCAGCCGTACCAATTCCTGACCCACAATTAGAGAGAAAACGTGAAAGAATTTTGTTACAAGGAGATTTACCAAGCCCAATGAATCCTCCAGCAGGATGTGTTTTTAATACCAGGTGCTGGAAAGTGCAAGATAAGTGTCGAGTTGATGTGCCTAAACCAATTCAGATTTCGCCGAATCACACTTTGGCTTGCCATTTTCCAGAGCCAGCCAAATAAATTTATTTTAGAGTTCCAGAAACTCCAACAACTGATCCATCAAATGATGCAGTCAGTTCTAATAAATCACCGATTTTCGCAATACATGCGATTCCATATTGAAATTTTACGGTAGCTCCTGGATTTAATATCTCAGTTGGAGCACCATTTATGCCGTTATCACCATCTAGTACGTCAACACAGGTGTTTGCTCCAGATTTAGCAGCAATCGAAACGGTCGCAAGATCAAGTCCTTTTGTACCGCCATTAATTACGGTTACTTCAAATTTATTTGGAACTTGTGGCTTTTCGTAATTTGAGGCAAATTTAGTTGGAGTAAAGTGCACTGGTTCGTCGAAAGTTATCTTGACTCCATTTGGCAGGTCTAAAGAGGAGCCAAACCCAACAGTGGCAGTTGGAGCTTCGGCCTCAACTAAGGATGAATTATTCTCAGTTTCATTTGAATTGAATCCAACATTTTTTTTAGCGCATCCAGTCAGTGCAGTTGCAGAAATAACAGCGATAGATATTGCCAATATCGTATTTTTTTTGAACTTGATCAAGATTCCCCCTTAGAATTAAATTTAAAGCCTAACCCTACCAAATACGAACCCTTTCATTACTTGGCATAAAGTGTTTATCCTCGGAATTTACTGAAAAAGCCTTATAAAACTCATCTAAATTTGCCACAATCTGGTTGCACCTAAACTCATCTGGTGAGTGAGGATCTGTTGCAATCCGCCTTCTAACCTCTTCTGCGCGATACTTACCCCGCCAAGATTGTGCCCAGCCGAGAAAAAATCGTTGGTAGCCGCTATAGCCATCAATTACTGGTGGCTCTTTGCCAGCTAAAGAGATTTCATAAGCTTTATAGGCAATTGTTAAACCACCTAAATCGCCAATATTTTCACCCACTGTAAGCGCACCATTGACCTTCACATCTGGGGCAGCAGCGGGTGAGAGCTGATCATATTGATCAATTAATTTTTTAGTTCGCTTTTCAAACTCTATTCGGTCAGCATCACTCCACCAATTAACTAGATTGCCATCACCATCATATTTTGAGCCCTGATCATCAAATCCATGGCCAATCTCATGACCGATTACCGCCCCAATCCCGCCGTAATTGGCAGCGTAATCATCGGCGGCAACATCAAAAAATGGTGGTTGCAAAATAGCTGCTGGAAAAACAATCTCATTCATCCCTGGGTTGTAATAAGCATTAACTGTTTGAGGGGTCATATACCACTCAGATTTATCTACCGGCTTACCAATCTTGTTGTACTCATAATCTTGGGAGTACTTTGCAATTTTGGAAAGATTTCCAATTAAATCATCTGGTGAAATTTCTAGCTTTGAGTAATCCCGCCACTTATCTGGATAACCAATCTTGGGAGTGAATTTTTCTAGCTTTATAAAGGCCCGCTATTTTGTCTCTTGGCTCATCCAGCTTAAGCCTTCAATACTTACCCGATAAGCCTTAATTAAATTGGCAACCAACTCAACCATCTTGGTCTTGGCAACCTGGCCAAAGTGGCGCTGGACATAGATCTGACCAACCGCCTCACCTAACGCCCCCTCCACCAACCCAACCCCACGCTTCCAACGATCCTTTAACTTTGGGATACCAGAAAGAGTTGTGCCATAAAAATTAAAGTTCTCATTAACAAATTCACTGCTTAGGTAGGGGCTGGCACCGGAGAGCACATGCCAGATCAGCCAGCTGCGCCACTTAGGCAGATCAAACTCGGCCATTAACTTTGAAACTCCAGTGAAGAAGGTTGGCTGTCGAATTACTAACTCATCCAACACCTTAGTTGGAGTGTTAGAGGCTTTGATCCACAGCTGCCAATTAAAGTCTGGTGCTAGTTGAATCAGTTCGGCGTAGCTTTTTTTGTTGTAGGTAAGTTCGGCATCCCGATCCTTCACCTGATCCCAGTGACAGGCAGCCAGCTGCCGCTCTATTTCAAGAACCTGCGCGGCAGATTGGCTGGGGTTTTCAAGCTTTGCCAACTCAAACATCTTTTGCACATGGTTTAAAAATGCTTGGCGAATCTCTTGATACTCATCCTGCCGGTAGTAGGCCTCATCAGGGAGTGAGAGTCCAGATTGACCTAGGTAGACAATGTTTTTCGTGGAGTCTTTATTATCAGTTGAGACATAGGTATAAAAAAGACCTGATAAGCCGCGCGCCTCAAACTCACCTAAGGTGTTAAGAAAATCATCGACTGATTTAATTGCGCCAGCTTTTGCAAGATCTTTTGCAATTGGAGTAATACCTAATTTTTCAATTCCCACCTCATCCATAAATGAGTTGTAGAGATCCCCAATCTTCTGAGCATTACTGCCGGTAGCGGCATTGCTAGCAGCCTGATCTAGGATGATCTGTTTAACCTGCTTTTCTGCCTCTTCATATAGCCAATAAAAGGCACCATCACTTGCCCGGTCGGCTGGAATAGTGGACTCAGCTAGCCACTTGCCATTCATAAATCTAAATAGATCATCCTGCGGACGGATGGTTTTATCAATGTGGGAAAGGTCTAAGCCGCTTCGCATAATGGCCAACCTTATCTACTCTTAAATTAATTTTGGGCAATAAAAAATCCCGCCATTTGACTGGCGGGATTTTTTAGTTAATAACTTACTTTGCTGCCTTCTTACGACGACGACGCTTTGGAGCAGCCTTTGCTGCCTTCTTACGACGACGACGCTTTGGGGCAGCTTTTGCTGCCTTCTTACGACGACGCTTTGGTGCAGCTTTTGCTGCTTTCTTACGACGCTTTGCAGCCACGTAGATCTCCTATCAAAGTGGTTCGATCCGTCACCGAACCTGTTTCATGGATAAGCGTGGCACTAAATGCCAAAACTTTCCACTTATTTGGCAAAAATATTGATGCGTGTCGCAACTTTATTTATTAAATTTTTTATGCATTTTTTAATAAAACTTACCCAATTTTTTGGTCAAAATTGGTAAAAAAGTACTGGTGAGTTAATTATTTGGTGCAGTTTTACGTTTTTTTGCCTCTGAAACTGCAAATTTATTACTTTTGCTGTCATATTTTCGAAAATCTGGCAGCAAAGCGGTGAAAAAGAGGACGAAACCGATGCAAAGTAGGCCACCAGAGACAACAGAGGTGCGCAGTGAGGTGCGTTCGGCGGTAAAACCGGCACGAGTTTGCCCACCTAATGGTCCAACTGAGTAAGAGATTAACTCCACCCCAGCTAATCTGCCCCGGAATTCATCTGGGATGGATTGATTCCATAAGGTGGAACGAAAAAGGGCGCTGACCATATCGGAAGCCCCGGCCAAAATTAGAAAGAGCAGAATTAAAAAGAGGTTGTTTACTAACCCGGCAATAGTTATTGCCACACCCCATCCTAAAGCTGCTAAAAATATCGCCCGCCCATGTCTTGAGTAATTTTTAACCCAACCACTAGTCAGTGTTACCAAGATTGAGCCAATAGTTCCGGCGGCATAGAACAAACCAAGGGCCCAAGGCGCGCCAGCCTCCTCTGCCCAGAATGGAAATAGTGCAGTTGGCATTGCAAAAAACATTGCTGATAAATCCACCAGGTATGTGCCCATTAAATCCTTGCGGCTAGTTGCATATTTAACCCCAGCCACCAGGCTGGAAAAGGAGGGTTTTTCACTGATTTCAATGGGCGGCACACTTCTAACCTTTAGCAAAATAATTAATGATAAAAAGTAGGTGGCAATATCTAAAATAAAACCAGCACTAACACCAAAGATTGATATTAAAACTCCAGCTAAGGATGGGCCAATAATCATGCCCGCCTGCCAACGCAAACTCATCAGCGCACTTGCGGCTGGTAGATCTTGATGTTCAACTAATCTAGGCAAAATTGCATCAGCACTTGGTCGTTGCAACCCATCAACGGCAGCAAAGAGGCCAGCGACGATATAAATCAGCGCCAAACTAGGTGAGGGCAGCAGTGAGTTAATTAAGAGAATTGCAGATAAGAAAAGAGCGGCAAACTCAGTTGCCCAAATCATCTTTTTTCGATCCATATGATCTGCCAGTACTCCGCCATAAAGGCCAAAGACCACTAGCGGAATAATCTCAACCAACCCAATTAAACCAACTGCCAAATAGGAGTCGGTTAACTCTTTGACTTGAAAGGGAAGTGCGACGTAGGTAAACATCGAACCGAAGTAGGAGATCAGCCCAGAGAGCCAGAGCCTTCTAAAATCTGGATACTTTTTAAGAGGTGAAAAATCTATTGCTAGATTTGCTTTCACTCACCCTCCGGTGCAGATTGGATTATGAAAAACTTTGATCTGCGGTAGGAAATCTACCCGCTGCCACATCTTGCGCAAACTCACCCACCGCATCAGCCATCTCTTTGCGTAAATTTCGATAAGCCTTGGCAAGTTTTGGCATCTTGGAAGTCAATCCCATTAGATCAGTCCAAACTAAGACCTGGGCATCGCAATTAACACCAGCACCAATTCCAATGGTGGGAATTGAAAGTTGCTGGGTAATCTGCGCGGCAAGCTCTGCCGGAACCGCCTCCAGCACAATTGCAAAAACTCCGGCTGCCTGCAGTGCTTTAGCATCATTAATTATTGCCTGCCCATCCTCACCTCGGCCCTGCACCTTAAAGCCACCGAGTGCATGAACTGATTGTGGAGTTAAACCAAGATGTCCCATCACTGGAATTCCAGCTGAAATTAATTTTTCAATCTGCGGCACAACCTTGGCGCCACCTTCTAGTTTTACCGCCCCAACCTTTGCCTCTTTAAAAAATCTCACCCCCGTGGCGAGCGCTTGATCAGGTGAGCTCTCATAGGAGCCAAATGGAAAATCTGCCACCACCATCGCTTTTTGGCTGGCGGTGACCACCGCCCGGGCCAATGGAATTAACTCATCAACTGTTACTGGAATTGTGTTTTCAAAACTAAAGAAATTATTACCAGCAGAATCACCAACTAATAAAACTGGAATACCAGCTTGATCAAAGATCTCAGCGGTGATCTGTTCATAACAGGTGAGCATTGCCCATTTTTGGCCAGCTTTTTTCTTAGCGGCTAAATCAGCGATCGAAATACGTGAGGTATGAGCATTACTCATTACTTACTCCTTATTAGATCAAGGCCATCACTGGTCCCTGTCTTTACTAGGTGTGCTCACTTTAACTTAACTCCCACCAGGTGCGCCACCTGAGGTACTCTTGAAAAGTGAGTGATACCGGCCAAATCAGAATTGCCCTTGCCCAGATCAACCCAACAGTTGGTGATCTAAGTAAAAATTCTGATCTAATCTCTAAGTACGCCTTTGATGCGGCCAATGCTGGCGCGGTAGTAGTGGTTTATCCGGAGATGATTTTAACCGGCTATCCAGTTGAGGATTTAGCAAACCGAGCCTCCTTTAGAGCAGCCTCAATTGCGGCGGTTGAAAAACTTGCAATTCGAATTAATGATGAAGGAAATGGAGATTTAACCTTATTAGTTGGTTACTTAGGTCAAAGTGAGGGTGGGCGGCCACAAAATTGTGTGGCAGTTATTTATCGTGGTCAGATTATGGCGACCTATATCAAACACCACCTGCCAAATTACGGAGTCTTTGATGAGTATCGAAACTTTGCCCCTGGCAATCACTCATTAGTTATCCGAGTTTGTGGGGTTGATATTGGTATTGCAATTTGTGAAGATATTTGGCAAAACGGTGGACCAGTTGCTGAGCTGGCTAAGCGAAATATTGGATTGCTGTTAGTTCCAAATGGTTCTCCATTTGAGGTTAATAAAGATGATGCCAGATTAGCTCTGGTGCAACAGCGCTCACTTGAGATCGGCGCCCCACTTGCCTATGTCAATATGACGGGTGGGCAAGATGATTTAGTCTTTGATGGCGACACAATTGTTACCTCCCAAACTGGGCAGATCATTGCCCGGGCTCCCCAATTTGAAGATGGCTTAATGGTGATCGATCTTGATGTGAAGTTGGCATCTAGTGATCCAGATTTAATTATCTCTAACCCACCAATTTTGAAGTATCAAAAGATTAAAGCTGGCGTGGCCAGACGGCTGGGAGATTTAGAGCAGATCTGGCAAGGCTTAGTTATTGGTTTAAGAGATTATGTGGAGAAGAATAATTTTAAATCAGTGCTCCTTGGTCTATCTGGTGGCATAGATTCAGCATTAGTTGCCGCCTTAGCCGCAGATGCAATTGGGGCAAACCGGGTTCATGGTGTGGCGATGCCAAGTAAGTTTTCATCTGAGCACTCATTAGCTGATGCCAAAGAGTTAGCTATGAATATTGGTTTAAATTATCGAATCATTGAGATCGCCCCAATGGTGGCAAACTTTATTGAAAATCTGCATTTGGCAGGAGTGGCAGAGGAGAATCTGCAAGCCCGGGTGCGCGGTGTTACCTTGATGGGATTATCAAATCAAGAGGGGCATTTAGTTTTAGCCACTGGCAATAAATCTGAGTTAGCAGTTGGCTACTCAACTTTGTATGGCGATGCAGTTGGTGGCTTTGCGCCAATTAAAGATTTATATAAAACCCAAGTCTGGCAATTAGCTAAGTGGCGCAATGAGTTAGCCATTTTGCAGGGGCAAACCCCACCTATTCCAGTTAACTCAATCAATAAGGAGCCAAGTGCGGAGTTACGACCTGATCAAAAGGACTCTGACTCACTACCTGATTACAAAGTATTGGATCAGATTTTAGAAATCTATATTGATCAAGATGGTGGTCGGCCAGCTGCGCTCGCCGCCGGCTTTGAGGCAGCGATGGTAGATAAGGTGGTTGGGTTAGTAGATCGCGCTGAGTATAAAAGAAGGCAGTATCCACCCGGAACCAAGATCTCAAATCGAGCCTTTGGTAAGGATCGTAGATTGCCGATTACATCACATTGGAATGAGTCTTAATCTTTTATAAGCGTAATTGTTAAAACACGCAAATGATTTGCAATTAGC
>JBPCSS010000101.1:0-4063 GCA_051006855.1 Candidatus Nanopelagicus sp.
ACCACGCCATAAAATTACTTTGGCATTTACGATCGCTTCATCTGTTAATCCACCATTTGGTTTCCATGGGTTATAGATAACGCAATCAGAAAGTTTGAGACCTAAAGATAAAACCGCTGTGTTTCTTCCTAAATGTTGATCTGGCAAAAACAATATCTTTTCACCCTTTTCAAATGCCCATTTCATCGCTCTAGCAGCATTAGAAGAGGTGCAAACAGCTCCGTGATTTTTTCCAGTGAAGGCTTTAATCGCAGCAGATGAATTCATGTAGGTGATAGGTATAGTTTTCTTTGCCACACCTAGTTTTTCTAAAACCTGCCAGCAATCCTGAACTTGAGATGCCGTTGCCATGTCTGCCATAGAACAGCCAGCAGCAAGATCAGGCAAAATCACTTTTTGATTTTTGGTAGTTAAAATATCGGCGCTCTCGGCCATGAAGTGAACACCACAGAAGAAAATAAATTCAGCTGCAGAGTTTTCAGCTGCTGCTTGCGCCAACTTAAAAGAATCACCTCTGATATCAGCAAAAGCAATTACTTCATCTCGCTGGTAATGATGGCCTAGCACCATCGCTTTGCCACCCAATGCCTTTCGGGCTGCTTGGGCTCGATCGATTAATTGCGGCTCACTTGCAGAAGGCAGTTGACCATCGCAGGAGACGCCCCGCTCGCTATTTAGATCAGATTCACTACCAAGTAGCAGTAGTTCACTTATTCCCATATGGGCAAGTGTAAACGCTCACAGGTTTTGGTGCAGAAATCTTTGGCAAGAACTAGTAGCCTATGAGCCTAAGTTAGGTATTGGAGAGTAAGTGAGTATGAGCACAGAGACAACAACTACGACAACAACTGCTGGCATTGCATTATCTGATGTTGCAGCTCAAAAGGTTTCATCACTGCTGAAGCAAGAAGGCCGAGATGATTTAAGTCTTCGCGTTGCAGTCCAACCTGGTGGTTGCTCTGGACTTCGCTACCAACTGTATTTTGATGATCGCGCCCTAGATGGTGACACCATTACTGAGTTTGGTGCAGAAAAAGTTAAGGTTGTAACTGACAAAATGAGCACACCATATTTGATGGGTGCCACAATTGATTTTGTTGACACAATTGAGAAGCAAGGCTTCACAATTGATAATCCAAATGCCCAAGGCTCATGTGCTTGTGGCGATTCATTTAACTAATCAAAGTTAAATAAATAATATGAAGGTGGCAGTTGCCGGCTCGGTCGGTGGCGACCACATCATGAGTTTTGGTGGCAAGTTCACCGATTCATTGGTAGCTGGCTCACTGGCCAAAGTCTCTCTTTCATTCTTGGTGGATACTCTTGAAATCAGGCGTGGTGGGTGTGGTGCAAATATTTCTTTTGGCATGGGCGCCCTTGGTTTAAATCCAGTTCTTATTGCAGCCGTCGGACGGGATTGGGTTGATTATGAAGCTTGGCTAAAGCGCCATGGCGTGGACACCTCACATGTTTTAGTTTCAGACAAACTTCACACTGCAACATTTATGGTGACAACTGATACTGAGTTAAATCAAATTGCATCTTTCTTTCCGGGAGCTATGAGTGAGGCGCGCAATATCGAGTTAGAGCCAATCATGGCAAAGACTGGAAAATTTGATCTTTTAGTTATTTCACCTGATGACCCAGAAGCCATGATGCGCTACTCAGAGATGGCGCGAGCATTAAAGATTCCAGTTGCCGCAGATCCATCTCAGCAAATGGCGAGAATGGATGGCAAGGAGATCGCGCAGCTAATTGAAGGGGCTAAGTACTTGTTCTTAAATGAGTATGAGTTAGCGCTAGCAATTCAGAAAACTGGCTGGACCGATCGTCAGTTATTTGATCGTGTCCAAGTTCGGGTTGTAACTCTTGGTTCAAAAGGTGCGCAAATAGAAGAGCATGGTAAGGAAACAATTTATGTTGGGGTTCCAAAAGAAAAAGAGAAGTTGGATCCAACTGGCGTAGGAGATAATTTCAGATCTGGATTTATTGCAGGCCTGTCTTGGGGATTAGGTCATGAAAGATGTGGTCAACTTGGCTCACTCCTTGCTACCTACTGCATCGAAACAACTGGAACCCAGGAGTATCGATTTACCAAGGATGAGTTTTTAAGCAGATTTGAAATTGCCTATGGAAAAGCTGCCGCTGATGAGGTTAGACCTCATCTAAATGTCCGGTTGGCTGGTTAATTACTCCGTAATTTTTCAACACAGCTTTTTAATGCCTGGCAAAACTCTTTCACCATCTGCTCGGTAATATCTTTATGAAGTGTTAATCGAATATTTCCTGCGATTGGCCTTCCCATTGCGGCCAGCACATGGCTTGGCTGCATATCTGCTGATTTACATGCCGAGCCAGAGTCAACTGCAAACCCTAAATCTTCAAGGCTTAGTAAAAGGCGATCAGCCTCTAGACCAGAGATTGAAAATGACAAAAACTTGGAGAGGCCATTAAGGGAGGATGCAATATCAACTTCAGGTATTTCAGATTTTATAAAGTTAACAATCTGTTCCTTCAACTTAGCCCTGATATCGCGATCTGCTAAGTAAGCCTCTAACGCCACTGAGCTTGCGATTGCAAGTGGGATTGAAAACCCACCGGGCACTCTGGTGTGGTCATTATGCGGCAGAGGATTTCGCCAATCCTTTGCCTGTTTAATAACTAAAATTCCAAAGCCAGCAGGTCCTTGCCAACTAGAACTCTCAAATAAGGCTGTTTGATAATCGAAAGTAGGTAGGTAATCAATTCCACTTGCGGTGCAATCGGCAAAGATTGCAGCTTGAGTGACTATTTTAGTTTGAATATTTCCACTTTCACCATTTGCCACTTGCCAAACCACCACATCGTTAGCAGATGCCGAAAATGCACCAATCTCACCGTTGGAATTAACTGGAAGAACAGTCACCTTCCTGCCCAGATTTTCTTCATTTGCTGCAACTGCAAAAACTCGCTGACGATCAATACTTGAATAAATTAATTTACTTTCAGGTTTTAGCAATCCAGATATTCCTAATTGAAAACCCAGATCACTCTCACCTAGAAATTCCAACTGATCTGGGCGAACTTTTAACAGCTCGGCAAATTTTTCACGAACCTGTTGAAGCAAAATTGCTGTTTGCCTTGAATTGTGATTTAACTTATTTGGGTCAGCCCATCCTTTAGAAAAGAACTGATTTAACAAGGCCATTGCTGCAGGGTGTAGCACTCTTTCCTGCTGAAAATCGGCTGTGATGCGAACCACCTTCTACCCCCAACCGCCTGCATGCGACATTGTTATGGCAGAAGGTTATCCTTAAGCCCATGCGTATGCCTTACCGAAAATCTCTGCTTGCGTTACTGGCGCTAAGCCCACTTTTAGCAGGGTGTGCGAAAGAAGATGTGCCTGGACTTGGCTTTGAAGATGGAATAACAAGCGTTAATGATGCATCACACTCACTTTGGCAAGGCGCTTGGATTGCTGCAGGCGTAGTTGGAGTATTTACTTTAATTTTAATTTTATGGCCTGCGGTTTTCCATCGTAAAAAGAACGAAAATTTTCCAAAACAAACGCAGTACAACATTCCAGTCGAGGTTGCATACACTGTAATTCCGTTCATCATCGTGGCAGTACTTTTCTATTTCACAGCACAAAGAGAGTCAAGGATCGTCAAGATTTCACCAGATGCCCAGGTTTCACACTTTATTGATGTAGTTGGATTTCAATGGTCCTGGCAATTTAAGTACAAAGATGCTGGGGAATATAAGAGCGCAATCGTTACTGGTACGCCAGCACAGCCGCCAACTTTAGTTTTACCACAGGGGGAGAAGGTTAGATTCACCCTAGATGCAAATGATGTGGTCCATGGTTTTTGGATCCCAGCTTTTATGATCCAAATGCAAAATCTGCCAGGAGTAACTAACCAGTTGGAGTTCACTGCCAATAAGTTGGGCACGTACCCGGGAAGATGCAACATTCTTTGCGGACGAAACCACGCTCAGATGTTATTCACGGTAAAGGTTGTGACACCAAGTGAGTATCAAAAATATATTGATGACTTAGTCGCCGAAGAGAAAGCAGCAACTG
>JBPCSS010000102.1:0-3352 GCA_051006855.1 Candidatus Nanopelagicus sp.
GGCCTGATTAGTAGTGCTCGCAAATTTAGCTCTTTAGCCCTTGCATTATTACTACCAGTAGTTTGCTGGTTAATCCCAGTAAATACACAAATAAAGGATCACGTATCAATAGCTTTAGTTCAAGGGGGAGTAGTTAATCTCGGTTTAGATTTCAATAGTAAGCCGCAGGAGGTATTCAAACGTCATCTCGATCAATCACTTTCCTCTATTGCACCGAATGAGGTTAACCTAATTATTTGGCCTGAAAATTCAGTTGACGTTGATGTCAATAAAAATCCGAACGTTAACAACTCAATAAGAAATTTATCCATGCTGCTAAACACTCCTTTGTTAATTGGAGCTGTTACAAAATCTGCCGAAGGGCCTAAAAATCAATCTATTCTATATAACTATGACAAAGAGCAGATCTATACAAAGCGATATCTCACTCCATTTGGTGAGTATCTACCGCTTCGAAGTGTTGCAAGAAAACTTTCAAAGTATGCCAATCAAATAACAGATTTTAAAGCTGGTTTACAGAATGTCGTTTTTGAAGTAGACGATAAAAAGTTTAACACGTTAATCTGCTATGAATTAATTAATGATAGTTTTGTTTCCGAGGCAAAAAATGATTTTTTGGTAGTTCAAACAAACAATGCGACATTTGGAGATACTAATCAACTAGATCAACAACTTAATATTGCAAGAGTCCGTGCTTTAGAGTCTTATCGGAACATCGCCTATGTTTCAACTACTGGTACCACTTCTGTCATTTCCTCAAAAGGGCGTATCCTTCAAAGCTTAGAAAAATTCAAACCAGCCACACTAAAAAGCAACATCGTTGCTGTTCAAGGTTTAACTGTTCGTCAATCTTTTGGATATCTGGTCGAACCGTTTGCTGCGATTATTTTGATATGCTTGGTAGTAGCAAGAGTTAGGAGAAGATCTTGATCTCAGTATTAGTTGTTGTTCCAACATATAATGAATCTGAAAGTATTAGATCTTTGTTAACTCGCTTAGATGTTGCCCGGAATCTGATCTCTGAATATTTTAAAATTGATATTCTACTCGTAGATGATGATTCACCAGATAAAACTGCTGAGATAGCTCGACGTATGAACCTGCCAGGCTTTTCAATTCTTGAGCGGAAAATTAAGTCCGGGTTAGGTCCAGCGTATCTAGCTGGGTTTAAACAAGGGTTAAGTGGGGATTACCAGTATTTTGTGGAAATGGATGCTGATTTAAGCCATCAACCGGAACAATTAGTTGATTTGCTGCAGGGAGCAGCGAAGGATTCGCTGGTTATTGGCACTAGATGGATTTCGGGCGGCTCAGTAGTAAATTGGCCTACGAGACGACGATGGATATCTAAATTAGGTACCGGCTATGCTGCATTAGCCTTGAATCTGCCATATAAGGACTTAACCTCTGGTTACCGAGTTATACCGCGAGCTTTCCTGGAACAATTAAAGTTTGAGGATATTGAAACAAGGGGTTACGGATTTCAAATAGAAATGGCATTAAAAGCAATCACGGCCGGATTTAAGATTACTCAAATACCTATTACTTTTGTTGAGCGTGAGAATGGATATTCAAAGATGAGCCTTGCAATCATTTGGGAAGCTTGGTCGATGGTCACTATTTGGGCTATTCGACGCTTGATTAACCGCCGATAATCTACATTATGTAAAGTAAGAAAGATCTAGTTCGAAGCCAACTCCTCGATCGGCAGACAGCTACATACAAGGTTACGATCCCCGTAAACCCCATCTATTCGGCCAACTGTGGGTAAATATTTACCACCTCTTCCAATTCCAAAACTCTCACCATTTGGAAAAGCTCCTGTCTGACGTGAATATTTTCGATTCCAATCATCTCTAACCAGATCACCAATTGTGTGCGGTGCATGGCGCAATGGAGAATCCTCAACAGCAATTTCACCAGTTTCAATCTGCGTAATTTCACCTCTTATGCTTTCCATTGCTGCTAAAAATCGATCTAACTCTCTTACATCCTCAGATTCGGTGGGTTCAATCATCATGGTTCCAGCCACTGGGAAACTTACTGTTGGTGCATGAAAGCCATGATCCATTAAGCGCTTAGCAACATCATCAACTGTTACGCCAGTTCTTTTCGTAATTTCTCGCAAATCAATTATGCATTCATGAGCTATGTGACCATTTTGGCCTCTGTATAGCACTGGAAAGAGTGGATCTAGTTTTTTAGCTAGATAATTCGCAGACAAAATAGCTACCTCTGTAGCTTTGGTTAAACCTGCCCCACCCATCATTCGGATATACATCCAAGAGATTGGCAAAATTGAGGCTGATCCGAAGGGTGCACTAGAAACTGGTCCAGGACCTGTGGCAGGGCCAGCTGCTTTATTTGCTGGATGGTTTGGAAGAAAAGGTGCAAGGTGTGAGCGAGCGATAACCGGTCCAACACCTGGTCCCCCGCCACCATGAGGAATACAAAAAGTTTTATGTAAATTCAGATGGGAAACATCGGCACCAAATTTTCCAGGTTTAGCAACTCCGACAAGTGCATTTAAATTCGCACCATCAACATATACCTGACCCCCTGCATCATGAACCATCTGGCATATCTGCGAGATCGCAGATTCAAATACACCATGAGTTGAAGGGTAGGTGACCATCAGCGCCGCTAAACTATCTTTATATTGTTCTATCTTGATTTTTAAGTCATCTAAGCTGACATTTCCATTCTCATCACAGGCTATAACAATCACTTTCATACCGGCCATGACTGCGCTAGCGGCATTTGTTCCATGTGCACTTGAGGGAATCAAACATATATCCCTTGCTTGCTCACCTTTGCTATCAAGATAATTCCTAATAGCTAGTAAACCAGCGAACTCCCCTTGTGATCCAGCATTGGGTTGCAACGAAACAGCGTCATACCCTGTAACCGAGACCAACCATTTACTTAAGGAGTCAATAAGTGTTATATAACCAGAGGATGGTTCAACTGGGGCAAATGGATGAATCGAATTAAATGATGGCCAAGTAACTGGGATCATCTCCGCAGTCGCATTTAATTTCATCGTGCATGAGCCCAGTGGGATCATAGTTCGATCTAGAGCCAAATCACGATCTGAAAGTGTTCTGATATATCTAAGCATCGCTGTTTCTGAATGATAAGTATTGAAAATTGGATGGGTTAAGAATTCACCTTTGCGACTTAACCCTGAACTAATTCTCTCAACAGGAATTAATTTACTCTCAAACAGTTCTAAAAGTTCAATCAGATCAGAAGATGTACTTTGTTCATCAAAGCTGATCGAAAGAGTGTTTTGATCTATAATTCTTAAGTTGATCCTCTTCTTCAAGGCCGTTTCATATATTTTTTCAGC
>JBPCSS010000103.1:0-6094 GCA_051006855.1 Candidatus Nanopelagicus sp.
CAGAGTTGAAAATATGTGGAGGCAGGGATTTGTTCGGGAGGTAATGCAACTAATGACCAAAGGTTTAGAGCAAGCCACCACTGCCAAGATGGCTCTTGGTTATAGTCAAATAATGAATTATTTAAATGGTGAGTGTGATGAAGCATTTGCAAAAGAGGAGACTAAACGGGTGACTCGGGCATATGCCAGGCGACAAGAGACATGGTTTTCTCGAGATGATCGAATTAAATGGTTGGCGCCAGAAAGTAAGGCCGGCCAGTTAGAAAAACTGTTGGCTAGTATTAATTAATGATAAAAGCTACCTATGGGCATGGCACCCACAATGATTTTGTGCTGGTCTTTGATGAAGCAGATCAACTTAAATTTACACCCGAGCAGGTTAAGCGAATTTGTGATCGAAAATCTGGGGTTGGCGGTGATGGTTTTATAAAGATAATCAAAAAAGATGGCCAATGGTTTATGGATTATCTAAATGCTGATGGCAGCGTGGCTGAGATGTGTGGAAATGGAATTCGAGTAATGGCTCGCTACCTTACGCAAAATAATCATCAGGGCAGCGGTATCTATGCGATTAATACTAGAGATGGTCGAAAATTCTTATCAGTACCAGATGAAGGTGATATCTCCGTAAATATGGGACAGGTGAGTCAAATTCCCGGTGAGATAAAAGTGAATGCAAATGGCAACACCTTTCATGGGCTTAATATTGATATGGGCAATCCACATGCAGTGGTTTTTGTTGAAGATATGAATTTAATTGGAGATTTAAAAACTCAGCCAATGGCTGAACCAGCTTCTGAGTATCCAGATGGTGTGAATATTGAATTTGTTAAATTTCTAGAAAATGGTGAGTTGCAAATGCGTGTGCATGAGCGAGGAGTGGGTGAAACTCAATCTTGTGGAACCGGTACATGTGCAGTTGCACTGGCTGCCACCATTGCAAAAAGAAAATCTCTTCCAATTAAATGGGTAATTAATTCACCAGGTGGCAGATTAATGGTTGAAATAGATGGCCACAGCAATGCAACATTGACTGGTCCGGCCGTATTAGTTAAAGAGATTGAGTTGGATCAGTATCTGTGAGTAAAAATAAGTTTGGCGAAGAGGATGGTCTTGAGATAGATATTGATACTCTAATTCGAGAAAATGCTCAAGCGGTTGCAGATTATGAATTACAGGATTCACCAGAAAGTGACAACCAAGATCTACAAGATCGACAAGCGCTTCGTCGGGTAAGCGGCCTATCAACAGAATTACAAGATGTTTCCGATGCTGAGTACCGTCAATTACGTTTAGAAAAAGTTGTATTAGTCGGTGTGTGGACTGAAGGAAGTGCTAAGGATGCAGATAATTCAATAAAAGAGTTAGCAGCATTAGCTGAAACTGCTGGATCGCAAGTTATGGAGGCTTTAATCCAGCGCCGGGATAAACCAGATTCTGCAACCTTTATTGGTTCTGGAAAGGTTAAAGAGGTTCGGGATGCGGTTGTGGCAACAGGAGCTGACACTGTCGTTTGTGATGGCGAGTTATCTCCTGCTCAACTTAGAACTTTAGAGCAAAAGGTTAAAGTAAAGGTGATTGATCGAACTGCGTTGATTTTAGATATTTTTGCGCAGCATGCCAAAAGTCGGGAAGGTAAAGCCCAGGTTGAGTTAGCGCAAATGTCTTATATGTTGCCAAGACTTCGTGGTTGGGGTGAATCTTTATCAAGACAAGCAGGTGGCATCGGTGGGCGAGGACCTGGTGAAACCAAAATTGAAACAGATAGACGAAGAATTAATGACAAAATGTCGAAATTGCGCCGTGAAATTAAAGAGATGAAGGTTTCAAGAGATACAAAGCGAAATGAACGTCGAAAAAACAGTATTCCATCAGTTGCGATTGCAGGTTATACGAATGCTGGTAAATCCTCACTCTTAAATCGACTAACCGGATCTGATGTATTAGTTGAAAATGCATTGTTTGCGACATTGGACCCAACTGTTAGAAAAACTCAAAGTAGTGATGGACGAATTTATACATTAGTCGACACCGTGGGATTTGTTAGGCATTTGCCACACCAATTGGTGGAGGCTTTTAAATCAACCTTGGAGGAGGTTTCACAATCTGATTTGATCGTGCATGTTGTTGATGGCGCTCATCCAGACCCAACTGAACAATTGCGAGCGGTTCGGGAGGTAATTACCGAAATAGGTGGTGGTGAGATTATGGAGATAATTGCAATTAACAAAGCAGATGTTGCCGCACCTGAAGTTTTAATGGAGTTGCTAAGGAGGGAAAGTAATGCCTATGCAATCTCAGCCCGAACTGGTTATGGCATCGAAACTTTGGTTAAAGCAATCGAATCTGCACTACCAAAACCAAAGGTGGAAGTTAATGCGGTAATTCCATTTAATAGAGGAGATTTAGTAAGTGCAGTCCATGAGCAAGGTGAAATTATTTCAGAGGAGTATTTACCAGAGGGAACAAAACTTCATGCCATGGTTGGTGGCGCGCTTGCTCGAAAAATAGAGATGCTGGCGGAATAAATTTAAACTATAAATCCATTTGGGAATGGATCTGTTGGATCTAACAACCAAGTAGCCTCACCCATAACCCAGGCTCTTCCGGTAACAGTTGGCACTATCGCATCTAGACCGGCAACAGTTGTGTGCTCTTTTATTCTTCCTTCAAATTGGGAGCCAATCCAAGATTCATTTATAAGTACATCAGTGTCTTTAAATTCACCCCTTGAAACCATCTGTGCTAGTCGGGCACTAGTTCCTGTTCCACATGGTGATCTATCAAACCAACCAGGATGAATTGCCATGGCATTTTTCCAATGCAATGGATTCTTACCCGCAGCTATGAAATCAATATGGTGGCAAACTGCAATATCTGGATTCTCAGGGTGAATCGGTCTATTTTGTTGATTAATTGCATCACTAATTGCAAGACCAGCTGTTAAGAACTTTTGGCCATTTTCTCTTTTGAAATCTATGCCTACTCGATCAATTGGAATGATTGCATAAAAATTTCCACCAAATGCCATGTCATATTTAATTTTCCCAAAGCCAGCAACTTCTACTGTTTGATCTAATTGATAAGAAAATGAAGGAACATTTGTTAAAGTCACTTTTTCGGCTTTGCCGGCTTTGACTTGAACATCAACAACAACCAATCCGGCTGGGGTATCAAGTCGGACTGTGGTAATTGGCTCTGTGACTGCAACTAAATTCTTCTCAACTAAAACTGTGGCAACTCCAATGGTGCCATGGCCACACATTGGCAAGCACCCTGAAACTTCAATGAAGATAACACCCCAATCAGCATCAGATCTGGTGGGCTTTTGCAGAATGGCCCCGCTCATCGCAGGGTGTCCACGAGGTTCATACATAAGCCACTGCCGAATGTAATCTTGATTAGCCATGAAGTTCATGCGCTTTTCAAACATCGTATTACCTGGGATCTCATCAATCCCACTGGTGACAACTCGGGTGGGCATTCCCTCAGTGTGCGATTCAACCGTGGTTACGGTGCGCAGACTATTTTTCATTTAACTATTTTCTATTTTTATAGAAATCTAGTACTTGCTTAATATCTTTATTTAGCTGAGCTAAATCATTGGCTGGCAGAGGCAACCTAGGCAATCTAGTTGGACCACCATAACGACCGACCGCTTCCATTGCTATTTTAATTGCAACAATAAACTCTTTTCTACTGTCCCAATTAAAGAGATTATGAACCGCAGCATAAATTGGTTTGGCCTCAGCATATTTACCAGCTAAACAAAGGTTGTAAAGTTCAACAGATTCTTGAGGTAGTGCATTTGGAAAACCAGCAATCCAGCCAACTACACCACCAGTTGATAATTCAAGCAAAACATCATCAGCGCCAACTAATACTTCAATTCTTGGGGCGTAGTGGTGTAACTGCCAAACCCGGCGCACATCTCCGGAAAACTCTTTGATCGCTACAACATTTTCTGCAGCTTCTGCAATTCGGCCAACTAATTGTGGAGTCAAATCAACTTTGGTATCAAAAGGATTGTTATAGGCAATAATTGGCAATCCAACTTTGCTCACCTCTTTGTAGTGAGCGATGATCTCTTCATCATTGGCACGGTAGGCAGTTGGTGGTAAAAGCATTACGCATTTAGCACCCATCTCAGCTGCTTGCTCAGTCCACCTGCGAGACTCAGCTGCGCCATAAGCTGCAACTCCTGGCACAACATTAAAACCGACAGGCGCGGCATCAAGTGCGGTCTTTAAAACTTTTGTGCGTTCCTCAGGAGTTAGAACTTGATACTCTCCAAGTGAACCATTTGGAATTGCGCCATGAACTCCATTATCTGCTTGCCATTTAATATGGTCGGCATACTTATCAAAATCAATAGAAAGATCTGATCTAAATGGAAGTGCGGTTGCAGTTAAAACTCCATGCCATGGCTTTGATGTTGTCATGGCTAAACCCTATTCGCCCTTTGCTAAAACACCAAGTGGAATTGGCGAAATAATTGGTCGATTGACGGCAGAAAATCGATCAGTATCAGAAGGTGAGATATTTAATTCTGCTGCTACCAAATCAACAACCGATCGTCCACATACTCTTCCTTGGCATAGACCCATGCCGCACCTTGTTAGTAGCTTTGCAGTTCTAGAATCAGTGGCACCTAGTTCTTCAATTGCATATTTTAAATTGTTAACCGTAACCTCTTCACAGCGGCATATAACAGTTTGTCCACTTAACCAAGAAATCCAGCCAGCTTTAACTGGATAAGATTTAATTAATGCATTAGCAAATCTTTGCTTTTTTGCTCGACGTTTACGATGGGCTTTAAGAACCTCGACTTTGCAGCCAACAAATTTCGCAGCAGAGATTCCAGCAATGACACCTTCGGCCATTGATAGCTCAGATCCACCTATTCCAGTGATCTCACCTGCCACAAAAATCCCAGGAATTGAACTTTGTTGATCCTGGTCAGCCAAAACAACTACGCCACCATCTTTAGCGACAGATTGTTTACAGCCTAATGCGCCAGCAAGTGAAGTATCAGCTGTAAAGCCCCAGCCGACAGCTGCTACGTTACATTTAACATTCCTAATCTTTTTAACCTTAAACTTACGACCAATAGTTGCAACATCTACCGACTCCAAACTGCCATCACTTCCTTTATGAGCAGCGACTACAGCTTGGCCAAACCTGGCACGTAACTTTGCTTGGCTGATAGTTTTAATATAATAAAAAGCCTCTTTAAATTTTGATGCATTTTCTAGCAATGCCAATGGTGAAAGTAGCCATCGATAGGATTTATTTGCTTCAAGTAACTCCGCGACCTCACCACCAGCCTTAATCACACCAGCTGCAACTGGTAATAAGAAAGGTCCGCTTCCTGCCACAACAACTCGTTTGCCGGCAAGTACGCCATGTCCCTTTAATAATGATTGCACGCCACCAGGTGTCATAACTCCAGGTATGTCCCAGCCAGGAAATGGCAAGGTTCGATCATATGCACCAGTACACAGGATTAGATTTCCAGTATTGATTATTTTTTCAACACCATTGTGGAGTACTCGCAAGGTGTTAATACCATCCTTATGGGTGGCACTCCAGATTTGTGCACCGCTATAAATTTCAATCTCTTTACGATCTTTAACTGCATTAATGAGTACCAGACCTGTATCAAGATCAAAATGTTGATCATGTTGATCACCAAAATTATCCGCTGGTAAACGCCAGTACTGACCGCCCAACCTTGGATTGCTATCTATTAATAACACAGGCGCACCGGCAGCAGCAGCTGCGATTGCCGCACTTAAGCCTGCTGGACCTGCGCCAACAATTACCACCTTATGCATCGCTACCTACCTGTGTTTGAACTTTCATGCCTGGCTTGGCCTCGATCAAGCAAGCTCGCTGATTGGTAATGCCATCAATTACAACTAAGCAATCAAAGCAAACACCAATTCCGCAAAATACGCCCCGCTCATTATTATTGAATCTAGTTTTACGAAGAGTTCGCACGTTTTCTGCCAAAAGTGCTGCCGCTACAGATTGTCCAGAAATTGCATTGATCTTTTCACCATCAAATGTAAACTCAATATTAAACTGCGAC
>JBPCSS010000104.1:0-3008 GCA_051006855.1 Candidatus Nanopelagicus sp.
GAGTTTATTGTTACTACCTCACCCATTGACCAGGTTGGATGATTGAGCGCATCGGCAACCGTCACATCTGATAGATCTGCTCTATTTCTGAAGGGACCACCACTTGCAGTTAAAATCAATTTCTTAACATCACTTCTCTTTCCAGCGAGTAATGCTTGAAATATCGCTGAGTGCTCAGAATCAACTGGAATTATTTTTTCTGCGCCAAACTTCATTACTAATTCCCCGCCGGCAACTAAGGATTCTTTATTAGCTAGGGCAACTTTGTTGCCAACACCGAGGGCAGAAAGTGTTGGCCCTAATCCAATTGAACCGGTGATGCCATTTAAAACAATGTCGCAGGGCAGGGCAGCAATCTCAATTGATGAGTTATCACCATCAATTACCTGCACACCAGCTGTTGCTGGTGCCGGAGCCATTGAGCCAACTATTGGTACATTAAATTTTTTAGCTTGCGCCATTAAAAGTTGAGGGTTTTTACGACCACCACTTAAGCCAACCAAGCGAAACTTATTTGGATGGGCAGCAACTATCTCCAGGGCCTGCACCCCGATAGATCCAGTTGAACCCAAAACCACCACATCACGCATATGCCTATCTTAACTGTGTCGAGTTTTGCGCCTTCTCAGATAGTATTTAGGCATGTACTCAGAGGCGAAAAAACCAGTAGCGCAAAAACGAAATCTAGTAACTGCTATCCCCGGTCCTAAATCTGCTGAGCTAATTAAGCGCAGAGGTGAGGCGGTCTCTGCCTCTCTTGGTACTGCTTTTCCAGTTTTTATTGATCATGCCCAAGGTGCAATCATTGTTGATGTTGATGGCAATTCGATTTTAGATTTAGGTGCCGGAATTGCGGTATTAAATGTTGGTCACACACAAAATCGCGTAGCAGATCGAGTAAAAACCCAAATTGATGCCTTTAGCCATACCTGTTTTATGGTGGTGCCATACACCGGATATGTTGAAGTTTGCGAAGCCTTAAATCGCTTAACGCCAGGAAAGTTTAAGAAGAAATCTGCATTATTTAATTCAGGAGCTGAGGCGTTAGAGAATGCGGTAAAGATTGCCCGCTCTTACACAAAGAGATCAGCAGTAATTGTCTTTGAACATGGCTATCACGGCCGTACTAACTTAACCATGGCAATGACTGCAAAAAATATGCCTTACAAAGATAGCTTTGGACCATTTGCCCCAGAGATTTATCGCATGCCAATGGCCTATCCATTTAGATGGAATGGCGATCAATCAAAGTGTGCGCAAGAGGCGCTGGATGTGGTGATTCATAAGATTGAAAAAGAAATTGGCGCAAAAAATGTTGCAGCGATTGTAATTGAACCCATTCAAGGTGAAGGTGGCTTCGTAGTTCCACCTCAGGGCTTTCTGCCAGGCTTAGTTAATTTTGCCAAAGAGAATGGAATCATCTTTATTGCAGATGAGGTTCAAACTGGATTTGGCCGCACTGGCAAAATGTTTGCAAGTGAGGATGAAAATATTGAGCCAGATTTAATTACTACCGCTAAAGGAATTGCAGCAGGTCTGCCACTTTCTGGTGTGACTGGCCGAGCTGAAATTATGGATTCAATTCATCTTTCAGGTCTTGGTGGCACATATGGCGGAAATCCAATCGCATGTGCTGCAGCACTAGGTGCCATTGAGGTAATTGAGCAGGATAATTTAGTTGAACGAGCAAATAAAATTGGGCAAATCATGCATACTGAACTTACCGCCATGATGAAAAAATACTCAATCATTGGTGAGGTCAGAGGTAGAGGCGCAATGCAGGCGATTGAATTAGTAAAACCAGGTACAACTGAGCCAAACCCAGAGGCGTTAACAGCAGTTATTAAGTACTGCACCAGTAAGGGAGTTCTAATTCTTTCAGCTGGTACTTATGCAAATGTAATTAGATTGCTACCTCCGCTTGTAATTGAAGAGGATTTACTAAGAGATGGCCTATCTGTGTTAGATGAGGCGCTAGCAAGTATTAAGTAATGCCTTCTCACCTGATAAGAGAAATCAACGAGGCTGATGCTTCCTGGATATTTGAAGCATGCCAAGATAAAGAAATTATTTATTGGACCACAATCCCTAGGCCCTACACACTTGAACATGCGCAAGGATTTATTAGAGGTGATGTTCCTGAGTATAAAATTTGGGTAATTGAAAATAAAGATTTAAAACCAGTAGGCGTAATATCAATTCATTCAGTTGATGAATCTGGCAATGCTGAGATTGGCTATTGGATAGCCCCATGGGGCAGAGGCAATGGTGCGACAAAAGATGCAATAGCTTTGGTTGAAAATTACGCTAAAGGTGATCCTAAAATTAAGTTTGTCCAAGCATGTATTTCAGATTTAAATACTATTTCACAAAAAGTGGCCGAACAGGCTGGGTTAATTAAGGCCGAAGCGGCATGTAAGACATGTCCGGCAGGAGATGAACAAAGTAGCTCAACTTTTTTCCGTAAAGCTATTTAATTAACGATCTAGCAAATTCCTAGTTGGTGAGTAATTACCACCAGCTTTCTTTAGTGCAATTGCACTAAGTGCTTCTAGCACTACCCGATTTGCCAAAATTGCCGTGATATCTGAGCTGTCATAGGAACGTGCAACTTCAACTACATCAAGGCCAACAATTGGTAGTTCAAAACAGATTCTTCTAACCGCTTCTAGTAACTCTCGGCTGGTCATTCCACCTGGCTCTGGCGTGCCAGTACCTGGTGCCATTCCTGGATCCACCACATCAATATCAACTGACAAAAAGACGCCATCGCAGCCATCGGTAAGAATTGAAAATGATTCATCCAATACTGCTTTCATTCCGCGGTGATGGATCTCAGTCATCTCATAAGATTTCATTCCTTTACCAGCCATCCACTTCAAAGTGGCATCATCTGGCCAGTAACCACGAAGTCCTAATTGCAAAAAGCGATCTCCGCGAACGGATCCTGATTCAATTAATCTGCGCATTGGTGTGCCATGTCCAATAAGTGCGCCAAATTGATCCTC